>NC_009523.1:1820454-2123863 GCF_000016665.1 Roseiflexus sp. RS-1
CCGCGCCGGGGGACTCCGCCCGACCTCAAGGGTTTGGGGAGAGGGGCGAGGCGAGCGGGGATGAGGCGAGAGAGGATGAGGCGAGAGGCGAGAGGGGATAAGGCGAGAGGCGAGAGGGAAAAGGCACGAGGGAAGAGGCGCGAGGGAAGAGGCGAGCGGCGAGCGGCGAGGGGGGATGCGGCGAGAGGCAAAGGATATAACTCCTAACCCCTCATCACGTGGTATCATGAAAAAAGAATGTTTCGGAAGCACAGAGAGATCACACACTCGCTTATGAGCATTCCTCTCTCCCCATCGCATCCCGGGCGCATACGAGCCTGGGTTCTCGCTGCGCGCCCGCAGACTCTGCCGGCAGCGGTCACTCCCGTGGTCGTTGGATCGGCAGCGGCGCTGGCAACCGGCAGTTTTCGCTGGGGACCTTTCATCGCCGCGCTGGTCGCGGCGCTCCTGATTCAGATCGGGACGAACCTGGCGAATGATTACTTCGACTTTCGCAAGGGTGCGGATACGGAAGAACGTCTGGGTCCGACGCGGGTGACACAGGCGGGGCTCCTGGCGCCGGAAACGGTGCGGAATGGCATGATCGCAACGTTTGGCGCGGCGGCGCTCATCGGCGTCTACCTGATCGTCGTCGGCGGTTGGCCTATTCTGGTGATCGGCGTCCTCTCGATTGCAGCCGGGGTGCTCTACACCGGGGGACCCTGGCCCCTCGGCTATCACGGGCTGGGTGATCTGTTCACCTTCATTTTCTTCGGGATTATCGCGGTGACTGCGACCGCCTACCTGCACGCCGGTACGGTTCCGCCGCTGGCGTGGGCGGCGTCGGCGCCGGTGGCAATGCTGGTAACGGCGATCATCGTGGTGAACAATCTGCGCGATATTGCCACTGATCGCCGGGCGAGCAAACGCACGCTGGCAGTCATGATTGGGGCGCGGGCAACGCGCGCGGAGTATGCACTGCTCGTCGTCGGGGCATTCCTGGCGCCGCCGCTTCTCTGGATCGGCGGGTTGACCGGACCATGGGTGTTGCTGGCATGGCTCGCAGCGCCGCTGGCGATTGCACCGTTGCGCACCATGCTCACGGCTGAAGGGCGGGCGTTGAATCCAGCGCTCAAAGGAACCGCCCGCCTGCACCTGATCTTCGGTCTGCTGCTGGCGCTGGGGATGGTTGTATGACGTGAACGTTCAACGTTGAACGTTCAACGTTCCAACCTTCAACCTTCAACCTTCCAACCTTCAACCTTCAACCTTCAACCTTCAACCTTCAACCTTCAACCTTCCAACCTTCAACCTTCAACCTTCAACCTTCAACCTTCAACCTTCAACCTTCCAACCTTCAACCTTCCAACCTTCAACCTTCCAACCTTCAACCTTCCAACCTTCAACCTTCCAACCTTCAACCTTCCTTCACCCTTTCTTTTCGCCGCCCATCAACCCGCCGAGACCTTTGATGACCGACTCGGCCGCCCCTGCCACGCCGCTCACATCGGCGGAAAGCACCGCATCGACCTGCCCGGCGACCGGCGCCGGCAGTTTCTCTTTCAGAAAGTCCGCCACTGCCCTGACCGCCGTCTGCGCCTGCGCCTCGGAAATACCCGCCTTCTCCGCAACAATTTGCACCAGTGTTGCCATATCTGTGCTCCTCTCTTCGTATTCGCATTATAAGGGGATCGCAGAGATATGGTACCATAGTTTCACTCAGAGTGTCGTTGCAGGCGCAGCGAGAACTTCGCGCGCCATTTGATGCGCAATCACAGGAGATTCGCCGTGGAACACATCCACATCCTCACCGACGCTGCCCCGGTGCCGCACGGCGCTTACGATCAGGCGATCCGCATCGGCGATATGGTGATCACGTCCAGTTATATGGGATTGCATCCCAGCCACGCGGGCATTATTGCTGGCGGCTTCGAAGCCGAATTTCGCCAGGCAATGCACAACATTATCGCAGTGCTGGCGGCTGCGGGCTGCACATTGCGCGATGTGGTGCGGGTGAATGTGTCGTTGACCGACATCCAGAAGTATACCGAGATGGATCGACTCTACCGTGAGTACTTTCACCCGCCCTACCCGACGCGCCGCACGATCGGGGTCAAAGAATTGATCGGCGGCGCGCAGGTGGAGATCGACGTGATCGCTATCGTGCGCGAAAATGGCGGTCACTCCCAGTAATCGTACTCAATGCCGAGCGCCGTCGCGCGCGCCACGTCGGCGCCGTACAACCGGCGTACCACATGCAGCGCAACATCGATGCCGGCGCTGACTCCGGCGGCGGTGATGATCTCGCCGGTATCGACCCAACGCTCATCTTCGACGATTTCGACATCGGGGAAGCGCTCTCGCATCTCGTTGATGCGTTCCCAGTGCGTCGTCGCCGGGCGACCGCTGAGCAACCCGGCCTGCGCCAGCAGAAAACTGCCGGTGCAGACGCTCACCGTCAGTTCGACTTCCTGCGCGCGGGTGCGAACCCATTCGACCAGATTGCTTCGCTCCAGCGCAGGACGCACCCCCGCTCCTCCCGGAATGACCAGCACATCGACCGGCGGGCACTCGTCAATCGTTCGTTCCGGTTGAACGACCAGCCCGTTCCGGCATCGCACCGGCGTCAGCGACTCGGCGACCGCAAAAACATCCATCAACCGCTCGTGATCACCGGTCAGGTTGCGCACCGAACTGAACACCTCGAACGGACCGGCAAAATCGAGCAACTCAACGTCGTCGAAGATCAGGATTGCAACCGTGCGTTTCCGTGGCGTCATCGATATCTCCTTTCTTCTGGACGAACGGATGAGTACCTCTTATTGTACCCGATTTTGCACGCATCCGATTGTCCGGTGGTTCACGGAGAACGATGGGACATCGGTTGAAGATAATGCGCCCCGATGATCCGCCATCCGCGTTGTTTGCCGAAGTGCAGCGTCAGGATCAGTTCATGCGTCTCGCCGGATCGTGAGAGTGCGACAGGAACACGGCGTATACTCCCTTCGGGAATCGATTTGAGCCATGGCTCCTGCTGATACGGTCCAATACATCCCCAGACCCCCGGTTGACGAAGAGCGCCAGGGGGCCAGTGACGCAGCGCCTCACTGACCTGCTCGTGCACTGAAGGCGCACTGTGATCGACAAATCGCATGACTCCGGCGAGATCGTGACGGTCGAGCGCAAAGAGCGCCTGACGGGCAACATACTCCGGCGGTTGATGGATCACCCCGATGCTGCGCAGCACGAAGGGCACATCACGCTCCCAGAGACGGCGCACCTGGGTTGTCACAAGGGTGTGCAGCGCCGGTTGTCCGGTCGCCGCGCCCGGCGCCGCGACGGGCCATAGAACGATCAACCCCATGAGCAGACTGACCCCCAACCGCCGCCTGCAGAACGATAGCAGGCGCTTTGATCGTATCAGTGCGCACAATCCCTGATTCATCGCACAACTCTTTCTGACCGCAACGCAGCGAGAACCGCGTCGAACAGCACGTCTATCGAGAAACCCGTCGCGTGGGCTGGACGTATCGTCACCAACAGCACTGCTGCGTCCGCCTCACGTGACATATTGCGCCGTTGATAGAAAAGATCATTCCGCCAGCTGGCGATCCAGCAAGAACCGGACACCGACGGGAACACGAGTGCAGCCGGGTGTGCAGGCGTCGCGCCCGCACGCAGCAATGTGACTCATCACGGGAGTGAGAGCATTGTGCCCTCGACTGCCCCACGAGAGCGGGACGCCCTCGCTCCAGGGCAACCAGCGCGGATGGTAAACGAACACCGGTGGAACGCGCAGCGTGTTCTACCAGATTTGATATGAAACATCTCACGAGGGGTGCGGATGGAGCGTTCGTTTCAGGCGTACAGGACATAACAGGCGCTATCGTCCTGCCGGAGCAGAAAAGCGTATGCCGCCCCCCGCGATCCACGCTGTGCATCGCTGCTGATGACCCTGGGTGCAGGACGTGTGAGATGCGGAGATCTCACACGTCGTTCCTCCTCGCATCAGGTGTGCATGATCCCTACGGTCGCTTCAGGGTGTGCAGGTATGCCAGCAGATTCGCCATGTCTTCGTCGCTCATTTCGTGGGGCGACATCACGCCAATCTGCCCCTGACCGCCGCTGCGGATCCACGCCGCGATGTTCTCCTCAGTGCGCGGCTGACCATTTGGCAGGTTCCCGCGGTAATTGACCCCTTCAGGGTAGACCGGACCTGCGGTTGTCATCACACCAGCAAGCCCTGGTCCCACCAGTTTATCGACGCCGGTCGAGTGGCATGCCAGGCATCCCCCTTGGTTCTCGTAGTAGAGCCTGCCCTTCTCAGGGTCGCCATTGGCTGAGATTGTGCGTGCCAGCGGTTCTGCCGCTGCACTCGGTGCAGGTCCGCTCTGCCCGCCGCATGCGGATAGCGCCAGCACCAGAGCCATCAGACAGGCAAATGTGATTGTATATGTGCGATTCATGGCTTCCTCCAGATCAGGTGTAACAGTTGATAGACCCAGGAAACAGTGAGGTTGATCCTGAACCCATGGTAGTATGAGGCGCTATTGTGCTCTTCATTCCTGTGGGTTCGACTGCCAGCACATCATGCACTGCGAGGAGGAGGAGTTGGAGGAGGCGCCAGGAGATGGGTGTAGGTATGATGAACGGGTATCAGCCAGCCGACTGCCATCAGGAAGACAATCAACAACATCGGGATTGTCACGATTGCTGCGTAGACGACCGGCGGAAGCGTCGAGACCGGCGGTAGCGATGGGTATGTATCGGTAACGTACTCGAATACGCAGGTAAAGAGTGGCGCCTGCTGTACCGGCGAGCGCGTGACGATCAGGGGAGCGATGTGGCAATGAATAATGCAACAGAGCGGAGCGTGCAGCGCAATACTCCAGATCAGCAGCAGCGCCGGAAGGTGTCGCGCGGCTCTGCGTGTGGCAGGCGTTCCTGCCTGAACGATCGACCATGCCTGTTCAGGCAGACTCTTCACCTGTGCATCAGTCACTACCATGTGCGATTTATCACAAAGATCAACGGCTGTATAGTAGCACATCTCTCCTGCGTGTGCAACTCCCCAGACGTTGACGCATCTTCACCCTGCGTGAATGCGTTGCCTTGATCGTTCTGCAATGCGCACCTGTTTTCTGGCATCTATCTGTTGATCAACAATTGGAAATCGGCGGTTACATCATCAGCGTCGATGCGCCGCACCTGCACCTGCACCTGCCAGACCCCCGCGATGCCGATCACCTGGTTGCGAACAACATATGTCCCTCGACCGTCAGGTTCAGCGATGACCGACGTTTCGCCAATATCCTGGTCGCGCATCCGTAGCGTCACGCGCACACGCTGCACGTCATGCGAGCGGTTCTGTGCATCGGTGATAAGGATGTGCACCTGATTGCGACCGGGGACAGCCGGTTCGATCCGAAGGGTGACGCGCAGATCGCCAGCTGGCTGGGTGGCGATGAAAGGTTGAGGCGTTGGTGGCGGCAGCGGCGTCGGCATGACGATTATGGTCGGAATGGGCGCTACGACCGTCGGTGCAATGGCATGGGTCGGCATAACCACTGCGCCCGGATGCGGCAGGCTGGTCAGGACCCCGGCAATGCCGACCACGACAATGGCAATCGTTGCTTCCAGCGGAAGCGAACGGCGGAATCGCCGGACGAGCGCACGTACTTTTTCTCCTGGACGCCACGCCGTTTCTCGTCGCAGCAGCAGTGCGTGGTATGCGCCAAAACCGATCAGAAGCCCGAAGAGAGCGCTCTTCGCCAGCAGCGCGCGCCCATAGTCGGTCAACCACAGGTCGCTGACGGTGCGCAGGTACGACAGCGCCGCAATCACGCCGCTGATCGCCAGCGCCGCCGCTGATCCGAGGGCAAGTCGGGAGAAACGGGTCAGCGCTGTGCGGAATGGATGCAGGTCAGGCGCGCTGTTGACCTCCTCGCCGGTTTGAAGGAGCGCCAGCGCGAGTGCTGCGAGCCCTCCAACCCAGATTGCCGCCGCTGCCAGGTGGATCCAGTCGAGGAGGATGGATGCCAGTGGGGTCTCTGTAGCGGCAGGATGTCCGCTTACGGAAAATGTCAACAGCATCAGCACGCCAGACAGCGCCAGTGCCCACTGTGGTCTCCAGTTGGAGAGCAACAGCGTGATCAGCGTCAGGATCGTGCGGGCGACAAGTGCCTGTCCCAGGCGTGTATCGCGTGCAACAGCAACCAGCGCATCTGGAGTGATGCGCCCGGCAATCGCCAGCGTGTGCACTGCGAAGAATGCCAGCGTTGCGACAAGCAGCGTTAGCAATGCGCCGACCACCAGCAGATACATCCGTCGCGTGAAACGCCCATTTCCCGGCACTGCGATCACATACAGGCAGAACATTCCGCCGACAGCCACGACTGCGCCGATCAGCATCACGCTGCGCAACACTGCCAGCGCCGCGTCTGGCAGTGGATCCGACGAGCGCGAAGGCGCCGGTTGATCGACGGCATGCCCCGCTTCGGTCGGAAGCGTAGTTGGCGGCGGGGAAGGAACGAACGGCGAAGGTTCCCCCGATGGTGCGCCAGCGATACTGAAGGCGAAATTTCCCTTCACCAGATGCCCGTCACGCCCCACCACCCGCCACACAACCGTATACACGCCAGGTTCGAGCGGCGGCAGACTGGCGCTCAGCGTTGTCGGATCGTCCTGCGCCCGTCTACCATCGCCGCGATCAACCGCGCGTCCGGTCGCGTCGAGGACCTGGATCGACGCAAATGCATCCTCAATCGGTTCGTTGAACGTGATCCGCACCCGCTCCGGCGCCTGTTCGAGGCGGGCATTGGGTGCAGGTTCAACGGATACGATCTGAGGATGGGCGTACACCGCCATCGCGCTGCTGAGCGCGAAGAGGAGACCGGCGATGATGACTGATCGACGAATCATAGCGATCATACACGGCACAATCCGAGGATTGCCCCGTGCTCTTACGAAACCCGGCATAGCCCGCGCAGGCGGGCTTCGCCCTGGCTAGCCGAGGGCTTATGGTCTTTGAATAAATAATCCGGTATAGCCCGCGCAGGCGGGCTTCGCCCTGGCTAGCCGAGGGCTTCAGCCCCACGGCTAGCGCAGTATAGCGGATTTAATTTTCAATCTCCATGAGCCCCACGGCAAGGACGTATACCGGATTTAATTCTCAATCTTCATCAGACCCACGGCAAGGGGCGCATATCGGTTTCTATTCTTACATTAGCTACATTAGCCCGGCGGCGAGGGGCGCATACCGGTTTCTATTCTTCTTCACGAGCTTGCCTGAGACATGCTCAACCATCAACCAAACCGCTATGCGCCCGAACAATGGCGGATGCTACGACCAGCGCAATGCGTGGCGGCGCACCAGCGCTCCGATCAGCAGCAAGCCTGCGCCCGACGCAATGATCAACCAGGGCAATTCACTGCCAGACGTTGCCGGGAGTGGCGCAGGCGCTGCCGTACCGCTGCTGATCCGGAAGCGGAAGCGTCCTGTCTCGCTGTGACCATCCGTGCTGGCGTTCTTCCAGTTCACCGTGTACAACCCGTCGCTTAGACCGGGGTTCAGCGAGACAACCAGCGTTTTGCGATTCGGGTCGGTACGATCCAGCGCGGTATCACCGCGATCAACCTGATTGCCTCGTGCGTCGGTAACGCGAATGGTGTTGCCTTCCGGCTTCAGTTCTTGCGAAAAGACGATCACGACCCGCTCCGGAGCAGTGGTTACCGTTCCGTCAGCTGGCGGATCGGACGAAACATAGTCGGCGTGCGCCAGCGCACTGCGCGCGCCCACGAATCCTGTTATCAGCGCGACCAGCACCACACCCACGCGCACCATACGAGTCAGAGATACCATAGCGACACTCCTCCAGGAAGTTCATCATGTCAGGTTATCAGTCTGTCAGTCGGGTTTCATGACATCGTTGCGTCGATCAGAAGGGACTCCAGACCTGCGGCAGCGCTTCCAGCCTGCCGCAAAGCGCGCCAAAACGGAACCCGCCAGCCTGGCTGGCGCCGGGCGCACTCCGCCTTGCGTGTCGGCATCTGTCAGGTCCTGGGAGGAGGAGATGGCGGAGGGAAGGCGAAGAAGCGGTAGGGCATTTCGCCATCAGGGTCATACGCCAGCGCCAGCAGCAGATACGCAACGGCAAGCGCTGACGCCATCACACAGTCGTACACGGCGCGGATCGTCGGCGACAGCGATCTGGCGGAATCGACCGCAGACGACGGAGAGATCTCTGCAAAGCCGGGAACCAGATGACAGAGGAACAGGAAGGGACGCAGCGCGTCCTGAACCGGAGCGGAAGGCATCTGGCAATGCAGCACGCAGAGCAGCGGCAATGCCACAATCGCAAGAGTAACGACGAACGCTGTCATGGAAGCGCACGGCGTCTCCACCGATCTGCGCCTCCGGACGATGCAATGCGCCAATTGACATACACGCGCCACGTGTCGCGCCCCCTGGGTCTGGTTGCCTGGCGGTATCAGCGGTGATGTGCAGTATATCACATGCTCCCTGAGCATTGTGTTTTATGCCTTCAAACGTGGACGATATGTGCGGCGCGATGATGGCTTCATGCGTCGGGGGGTGCAATGTTGGAAAAGAGGTCATTGAGAGGCGCATCTGCATCCGCGCGTCGCCTGGCGACTGATGAAAGAAGTGCGGGGCGTGCGGCGGTCGCCCGATGTCCTTACCATCCGCGAATTCGAGGCGCTCAAACTATAGCGGTTCTCATAGAGGTTGAACCTCCTGGGACAAGCGCAGTCCCTCGCGCGTTCCCAATGCGGCGACCGCCTTGCATGGCGGTCGGAGAGAAGCCATCCGCCATCGTCGTCGTCGGGCGTGACTCCGCTCGTGCGGGCTCAAGCCCTCCCTGAGCGCGTGGAAGCCCCTACGGGGCTGGCGTGTCCGTCACCCTTCCCTATGCCGGGGGCGCCGGGTTAATCCAGCCCGCAGCGCTTGCCCGACCTCAGCCAGGGCTTATGGTCTTTGATAATCCGCTCTAGCCCGCGCAGGCGGGCTTCGCCTTGGATAGCCGAGGGCTTCAGCCCGACGGCACACGCGGGATAGCGGATTTATTTCTCAATCTCCATCAGCCCGCTGCGGCGCACGACGATGGAAAGCTCTAGCAATCCAGACACGGGTCAACGTATCTGAGAACTGCTATAATCGTCGGGGGTCGGGATAACCAGGAAATTGCAGCGCAGTTGCACCTGAGCGAGAAAACGGTCAAAACTCACGTTGGCAACATCCTGCTGAAACCTGGGTTGAAAGATCGCATGCAGGCAGCCATCTACGCGCTAAAGGCGACCACGGGTTGGTAGCATTACTCCTCCGCCTCATCCCCCATCCGACCGTCGCGCTTCACCGACAGAGGCATGCCTGTGAGACGCCGGTTGCCGCCGCGCGACGAGTGCGCGACGCCACGTTTCGATCCGGCGGCGCAACGGTGGGAGACGCAGCACCAGCAGGAGCGCAACCGCCGCACCCAGCAACAGAGGCTGGCGGATGTCGCTCTTCTGCGCCCAGGCGTAGTGGACAATCGCCAATGGAACCGCCAGGTACGCCAGACGGTGCAGCCGCTTCCAGTTTCGACCAAGCCGACGCTGCCATCCCTTCGTTGAAGTCAGCGCCAGCGGCAGCAGAATCAACAGCGCCAGCGTTCCGACCAGAATGTACCGTTTCTCGGCGATCTCCTGGATGATCAGCGTCAGGTTGAGACCAAAATCGAGCGCCACGAAGATGAGCATGTGCAGGATGGCGTAGAGAAATCCATACAGACCCAGCGGACGGCGCAGGGCGATCATGCGTTTCCAGCCGGTCACGGTGCTCAACGGCGTGCAGCCAAGCGACAGGATCAGCAGGATGACCGCCGTGTAGCCGGTGCGCTGGGTCAGGTCCTGGATCGGGTTGACCGTCAGCCCCCCGCTGAGTGCGTCCCATATCAGCAGCGCCAGCGGCGTCAGTGCCGCCGGATGAACGACGTGGGTCCAGTTGTTGGGATGAGTCTCAGACTCAGCCATACACACCTCGCGCCTCGCGCCGCCGCCGTGAACCCCGCTGCCGGTTCGGGCGCCGCGCTGCTGCGCCCCTCCATGTTGTCGTCCGACATTCAACGTGCAACGTTCAACCTTCAACCCCTCACGCCCCGCGCCTCAATAATTCACCCGCAGATCCATCCCGGCGTAGAGGCTCGCCACCTGGTCGGCATACCCGTTGAACAGCAGCGTCGGGCGGCGCTCGAACTCGCCGATGCGTCGCTCCGTCGCCTGCGACCAGCGCGGATGCGGGACGTTGGGGTTGACATTCGCGTAGAAACCGTACTCGTGCGGGGCGGCAGCCATCCAGAGCGACGTTGGTTGTTCGGCAACCAGGTCGATCTTCACGATTGATTTGATGCTCTTGAACCCATATTTCCACGGAACGACCAGTCGCAGCGGCGCGCCGTTCTGCGGCAGGAGCAGGTTGCCGTACAGCCCGACGCTCAGGATCGTCAGATCGTGCATCGCCTCATCGAGGCGCAGCCCTTCGACGTAGGGCCAGGTGTACCAGCGATCCCGCTGCCCCGGCATCTGTTCCGGGTCGTAGAGCGTCTCGAAGCGGACGTAGCGCGCGTCCGCCATCGGTTCGACATCCGCCAGCAATCGGCGCAGCGGGAATCCCAGCCATGGGATAACCATCGACCATCCCTCGACGCAGCGCAGGCGGTAAATGCGCTCTTCCGCAGGGTAACGCTTCAGTATATCCTCGATGGCGATAGTCTGCGGTTTGTGAACCAACCCGCCGATGCTGATCGTCCACGGCGAGGTGCGGAAGTTGCGCGCCAGTTGGGCGACGCCTTCTTTCTGCGTCGTGAATTCGTAGAAGTTGTTGTACGTGGTGATCTGCTCGTAGGTGTTGAGCGGATCACCCAACTCATCGGTCTGTTGCGACACCGGTCCTGGTGTGAGGGCGGGCGATTGGACTGACGCATCGCCGCATGCGGCGATACCCAACCCTGCCAGCGCTACAGCGCCGATCCCGCGCAGGAACCGGCGTCGCGAGCGGTAGATATGCTCTGGCGTAATCTCGGATGAAGGAATCCGGTTCATGTCCGTCTCTCTTGCACGAGCCATATGGTATGGCGATAATTCCCGGTTCTCAGTTCCCGGTTCTCAGTCCCCGGTTCTCAGTTCTCAGTTCTCGGTTCCTGGTTCCTGGTTCTCAGTTCCTGGTTCCCGGTTCCCGGTTCTCTATACCACCATACGCGCCGAAGCCAGAAACGGTTGTGTCGAACCATCATTTACACATCATCGCCGTACAGCGGCGTACTCAGGTAGCGTTCCCCATTCGATGCAGAGATAAACACAATCAATTTACCGGCGTTCTCCGGGCGTCGCGCAATTTCCAGCGCCGCATACGCCGCCGCGCCTGAACTGATGCCGACCATCAACCCTTCTTCGCGCGCCAGGCGACGCGCCATCTCGAAGGCGTGCTCATTTGACACACGGAATACTTCATCATACGCCTGTGTGTTGAGCACGTCGGGAATAAAACCGGCGCCGATCCCTTGAATCTTGTGCGGACCGGGCTTCCCGCCCGAAAGGACTGGCGATGCTTCCGGTTCGACTGCCACGACATAGAACGACGGCTTGCGCGGCTTGATCACTTCCGACACACCGGTGAGCGTTCCGCCGGTGCCGACCCCAGACACCAGAATATCGATCTGACCGTCGGTGTCGCGCCACAGTTCTTCGGCAGTCGTGCGGCGGTGAATCTCAGGGTTGGCAGGATTCTTGAACTGCTGCGGAATCCACGCATTCGGCAGTTCAGCGGCAATCGCTTCCGCCTGCGCGATGGCGCCGCGCATCCCTTCTGCGCCGGGCGTCAGCACCAGTTCAGCACCGAAACCGCGCAGCAGTTTGCGTCGCTCGATGCTCATCGTCTCCGGCATCGTCAGAATGACTTTATATCCCTTTGCCGCCGCCACGAATGCCAGCCCGATCCCGGTGTTTCCACTCGTCGGCTCGACGATCACCGTCTCGCCAGGGCGGATGATGCCGTCGCGTTCGGCAGCTTCGATCATCGCCAGCCCGATGCGATCTTTGACGCTGCCAGCGGGGTTGAACCATTCGAGTTTGGCAACGACAGTGGCGTGGGTGTCGTTCACCCGGTTCAGGCGCACAAGCGGCGTGTTGCCCACGAGTTCGGTAATGCTTCCGTAAATGCGCATGGGTTCCTCTTTCATTTGTTATTTTTGTTGCGTAACATTGGAAGTATACGTCCCATGATTGTGCCCGTCAAGCCGGTGGTTATGCCATTATGCCAGAATCGCAGGCGCGCAATCCGTGATATAATATTCATGACTGGTTATCCGTCCGCGCCGGTGCATCCGGCGCGTGCGATTCTGAAAGGGTATCGTGTGACCACGGGTCCATCAGCGCAGGTCGTTCAGCTGACCTGTCCATCCTGCCGCACACCGCTTCGTGCGTCGATCGTCACGATTGTCGATGCAGTGCAGCATCCCGAATTGAAGGCGCGTCTGATCGCCGGGCAGTTGAACCTTGCGATCTGCCCGAGTTGCGGCATGGCGATCATGATCAGCGCGCCGTTGTTCTACCACGATGCCGCCAAACAACTGGCGCTCGTGCACATTCCGCAGCAACTCAATGCCCGTCAGGAGGAACAGGAACGTTTTATCGGCGATGCTGCGGCGCTGGTGATGCGCACGCTGCCGCCGAACGCGCCACGCGCATATCTACTGGCGCCGCGCCGTTTTCTGACGATCAACTCGCTGATCGATGCCATTCTCGAAGCTGATGGTGTGTCGCGCGAGAAGATCGAAGCTCAGCGTCAGCGTGTCGATCTGATCGCGCAGCTGGCAGAAGCGGCCGAACGTGGCGAAGAGGCGTTCAACGCACTTGTCGAACAACAGCGTGATCAGCTGGACGAATCATTTTTTGCGACCCTCGATGCGTTTATCGTTGCCAGCAGCCAGGTGGGGCGCGATGACTCGGCGCAGGTTCTGATGGCGCTGCGTCAGCGGCTGGCGGAAATGGTCGGTTTTGCCGGCGCAGGCGAGGAGGCAGCGCTCGATACGCCCGATATTGCAACAACCGAAGCGGTCGAGCGCCTGATAGCGGCGAATGACGATGAACTGGAAGGGTTGATCGCTGAACTGCGCCCCGCCATTGACTACAGTTTCTTCGAGGAGTGGACTGCGCGCATCGATCAGGCGGAGCAGTCCGGCGACCGGGCGACGGCTGAACGCCTGACGGCGCGGCGGAGCGTTATTCTCGCAACCGTCGAGCGCATGGATCGGGAAGCGCAGGAACTGTTCGACGCTGGCGCGAACCTGCTGCGCGCAGCGCTCGATGCGGCAGACCCGGCGACGGTGCTGCGCGAGCGCAGCGATGAGATCAACGAGGCATTCATGCTGGTGCTCCACTCCAACCTGGCAGCGGCTGAACGCAGCGGTCAGGATCACCTGACGGAACGGTTGCGCGCAATTGAGCAACTGGCAACCCAGATCGTCGAAGAATCCCTTTCGCCCGAAGATCGCTTCATCAGTCAGTTGCTTCAGGCGGAGACGCCACAGGAGGCGACGAAACTGCTGCGCCAGAATCCGGCAATGATTACGCCCGCCTTCGTCAGGCGCCTGAACGAACTGGCGGAGCAGATGGAGAAGAACGGGCGCAAGCCTGCCGGTGAGCGTTTGCGTCAACTGGCGCGTGAAGCGGGCGTGATGCTATTTTGATTGTGGAACCGGCGCGCCGGATTCGATCTGCTGGCGCGCCTGACGCATCAGTTGCTCAAGCCGCGCGTTGACGATCTCCTGCCATTCGGCAGCCTCGTGGTCTTCGAGCGCCCCGCCGCCGTACTTCAACTCCATCGCCATATCCCACCCTTTGCGCTGCGCAAAGCGTTCGATCTGCTCGCGCCGCTCAGGCGACCAGCGCTCGATATAGCGCTGGAAGGCGCGCACAAGTTTGCCGGACCCATCAGGGTTGAGCGCCGGCAGAGGGAATGTGTCGTGCCCTTCATGGGCGGTATCGGGGTTTTTGGCTGATGTGAAGTAGATCACCATGCATGTGCGACAGCAACGGTATTCGCCGGCGCCGTGAACATCTGCGGGGTTGCTCGCAATCGCTCCAATGAGCATCCGATCGGTTATGGCCATAGCGCTGTCCCTGAACGAAGCAATGTCGTACCTGCCTGGTAGCATAGCACAAAAGGCGCGCGTTGTACATAGTCGCGATTGTGGGCTGCCTGTGCTATACTGTGCACGATTCGTTCCTGCCACGGAGGTTCGCTTTGAAAATCCTTGTTACCGGCGGCGCCGGTTATATTGGAAGCATCTGCGCCGCAGAACTCCTCGCAGCCGGTCACGATGTCGTCGTGTTCGACAATCTCTACCAGGGTCATCGTGCAGCCGTGCCATCCGGAGCGGCCTTTGTTGAAGGCGACCTGCGCGATCCCGACGCGGTGGCGCGCCTGTTTCGCGATCACCGCGGGTTCGACGGCATCATGCACTTTGCGTCGTTTACGCTGGTGGGAGAAAGCATGCAACTCCCGCTCAAATATCTGCGCGACAATCTGGTCGCAGCAGCGAACCTGCTGGAACAGGCGGTTGCGCATGGCGTGGGGCGCTTCATTCTCTCCTCCACTGCCAATCTGTTCGATGATCCGGCAACCATCCCGATCGATGCCGATGAACGGATTGTGCCGGGTTCGCCGTATGGCGAGTCGAAGTATTTCATCGAACGGACGCTTTACTGGTTCGAGCGGATCTACGGGTTGAAGTACGCCTGTCTGCGCTATTTCAACGCCGCCGGCGGCATGCCCGACCGCGGGGAGCATCATGAGCCGGAACTGCACCTGATCCCGATTGTGCTCCAGGTGGCGCTTGGTCAGCGCGAGAAGGTGATCATTTTCGGCAATGATTACCCGACGAAGGACGGTACGTGCGTGCGCGACTATATCCACGTGCTCGATCTGGCGCAGGCGCACATTCTGGCGCTCGAAGCCCTTGATCGCCTGGGCAGTCGCACGTATAACCTGGGCAACGGCAACGGTTTCACCAATCTGGAGGTCGTCGAGACGGCGCGAAAGGTGACCGGTCACCCCATCCCGTATGAGTTCGGTCCGCGGCGTCCCGGCGATCCGGCGATCCTGATCGCTTCGTCGGAGAAGATCCGCAACGAACTCGGCTGGTCGCCGCGCTTCCCGCACCTGGAACAGATCATCGGCAGCGCCTGGGAATGGCACCGTCGCCATCCGCATGGGTATCGCTGATGATGCTTATGCCAGCCGGTAGATAGCAACCATCTGCTGGAGCGACTGCGCCAGGGCATTCAGGTTCTGCGCAGCGCGCTCCGCCTGACGGGTGCTGGTGAGCGTTTCGGAAGCCGCTTTCTGAATCGACAGCAGCGCCTGCCCGATCTGCTCCAACCCGACAGTTGCCTGACGCGCACTGGCTGCCATTTGCACATTGACCTGTGCGCCGTTCTCGACTTCGCCAGCGATCCGGTGGATGACGTTCCCCGCCTGACTGACCAGTTGACTGCCGCTGTCAACACGCCGGGCGCCTTCTTCGGTTACCATCACCGCTGCCTGGGTTGACTTCTGGATGTCCCCCAGGATCGAGCGGACCTGAACGGTCGCCTGTTTGCTGCGCTCTGCCAGGTCGCGCACCTGCTGCGCCACAACGGAGAAGCTTCTCCCCTGCTCACCGGCGCGCGCGGCTTCGATCGCGGCATTGAGTGCGAGCAGATTCGACTGATCGGCAAGCTCGGAAACCGTGCCGGTGATCGTGTTGATCGCCTGCGCCTGCCCGGCAAGCGACAGGATGGTTTGGGCGATTCCTTCGACGCGCTGACGAATGTCGGTCATACTCTGCACTGTCTCTTCGACGATGGCAATCCCCTGCTGCGCGGCGGTCAGCGCCGCCTGTGCGTCGCGCGCAGTATGATCGGCCTGATCGGCAGTCTGTCGCGCGATTGCGCGCACCTCATCAAGCGCTGCCATGGTCTGAGCAACGGCGGTTGATTGTTCGTTGACCGCCGATGCCTGCTGGGTGGTGGTAATCAGGATTTGCGCCGCCGCTTCGGCGATAGCATTAGCCGCTTCCTGAGATCGGCGTCCCATAGCGCGCAGGCTTTCGACCATCTTGTTGAGACCAATGCCCAACTGTCCCAGAGCGTCGTTGCGATCAATGGCGAGGGTTTGGGAGAGATCGCCATCCGCCACCCGTTGCACAAACGCCAGATATTCCGCGACGCTGCGTTCGAGCGATGCGCGCCCTTCGGCTTCGGCGCGCTGCGAACGCTGCGCCTCTTCTTTTGCCGCCTGAGCTTCGGTGATGCGCGCTTCCAGTGCATCCGCCATGGTGTTGAATCCGTCGGCAAGGATGCCGATCTCATCACGCTGATGCATCTGTAAACGGCGGCTCAGGTCGCCTCCGGCGATCGCGCTCGCCGTCTCCACCAGCTGGATCAGCGGTCGGCGCAGCGACCGTTGCACGAACCAGAGGGTGATCATAATGGCGATCACCGCAGCAATGACGGTCACCAGCACGGCATAATTTGTCTGGGCGCGCACCACGCTGTAGAACTGCTCGATCGGCACACGATGGATATAGTACCAGTCTGCCGAGCGCAGCCTGCGAATGACCGATTCGCCTTCTTCGCCGGAATTAAGCGCTCCCGTGAAGAAATGACGTTCTTCGACGCGCTGATTGATGAGATTGATGCTCTCCATGACTTCAGGCATCGAGGACGATTGCCGGATCAGCATTGCGGTATTGCTGCCAAAGCGACGGGTGTCGATCATCTCCTGAGCCAGGGTTGGCGCCAGCGGCGCAACCGGCTGGAACAGGAGTTGCGGGAAATCCGGGATGGAAATGCGGATGCCATGGCGATCAACGATGGCGCTGTAACTGCCGGCGCCGCTGCGATTTTTGTCTAACGCCACCAATCGGTGGAGCTCGTCGAGTACGATCCGTCCGTCAACTACGCCGATCATCTGTTGTTTGTTCAATCCGTAGACCGGAGCGGTGAAATGGAGAAACACCCGCTCCTCGTCCGGGTCGGCGGCAACGTCTGACATCGCCGGTACGCCGCGTCGCGCCTCAATCACCTCTGGTCGCTGGCTGCGATCCTGCCCGATCACGCCGGAGTTGGTGCTCAACACCGTTTTGCCCGAAATGTCGATCAACGATATGGTATCGTAGTTGAAGGTGTTCTGCACCGCGTTGATGACGAACTGCCCGCGCTCGCGCGCTTCTGGGCTTTCCTGATTCTCGAGCATTGCACGAACCAGCGGCAGTTGCGCGGTCAACGCAACGCCGGAGCGTCGATCCTGAAGATACATTTCGACGCGCTCGATGCCGTTGAGCGCCTGTGTATCGATCTGGTGACGCGCCGTAGCGATGGCGTTCTCCGTTGCTGCTGCATTGGTGAGCAGGGTCAGCGCCAGCATTGTCGTCATCGCCGTGGCAATCGTGAATAGCGCCAGACGGGTGCTCAGCGAGCGAGTGGGTGAGATCGTTTTCAGCATGGTGAGCCTCCTTGTCGCACGGGCGTTCAATGGCTGGCAGTTCGCTTATGAGCAATGACGTTACAATAAAAACGTACACCGCAGAGCGATGCCAGACGTGCAGCGTTTTCCATCAATCAATCGCTCTCTGCGTTTACTGCGTCTAGTATAATCTAACGGGACACGGTATACCGTTCTGCGCCAGGTTCACGAGATCGCCGCGGAGTGTTGGGTAGCCGTGTCCTTCAACGCGACCAAGCCGAACAGTTATCTGGGCCCTCAAACCCGCATATGCTAGCAAGGCTGGCGCCGTTTTCCTCAGGAGGTTCTGTGTATGGCTTCCCGTGAGTCGCTCTTTATCGGCATTGATGTCTCCAAACAGACGCTGGATGTGGCGTTTGGCGCCGACCCGCACGCGCCACTCGAGACGATACCGTCTACCGACGAAGGTGTCCAGCTCCTGGTCACGCGACTCCAGCGCCTGCAGCCGACCCTGATTGTGCTGGAGGCGACCGGCGGGCTGGAACGCATGGTGTTCGCCCAACTGCTCCAGGCTGGCTTGCCGACGGCGCGGGTGCAGCCACGCCGCGTGCGCGCCCTGGCGCACGCGGAAGGACGCCAGGCGAAGACCGACCGCCTGGATGCCCGGTTGCTCGCCCGCTTTGCCGAACGGGTGCGCCCGCCGCACCACCAAGCGACGGACGAGCAGCGCGCATCCTTGCGCGACCTGCTGGTCCGGCGGGAGCAGGTGATTCAGATGCGGACGGCTGAGATCAATCGGTTGACGGCTGCCGCGCCGAACCTCCGCCCGGGCATCCAGCAGCATATTGATTGGCTGGATCAGGAGATCCGTGCGCTTGAGCAGGAACGCGACAACGAGGCGGAGCGCACCGACGAGGTGCGCCGGAAACGGGAGCTGCTCGAAAGCGTGCCCGGCATCGGCGCGATCACCGCACTGAACCTGCTGCTCCGCCTGCCCGAACTGGGGACCATCAATCGCAAGGAAGCGGCGGCCTTTGTGGGCGTTGCGCCGTATGCCAATCAGAGCGGCGCACAGCACAAACCCCGGCATATCTCCGGCGGCAGGAGGGATGTGCGCAGCGTGTTGTACATGGCGACCCTGGCGGCCACGCGGCGCCGTCTGGTCAGGCGCGCCTTCGATCAGCGCCTGTGTCAAGCTGGCAAGCCGCGCAAGGTCGCCATCGTCGCTGCGATGCGCAAGCTGCTGACTATTCTCGGCGCAATATTGCGTCAGCAAAAGCCCTGGGATCCGGCTGTGCATACGAGCGCCCCTTGACAAGCAACACAGTTACTCTGCGGTGAGATGATCTTTCTACAGTAGACTCAGCAATGCAATCAGCCAGCACATGTTTCGTACTACAACATCGGTCGTGCCGCAGACGGGTGTGGCGCTCGAAGAGCGCAGTGCATGATGGCGACGCTTAACCGAGATTCGTGATAGTGATGAGTGGTAGCGCGGGTCGCGTATGGGTATGCGCCCACTGCAATTGACATATCATGTCAGTCTTTTGATGACAAGGATCAATATGTGAACAAAATAATGACAGTTTTGTTATGGTGACCCGTAGGTTGGCGTGCGCTCGTTCGCTGATGCTTTTTCCTGGTGATTGTCTGCATGTTCATCGCTCACGCACTCCATTCCACCTCCCACATGCTCATCTCTAACCAAACCTCAACGTTGATTTTGCGCAGGCGTGCGTTATACTACATGCAGAAGGTCGCTGCACCTACTCTCTCGCTTTACTGCCTGCGCAAAACCTCTGCGTCGTCATTCTGGCAGCCGGGTGCACCGGACCGGATGCATTTCTGGTTTTATCCTCTCTGTGATTCTTGATACCGTTCTGCACCCGGCTCACAGGCGAGCGGGGGATAGCGTTATTGTGCAGTCTGATGGCAACCAGCGTTCGCTTTCGGGCGTTGTGAAAAGAGCACGTATGACGCACCCCAACCATTCGAGCGCCCATCGCGTGAAGTCCCGCAAAGGGGAGAAACCCGGATGGCATTCGTACCGTCAGGCGCTTGACCTGTTGCGGCAACAGGAATGGAATGGAGCGCTTCGTCTGCTTGCCGAGGCAGAGGTTGTCTTTCGCACGACAAACGATGTGGATGGGCAGTGGCGCGCGCTGGCAGCTCAGGCTGAAATTCACATGCATGAGGGGATGGCGCCGCAGGCAATGGCGCGTGCGCTGGCGGCGATGGCGATTGTCGAGCATTTCGACGACCCGCGGACGTGTGGTTTGCTGGCGTGGCGCATTGCGCTGATTGCGCTCCATCAGGGCGACTATCGCACGGGGAGCGCCTATCTCCAGCGCGCGCAGTTCTGTCTGGATATGGCGGACGCTGCGCCGCCAGGCGGGATACTCGCATCTGCAGCGCAGATTTGCGCCGAAATTGCGCGCTGGCAACAGGTGATTCTCCAGGGTCGCATGACGGTGGATGAGGGCGAGGCGATCATCAACGAAGCCCGTGCTGAGTTGATGCGCTGTTTGCTCGATATTCATCGCGCGCTGACATCGCGTGATCTTGCGCCTCCCGAATCATGGGCATGGGTGCATACCGGACTCCTTCCCCCGCCTCCGCCAATGTTGACCGCCGCGCCGCCGCGATCACTGGTGCAGCGCTTCCTGGCATGGTGGCAGGCGCGCTTCGCTTCGCCTTCCCCCCCGCGACGCCCGGTGGCCATCGAGCCGATCAGCGCAGAAGAAACGTATGTCGGGGATGCGATGCTCGCTCATGCGGAGCCTGTTGAACAGGAAGATGGCACGACGGACGAGCGCATACCGGCGACAGCGGATGACATTCAGGAACAGGATCGATCCCCCGCTGACAGGGTGAGCGATGCTGCACCGATGCCGGGCATTGCGGGGCTGACCGTCTACACCTTTGGTAATTTGCGCGTCTACTTCAACGACACGTTGATCGACCAGTGGGAAGGGGCGCGTTCGCGTTCACTGTTCCGCTTTCTCATCGCCCATCGTCGCGCGCCGGTCTCGAAGGAGCGCCTGGCGGCCCTGTTCTGGCCCGACTCAGAGCCGGACCTGGCGCGGCGCAGTTTGCATCAGGCGGTCTACTGCCTGCGACAGACATTCAAGCGCGTGATGGGTGAGACGCCGGTGGTGTTATTTGTCAATGGCTGTTATGCGCTTGCGTCGGATCTGCCGCTATGGGTCGATGCGGATGCATTCGAGGAATCGATCACTGCGGCGCGGAGTGCGTGGAGCCGGGGAGACATCGAGAGCGCGTTACAGGCGTATGGTCGCGCGATTGATCTGTACCAGGGCGACTATATGGCGGAGGAGCGGTATGAAGACTGGGCGGAGGAACGCCGGAGAACGTTTCAGGCTGCCTATCTCGAAGCGTTGCACCAACTGGCGCGCGTCTATCAGGAGCGCGGCGATTACCCGACCGCAATCATGCTCAGCCAGCGCGCTCTGGCGGTTGATAGTTGCGACGAAGATGCGCACCGGGTGCTGATCGGATGCTATGCGGCGCAGGGGTTGCGCCATCTTGCCGTGCGCCAGTACCAGATCTGTGTGGCGACCCTCAAGAGTCAGTTCGGTCTGAGTCCTTCCGATGAACTCGAAGCGTTCGTGCGGCAGGTGGTCGAGGGTATGAATTGATCCACTCAGCCTGCTGCTCCTCGCGCAGGTGCGATCGCATACTTCCGGTGCGCTTCACTAGCGCATATGGGCACTGACATGCCGCCTGTGTGCGCCTGTCGCCGTGTCGTGTGCACTCTGCCCGGCATGGCGGGCATTCGGCGCCGGGTGCTGGCTTCCTTGCCATCACACATAAAAACCACATCAGCATCTCGATGCTCTCCGCCACGTCAATAATGACCGATTTTTTGGTAACAATCTTTTCATCTTCTTTTTTCATCTTCGCGCAGGTCAGGCGCCTGTTTTTCTTTTTCTGAAGCCCTGAAAAGCCGCTCTTCGTCACCTGCGACGGAATGTTTGTCCCGCTTGTCTCTTTGACCGGCATCGGCTACTATAGACGATACCCGCAGGTATACGAGAGAAGCAGAAGCCGCGCCTGTCATGTGCTGATAATGCCGCAGGCGCGGGTGTTGCCGCGTGTCCGGCGAAAGGAGGTGGGCGCGGCGCTTTGCGCATGCCGTTGGATCGAGGAGTTCCTATCGTTGAAATCTGCGAAAAGGGATCATCATATGCGACACCTCGCACGCTATGCTCGAATCACGGCGTTCATGCTCGTACTCGTGGTCGCGTTGGCGTCTGTGGCGCCGATGCGCAACGTTGCAGCCCAAACCCGACCAAACCGTCCCACGCCTGGCACGCCTCTGACGATCGAACCGGTAACCGTCGTCAGTCGTGAAGACCTTGCCGTCAACAAGAATCTGGCCGTGTCGCGCGATGGCACCCTGGCGAGCGTTTTCATCAAGATCGACTCGCCATCGCTGGCATCATACATGGCGCAGAATGGCATCACCGACATTAATGCGCCAGCTGCTCAGAGTTACCTGCAGCAGTTGAACGCGGAACTTGATGCGCTGGTTGCGCAGGCGAAGCAGCGCGTTCCCGGCTTGCGCGTCACCCATCGCTTCGATCTGATCATCGGCGGTGTCTCTGTTGTGGCGCCGGTCGGTGAGATTGACAAACTGCGACGCCTGCCGAATGTGGTGGAGATTATCAACGACCGCATCGAGCGGATCGAAACCTACCGTACACCGGCATTCATCGGCGCAACAACCGCCTGGGGCAAGGGTGGCGGCTCCGCCTTCGCTGGCGAAGGGGTCATTTTTGGTGTGCTCGATAGCGGCGTCTGGCCCGAACATCCGTCGTTCTCCGATCCTGATCCGCTGGGGAAACCGTATGCGCCGCCGCCACCCGCACCCGGCAATCCCGGCGGCGTTCGTGCCTGCAATTTCGGCAGTGCGACGCCTGGTGATGCACCTTTCACCTGCAACAACAAACTGATCGGTTCATACCGCTTCATGACGGCCTACGACTTCTTCGTCGGTACGGAACCGTATGAATTTCGGTCTGGCCGTGATGACGACGGTCACGGCACCCATACCGCTTCCACGGCCGCCGGTAACCGTGGCGTTCCAGCCAGCGATGGGAGCCGCGTTTTCGGTACTATCTCCGGCATCGCACCGCGCGCATATGTTGTCAATTATAAGGTGTGCGGTGAAGTAGGCTGCTTTACAACCGACTCGGCAGCTGCGGTGCAGCAGGCAATCCGTGATGGCGTCCACGTCATCAACTTTTCGATCAGTGGCGGAACCAATCCGTACAGCGACATCGCCTCACTCGCCTTCCTCGACGCCTATAATGCCGGTATTCTGGTTTCTGCCTCGGCGGGCAACTCCGGTCCGGCAGCCGACACGGTCAACCACCGCGAACCCTGGGTTGCGACCGTTGGCGCCAGCACGTCGGATCGGTCGTACCTCAGCACGCTGACGGTTCAGGGAGTAAGTGGTACGTTCACTGCTGTTGGCGCTTCCAGTGGCGCCGGGATTTCCACGCCCGCGCCGATTGTGGTGAACACGGCTGATCCACTGTGCCAGAACCCGGCGCTCCCAGGAACATTTACGGGGAAGATTGTGGTGTGTCGGCGTGGAGTGATCGCACGGGTGGCGAAGAGCGCGAACGTGGCAGCTGGCGGCGCGATTGGCATGATCCTGTACAATCCGACGCCGAACAGTCTCGACGCCGATTTCCATGTCATTCCGACCGTTCACCTTCAGAACACCGACGGCACTGCGCTGCTGACATTCCTGACCGCCAATCCCGGCGCGACGGCGACCTTCACCCCTGGCGCACCCGGACCAATCCAGGGTGACGTGATGGCGGGCTTCAGCTCACGCGGCGGTCCCGGTCAGACCCTTGGTATCAGCAAGCCAGACGTTACCGCACCGGGTGTCAATATTCTGGCTGGCTACACCGCCATCGAATATGGACAACCAGTGCCACAATTCGCATTTCTGAGCGGCACGTCGATGTCCAGCCCGCACAACGCCGGTGCTGCGATCCTGCTCAAATGGCTCAATCCAACCTGGACGCCTGGGCAGATCAAGTCAGCCCTGATGACCAGCGCCAGGAGTGCAGGCGTCTTCAAGGAAGACGGGGTAACGCCGTTCACACCGTTCGACGCCGGTTCAGGGCGCATCGATCTCCGCAAGGCGTGGGATCCTGGTCTGACCTTCGACGAAACCGGTGCCGGTTATGTGGCGTTGAAAGATGAACTGTGGAAGGCGAACTATCCGAGCCTGTATGTGCCGAAGATGCCGGGTCGTATTACCGTCAGCCGAACGGTGCGCGAAGTGTCCGGGTACGATAGTTTCTACAAGAGTTCCATCTCGTACCGGGCAGGGCAACCGCGCGACTTCACGATCACGGTGCCGCGCGAGTTCTTCGTGCCAGCTAACGGCACCTACACCTTCGACATCACAGTTGATGCCCGTGATGTGCCGGTGGGTCAGGTGCGCCATGCGGTCGTCGTCTTCACCGAGCGCAACGGGTGCCGGGTGCGCTTCCCGATCACCATCGTGCGCGGCGAACCCGATATTCGCATGGACAAGCAGTGCAATCCGGCAACGTTGGCGTTGCGTGGAACGACCGACTGCACCATCTCGATCACCAACACCACCTTCCAGAACGCTTCTGTGACGCTGAACGATACAATGCCGCGCCAGTTGAAGCTGGTGAGCGGGAGCGTCACCGGTGGCGCAACTGAGGTCGACAATGGGTTGACCTTCAGCGGGACCCTTACCGGAGCAGCACCACCTGATGTGAGTGCAGGTCGTCTGACCTTCAACGGCTATCTGTCGCTTGCTGGACTCGGCGCGTCGCCCAACGTCCCCCTCGGCGACGAGACCATCGTTAACCTTACTCTGACGCGTCCATTCCTGTTTGGTGGGCAAACCTACGACACTATTGGTATGGTGAGTAACGGTTACGCCGTCGTTGGTGGCGGGACAGCGGCAGATGTGCAGTTCATCAATCGCACCTTCCCCAACACTGCCCGCCCGAATAATACCCTGGGAGCCTTCTGGACCGATCTCGACGGGAGTGCTGGCGGCAGTTACTATGCGTACCTGGTCGGCTTCGGTCCGTGCAGCAACCCGGCGAACGCCTGCTGGCTGATCCTGGAATGGGAGAACGCACCGAACTGGAGCAATAACAGTCAGCGGAACACCTTCCAGATCTGGATCGGGTTGAACGGCGTGGAGGATATTACCTACTCCTACGGTCCGATTCTCTCCAGCGGCGATGGCGGTTATGTCACCGTCGGGGCCGAAAATGCCTTCGGCAATCGCGGGGCGAACATCTACAGCAACGACGGTGTTGGTCCGATCATCGGCACAATTCCCACGGCGAACTCGAACGATGTGTACATCGAGACGACCCCCGGCGCTCCGGGGCAGACCGTCACCATCGGTTTCCGGGCGCAGGGCGTGCGCGTCGGGCGCTGGACGAACTATGCGGAACTGACCAGCCCGGCGTTCTTCGGCACGTACATTGATCCCTTCAGTGGTGAGGTCGTGCGACCGTAACTGGCGGCGCGTGGCGGAGGCGCTGTAAAATCTCCGTCGGCAAGGAACCCGTCGGCGGAGGAAAGACCTGCCGACGGGTTTTGTGTGTATAAGAGGAACAGGGTTGAGTGATAAGACGTGTGCGATGCGACCTGTCACCGCACGCAGAACGGGCAACGGATACCCCCGGGGCATGACCTGTTCAGGAGACTCATTTGGAGATCACAGCGTCACCTGTTTTTGCCTTTGTATCGTCTGCGCTGGCGTTTTGACCCCTTTTCCTCCGGCAGCAACTGTATACCGGGGTTCAGCGTATTGCACGACGGCGTAACCTCCGACGACCAGATACCTTACGCCGCCTGCGTTGAAATGTCTCAACAGATCGCTGAAGTCGGAGTTGACGAACATCGACGCCCTTTACCCGCCATGCATGGACGACCATCTCCCAGGCAGCCGCAAACCGGTCACATGGTTCCAGAGATTGCCAGAACGCCAGATCGAAGGATCGATCCAGATCCTCGATCCGCCCTGTGCGCTCTACGAAGATCATACGCTTCATAACGACACACCTGCTTCGACCGATGGATCTGCTGAGTCGGATGATGACGTCACTGCAAAAACGCACTACTGATCGCAGAGAACTTACAGCGAAGTGCAAAACAGTTGACCTTCGGAATTGCGCGCCTCATACCGTCATGCGGGCGAGACGCCCGCGCACCCGGCACGCACGTGGCTCAATCATTTTGCATTTCGCTATAGAGCCTATCCGAAAAACTCGTGCACCTCTTCGCCTGTGGCTTGATCGCCTTGCGTGCTGTCGGGTTATTCGGATAGGCTCTTATAGCAGTTTTCACAAAAGTTGAACACTCTACGGGTGACCGCAATCACCATGACCGAAATGAGTTTCGGTCTACCCTCTGACGGAACCGGACGTCTCGCGCAACACGGTGGACACAGGCGATGGTCAACGTATCTGAGAAATGCTGTAAACATGATGCACGGCAAGCATGAGTTTGAGCGACTCAATATGGAACGCTGCGCATCTACAGTGAAATCATCTTGTGGAGTCAATTATACCTGAACCGCGCTCGATCACAGCGCGCGTCCCGGCATGCGCCTGGTGTGCCCGCCGTGAGGCTCAGCCTGCGCGTCGCACAGGAACAAGCGGCGCTGCCCATCACCGTGGTAGCGGTAGATCTGCCCGTTTGCGCGGAGTTGCACCAGCACACCCTCAACCAGCACCTGCGGGTACATCATGCCCGGCTTCGGGCAACCGAGCGATGTGTCGGGCCAGGTGACCGCGTCCACTTCCACGACCTCAATCGCCGACGCATCGATTCCCAGGCGCTGCGCCAGGTCTTGCTTCGCTGCGTCAATCTGCGCTTCCATTGCCGCGCCGTAGGGCGGAGTCAGCGGTTGCGCGTTGTACGGTGGTACAGGGCGACCTGTATCAGATGATTGATCTGGTGCTGGCACAGGCGTCTCCGTTGGTTGCAGAACAGGATACGCAACAGGCGTCGCCGTCGGTGGCGGGGTTGCCGTCACCAGCAGCGGTTGACCGGGCGCGGCTGTCGCTGCCGGTGGTTGGGTCGCGTCGGGTGGCGATGGAACTGTTGGAGGCGCCGATGTCCCGGCGCGACCGCATCCCGCCACAATCAGCACAATTATGAGACAGAGAAGAATGAAACGCATACCATCCCTCAGCACGCTGCACAATGTTTCTTCTACTGCTCATAACGCGCAGGCGGTTCACTTTGTTCCCCTCACAGAACGCTTTCCATCTTTTTTTCGTGCGCTCCAATCCCAAAGATCAGGCGCACGCCGCGATCATAGGTGAAGTAACTGTACGCCCAGTTCAGCAACACCAGCGCCCGATTACGAAAGCCGACCAGTTCCATCAGATGAACGAACAGCCATCCAACCCATGCGGGCCATCCGGTCAACTGGATGCCGAAGGCGTCGAGCACCGCTGCGCTGCGCCCGATCGTCGCCATCTGCCCCTTGTCGAAGTAACGGAACGGCTTCATCGGATTGCGCCTGGTGCGCGCGATAATATTGCGCGCCGCCTGCTCCCCCATCTGGATCGCCACCGGCGCAACCATCGGATAGGGTACGCCGGGACGGTATCCTTCCAGATACGCCATATCGCCGATGACGAATACCTCAGGATGACCGGGCAGCGTGAGTGTCGGTTCGACCTTCACCCGCGCTCCGCGTCCCAGCGCCACGCCAAGCGCCTCCGCCAGCGGTGATGCGCGCACCCCCGCAGCCCAAGGGTACGCCGGGACGGTATCCTTCCAGATACGCCATATCGCCGATGACGAATACCTCAGGATGACCGGGCAGCGTGAGTGTCGGTTCGACCTTCACCCGCGCTCCGCGTCCCAGCGCCACGCCAAGCGCCTCCGCCAGCGGTGATGCGCGCACCCCCGCAGCCCAGACGATCGTCTCCGCTTCCAGTTCTGTGCCATCCTTGAACACCAGCACCCCCGGACGTGTATCGGCAACCGGTGCACTCAACCGCACATCCACACCCATACGCTGTAGACGATCCAGCGCTGCGCGCTGCAACGACTCCGGAAATGTCGCCAGCACCCGGTCGGTCGCCTCGACCAGCACCACATGCGCCTGACACACATCGAGCATGGGGTAGTCCTTCCGCATAACATGGCGGATCAACTCGATGAACGCACCCGCCAGTTCAACGCCGGTCGGACCGCCTCCAACCACAACAAACGTCAGCAGCGCCGCACGTCGCGCCGGGTCGGTTTCCGCCACCGCATGCTCGAAGCATGTCAAAATATGGTTGCGCAACCGCTGCGCCTCGTCAAGGTCTTTCATCCCAAGCGTATACCGCTCGAACCGCTCATTGCCGAAGAAATTGGTTGTGCTCCCGGCTGCCAGCACCAGGTAGTCATACATCACCGGACCAACGTCGGTGAGCACCGCGCGCTGCTCGAAATCCACTCCGTTCACTTCAGCAAGGAGAAAATCGGCATTGCGGTAGCGGCGCAGGATTGCGCGCACCGGGTACGCAATCGACTCCGGCTCCAATCCGGCGGTCGCCACCTGGTAGAGCAGGGGCCAGAAGCCGTGATAGTTCGTCCGGTTGATCATCAACACATCGACGTCGGCGTCCGCCAGTTCGCGCGCCGCTGCCAGCCCGCCAAAACCCGCGCCAACGATCACGACACGCGGGCGGGCGCGCCGCTCCGTCACAGTTCTATCGAATACCGGCGTGTTACGCGCCTTGATGTCTGGTTGAATGTCGATCATCATGCATCATGCCATTCCTTTTCGTGAAATCATTCACAATAATACACCCTCCTCACCTGTATGTCAATGGCGGTTCAAAGCAGTGCGCTTTACCGCAACCCGACGCACCATCCACGATCTGCATCGTTGTGGTGTAATTTCGTGTATGATAGTAATCGTCAACAACCTGCCAGGAAAGGAATCATCATGCCCTCTCTCCGTGTCGGTGTCCAGTTGCATCCGCAGCACACCTCATACCGATCATTTGCCGATGCTGTGCGTCAGGTCGAGGCGCTCGGCGTCGATTCGATCTGGAACTGGGATCACTTCTTTCCGCTCTACGGACCCGCCGAAGGCGCCCATTTCGAAGGATGGACGCTGCTGACCGCCATGGCGACACTGACGAGTCGCGCCGAGATCGGGTGCCTGGTGACCTGCAACAGTTACCGCAACCCGCACCTGCTTGCCGATATGGCGCGCACTGTCGATCACATCAGCGGCGGTCGTTTGATCCTCGGCATTGGCGCAGGGTGGTTCCAGCGCGACTATGACGAATATGGATACGAATTCGGCACGGCGCCGGATCGCCTGCGCGCCCTGGGGCGAGCGCTGCCGCAGATCAAACAGCGGCTGGAACGTTTGAATCCGCCGCCGCTGCGTCAGCCGTTGCCTGTTCTGATTGGCGGCGGCGGTGAAAAGGTCACGCTCAAACTGACGGCGCAACACGCGACGATGTGGAACGGTTTTGGTCCGCCTGAAACCTATCGTCACAAAAACCAGGTGCTCGACAGCTGGTGCCGCGAAATAGGACGCGACCCGGCAGGCATTGAGCGTACCGTCTCCATCAGCGTCGGCGACCTGGACCGCCTCGATGCCTTCGTCGATGCCGGTGCGACACATATCATTCTGGGAATTGGCGAACCGTGGAACTTCGCCGCCGTCGAGCGTCTGGTCACGTATCGCGATCGGTCGTAGGGGCGCAGCGCCGTTGCGCCGCTACAACTCCAATGATGCGTTTTGCACAGAACACACACCTGTTGCACCGGCTTGCCCTGGCGCTGATTGCGGGAGTACTGGTCGGTTGTGGCGCTCCGCCGCCTTCATCCGCACCGACGCTTCCCCTGCCGACGGTTGCGGTGCAGCGCCCGACTCCCTCTATCCCGTCTGCGCCAGGGGTTCAACCGGCGCCAGCATCACCCCTGGCAGCCCGTCCTTCACCCGCCGGTCCGTCATCGCTTGAACGCGGCGATCCGGCGCGTTTCCGGTATCAGTGGCCCTCGTTCATTCCTGATGGCATGAAGCCATCACCCGCCGAGTCCCGCATTGCGCGCGATGATGAAGTCGGTGACGGCGACATTGGCTTCTACCTGGTGACGTTCAACGGTAACGGCGCCAAGATCGTCATCGGCGGTGGCGCAGTCGAGCCATTCAGTTTGAGCGGAACAATCGAGCGGACGAGTCTTGGCGCATACAACGCCCGGATCGTCACGCAGAGCGATCAGACGCTGATCGTCATTGATGATGGCGCGCCGGGGACATTATTCGTGCTTGGGGTGGGAATGGCGCGCAGTGACCTGCTGCGCGTCGCTGCGTCGCTCACCCCCATCGATCCGCGTGAGATGCGGCGGCTTGTCGGACTAGACTCGTAAAGCAGAGTCAGGGTCGCTGGCGGAAACGCACCTCGGCTGCGGTATACCTGCCGCCGTTGAGGTTCGTCACCCGCACCTCATTTGCCTGGAATTCGGGGAAGTCGGCTACCGACGCCAGGCGCACGATCCAGGTGGTGCATCCCAGACCGGGTACCGTATAGGTGCCGTTGGCGCGGGTGCGTACACTGAACTGATTGCGCCCATCGGCGCTGGTGACGGTCAACGTCGCCCCCGCAATACCCTGCCCCCTTCGGTCCTCGACGCTGCCGTAGATGCTCGAGTGGAACTGTGTACCGCAGCGCACAGCGCGATCAGTAGGCGTTTGCCCCAGAATGCCGTCGAAGACCAGCGGCGGCACACGCTGATTATCGATCAACCAGCGTTCGATCCAGCCGACAGCGCCGAGATGGAAAGAATTCCCGCTCTGTCGAATGCGAACCTGGTACCATCCGTCTGTATCATTGCGCAGTATCTCGACAACATCATCATTGCGCAGCACGGCAAAACGGTCGCTGGCGGCATCCGGTGCAGCGTACAGACTGGTGTATGCGCCAAGTTCATCCACGCCGACGCGCTCAGTATAGCGGTATTCGCGGCGCACCCCCGCTACCGTTCGCCGCTCCAGGAAATCACGCACAACCACGCTGATCTGCGGTTGCGGCACGCCATCGATAGTGAGCGTCAGTGTCGCCTCACCGCGAAAAGCGGATGGCAGCATGGTCAAAAGCAGCGTGACGCGGGCGCTGTCGCCGCCGCTGACCTCCAGGGGAAGCAGGTAGCCGGTTTCCGACGACTCCAGTTTGAACACGCGCGCCTGATCGAGCGCCTCACCTTCAACAGTCAGTGTCACGGGAAGCGTAACGGCATACACCTCGTCTGGCGTCACCCGCCGAGCAATCGGCTGAGCAATGGAGGGTGAACTGCTCGTAGTGGCGGTGGTTCCATCTGGTGCGAAGACCTGAACCGGCGCCTGCGTGGTCGGCGACGTGTGCAACGCCGGACTCGCCACCGGCGTGGAAACCGGGATGGCGGAGTGCATCTCAGGCGAAGGGATTGCTGCCAGATCAGGACGACCCAGATCGGTCATCAGCGATACGCTGAACATTACGAGCAACAGCGCAAGAACGCCGGATGCCGGAAGCGCATACCGGTTCCAGGGAGACGGCAGCCGGTCGGCGTAGCTGCGGAGCGCACGCCAGCCGCGCAGACCGGTTGCGCGCATTCGCTGCCATAGCGCGGCATAGCGACCGGCGCCGCCGGAAGCGCTGCGCTGCGTTGCTGGCGTTCTCTGCGTCAGCGCGCCGGAGGGTGTGGGATGCTGTGCTGCCTGTGTATCTGATGGGCGCGTGGTTGGCGTCAGGCTCTGAACATTCCCGGCGCCATAGTGCTCGTGCGCCTGCGCGACGGAAAGCGTGTCAGCATCGGCAGGGTAGATGAACATGCGCTCCGGGGCAGTTGTGTGCTGTCCGGCGCGAATCGTTGCCAGTGAGGCGCGCATATCCGCAGCGTTTGCCGGACGCTCATCGAGGTTGAGCGCAAGCGCCCGTATCAGGAGGGCGCTCATCTCTTTTGGGATAGCCGCATTCAGCAGATCGGGCGCAATCAGCGGGTCGGGCAGGCGACGCAGTACTGCCGTCGCGCGGGTCAGCGCATCCGGCGGTTGAACGCCGGTCAGAAGATGATACAGGGTTGCCGCCAGGCTGTAGAGATCGCTGCGCGCTTCCGTACCGGCGCCGTTGATCTGTTCCAGGGGCGCGTAGTGCGGGGTATACCCGAAGATGCTCTCATTGGTGCGATGCATGCTCTGACTTCCCGCGCCGCCTTTTGCCAGCCCAAAGTCAAGCAGCACAATGTCGTCATCGGTGGTCAGTTTCAGGTTCTGGGGCTTGATGTCGCGGTGGAGAACCGGCGGATTCTGGCGGTGGAGATAGTCGAGCGCATCCAGGAGTTGATCAGCCCACTCGAGAACGCGTCGCAGTTCGAATGGACGGTCACGCTGGATCAGCAAGGCGCCCAGATCGTCGCCGCCGATGAACTCCATGACCAGGTACTGGTAGGTGCCATCAACGAAGTGATCGATGATCCTTGGCAGCGCCGGATGCCGCAGTCGGGCGAGCAGGCGCGCCTCGCGCTCCAGCAAGTTGACCGTCTGTTCCGCAGGAATGATGGTTTGCTTGAGCGCAACACGGTTCCCCAGGCGCAGGTCGATGGCTTCATACACCGCTCCTGTGCCGCCTTTCCCGATGACACGAACGATCCGATAGCGATCTTGCAGAACTGTTTCAGGCGCAGGCATAGATGTGTCAGCTTCAACGGCGCTTACATCTCATTATACCGCTTCACTGAAAGTGAAGAAACGGTAAGCACAGATGCAACGCACCGACGCAGCGGAACCTGAATCTGACGGAAGGTCGTAGAGACGGGGCGCGCCCCGTCTCTTCCTTCTCCCTTGTGCCTGACGTGATCTGGTTGAACGCAGGGTGGACTGCTATTTGATCTTCATCGAGTCGACGATTGCCGCCAGCGTATCAGCGTAGCGACTGAAATCGGCGGACGGCGCCTGAACCGATACCAGATAACTCAAGCCGGTGCGTGGACTGGTTACTGCGATGACGATCCCGCTGAAGGTCACGCCGTTCTGATCGGTGTACTGGTAGCGCGCCGACGGTCCGACCTCGCCGCCAAGCCGCAGCGGATCGCCGGGCGCCTGCTGGAAGTTCTGCTGGGTCTGGAGCGAATCCAGGAAGAACTCCAGCAATCGCTGGTTGGCTTCGTTAACCGGCAGACCCGTCTGATAGACATCGACGCTGACGAAGACGTTGCCGTTTGCCGCCGGATCGTAGAAGTAGATATGATCATTGCCGGTGTCGAGTGTCGCCCAGTCTGTCGGATATTCGATTGAGAAGCCGAGTTGCGGATTGTTGTACAACTGATACCCGGACTGGGTTCCAGGCGACGTCTGCACCGGCGATGGCACGTTGACGCCAGAACCGGCGGCGCTGACATTAATATCCGCATACTGATAACTGAAGCGTCCGGCAATATCACGCACCAGAAAACCGGCAACATACGCGCCAGCCGGTAACGGAATGCGCTGCACGGCGAGCGGTTGGTTGCCGATCGTCAGGGTGTCTCCTTCGACAAATCCCGGTTCCAGACGATCACCCTTCACCGTATATGTGCGGATCACTGCGGTAAACGTATCACCCGGCGTCGGCACAATCTCGAACGGTTGCGCTTCCTGTTTCTGATTCTTCGGGAACCCGTAAATAGTGATCAACTCTGGCGCTCCGCTTTCAACGGTAAACACCAGCGCTGCGGCGATCCGCTCCCTCGTGCGTTGAACGGTATAGATCCCTTCGACGCCATAGAGCGCAGTGCCATACTTCGCCGGTCCCAACAGCACCGGGATAGTGTCCCGTCCATTGGTCAACCCCCACTGTGCGCCGCTGTAGTTGACCCTGAGGCGCGTGCTGCCGCCCGTCCAGGGGGGAATACTGCTGCCCGGCACACTTCCCGGCGGGTACAGGAAGTCGATGCTGGTCAACAACACACCGCTCCGATCATTGTTGGGAATGCCTGCAAAGAAGAACACGTAGGCAATGTTGTCGCCGGTCACAACCCCCTCAACGGTGATCGGGTTGTCAATGTTGACGGTCGTGTTCGACACAGAGAGCGAACTGATCTCGGCAGCGCTTCGCAGACCGGTGTTGGCAGTGTGGAATGCGTTCAGGAAATCGCCCCACGACGTCTGTTGTGGCAACGGCGATCCCTGCCCGTAGATTGGCGGATAGAGCTGGGCATACTGCGGGAAGAAGATCGACAATCCGGTCGAGTTGGCGTGGAATCCGCCATTCCACTCAGCGATACGCGCCTGATCGATTGCCTCAAACAACGCGCGCGCCGGATCCGCCACCGCTGGACGCGCTCCGCGATCAACAACCAGACGGGCGAAATGTCCCAGATCGACGGCGCTGAACTCTTCAGGCGCAGGCTGACTGTACACATCGACGAATGATCGCGCCTCGGCAATCGCAGTGTACGAATCGCCCATTCCTTTCAGCATGGCATCCGAGAGAGCGTTCAACTTCTGACGCAGGTCGTTGGCGCGGGTCAGGTCGAACGCCGAGAGCGTCACGGTCGGATCGTCGCGCCTCTCATAGAACTCACGGTAGGATTCCACAATTCCCGCGCCGAACGTTGCCGCGTCCTGCTGCGGATTTTCGACCAGACGGCGCAGCAGAAGGTCCCATGCCCAACCGGTGTTGGGTTCGAGTTCGGCGGATGCCACAAACACATCGGCATACGGCGCCACAACCAGCGCAACATCGATCTGCGCCATCAGGCAGGCATCAAAGCCGATCAGGTCGATCCGCTGCCCCGTCTGCTGCTGAATGGTGCGCAACGCCGCGTCGAGTTCTGGCATATTGATCCCATCCTTGCCGTCGGTGTCATCGAACGCGATCCCTGCCCACGATGCGCCATGATCCCACAGAATGAGCGCATAGCGCTCGGCGGGATAGGTTTGCATCCCCCAGACTGCAAAGTCGACCAGGGTCTGCGGATCGCCCATATTCAACTCACCCAGGTCCTCCACTTCGCGTGAGCGAATAGTATCCGGGTCGTCATCACGCTCGACCAGGAAACGCTTGGTTGTCTCCCAGTCGCCGTTGGACGTATCGTCCCAGGGGGCGGCTGCGCCGATGCGGTCGAACTGCACGACGATCCTGACCTGATCGGTCGAGCCGACGAGTTCCATTTCGTTGAAATCGATGACGGCGTCACTCTCCAGATTGTTGTCGCCATCCAGGTAGACGAGCACGGTCCAGGCGGCTCTGTCGCCGGTCGGCTGTGCAACCGGAGTTACGGGTGGCGGCACGGGGGTGCTTCCACCTGTGTTTTGCGGGGTAGGCGAGGATGGAACGCTGGTCGTCGCACCGCTCTGCGGCGTTGTGTTCTGGATCAACCCATCGATCCCGCGCGTCACAACGACGGCGCTGCCGACGCACGCCACTGCCAGCACAACGAGAATGAGCGCTACCGGAATGAGCCATCGTGGCATGCCTCCTTTGCGCGCAGGCGGCGCTGCCGATGGAGGTTGCGCGGGGGGGGGCTGGTACGACGGGGTTGCGGGTGGAACCTGAAATCCCTGCGGTTGCGCGGGGGGGGGCTGGTACGACGGTGGTGCGGGCGGAACCTGAAACCCCTGCGGTTGCGCGGGGGGTGGCTGGTACGGTGGCGGCGCAGGCGGCGTCTGGGAAGGAGGTGGTGCGGAGGGCGGTTGCGATGGGGGCAACCGAAATCCCTGCGCCGGTTGCGGTGGTGTTGCCGGTGCGGTTGGTGGAGCAGAGATGGGACCGGGTGACGCGATAAGCGTTGCATCGACCGCAGGTTGCGGTTGCTCAAAGCGAAAGGTCTCATCGCCGATCTCGATCAGGTCGCCACTGCGGAGCCGGTGCGGTGCGGCGATGCGTTGACCATTGACCAGCGTGCCGTTTGCGCTCCCCAGATCGTAGAGAATAAAGTCTCCCCCTTCGCGGCGGATCTCGGCATGGCGACGCGATGCGCGTGCACTGGCAACCACAATCGCGTTATCCGGGTTGCGTCCAAACGAACATGGAGCGTCGGTGAGCGGAAACTGCTTCCCGGCTTGCGCGCCGCTGACCGCAACAAGGTATGCTGGCATGATTCCTCCGTTTTGGTGATGTTGCAACCATATCCCGATTGTCTCATACGCACAACGATCTGTCGAGGTTGCGCAGTGCGATCCTGAGCCGCCCCGTACTAAAAAGAACGCTGGCGGAGAGCAATTCGTGATGGCGAGTACGAAAGACGATGTAAGAACGAATGGTTGTTGTGGCACGAGGCGCGCAGGTGAATAGCGAGGCTCATGCGTCAATGGTGATGACCGCCTGTTCCACGCGATCACACGGCAGGTCGAGGCGATGGATCAGATTGGCGAAACGCTCCGGATCGCCGGTTGTGGCGCAGGTTATTGCGCCTGAAAGGGTGTTCACATTCCGCATCAGACCGCGCTCCTGCACGATCTGCGCCACACGCTGCGCCACCGCAGGTGCAGCGTCGAGGATCAGCGTATCATCGCCGGCAATCGCGCGCAGTTGTGGCACAAGCAGAGGATAGTGGGTGCAGCCGAGAACGATGGTATCGGCGCCAGCGTCGAGCAGCGGTGTCACATAGCCACGGAGCAACGCCATTGTTTCCGGCGAATCGAGCGCGCCTTCCTCGATCTGTTCCACCAGACCGGGACACGCCTGCTCGATGACATGCACCCCCTCCGCCCAACGACTGATTACATCGTGCAGCAGGTCGCCTGCCAGGGTCGCCGGCGTTGCCAGGACACCGACGACGCCGCTGCGGGTGCGGGATGCGGCTGGCTTCACCGGCGGCACCATTCCTACAAAGGGGATCGCCGGGAAGCGACGGCGCAGATCGGCAAGCGCCGCCGCGCTGGCAGTGTTGCAGGCGACTACCACGAGTTTTGCGCCGCGCGCGATGAGCCATGCCGCGCACGCGGCGGCAATTGCGCGCAGTTCATCGGGCGAACGCGATCCGTATGGGCAGCGCGCCTGATCTGCCAGATAGAGCAAATTTTCCCCTGGCAGGAGACGACGCACCTCGCGCAGGACAGTCATTCCACCGATACCGCTGTCGAACAGTCCAATAGGTCGCGCGCTCTGATCTGACATTCCTGCTCTCTACCACAGACGATGCCGATATCTGGCGCTTCCCAATCCAGATGCACCGCTCCTGGCTCTACTCATTCTATGCCGAAACGATGGAGATTGAGCGTTATAGCAGTTCTCGCAAAGATTAGTCCTGTTGGGCAGGGTTGAACACACCATCGAAAGTAGACGCCTCGTGCGCCATCCTCTCCGCGTGCTCCGCGTCTCGGCGGTGAACAATACATACACCGCAGAGACGCCGAGGGCGTGGAGATGGAGAGCGCAGTTCCCGCAAGGACCGTTGGACGGGGCAGCCCCGGACGATGGTCAACGTATCTGAGAACCGCCATAATTCGGTATGCGCCTTGTGCCGTCGGTCTCATGGAGATTGAGAAATACATCCGGTATGCGCCCTCGCCGTGGGGCTGATGGAGATTGAAAAATTAAATCCGCTCTACCGCGCTAGCCGTGGGGCTGAAGCCCTCGGCTAACCAGGGCAAAGCCCGCCTGCGCGGGCTATACCGGATTATTTATTCAAAGACCATAAGCCCCCGGCTATGGAATGCAAAGCCCGCCTGCGCCAGCGAGAGCGGATTATGTATTCAAAGACCATAAGCCCCCGGCTATGGAATGCAAAGCCCGCCTGCGCCAGCGAGAGCGGAATAATGACTCAAAGACTATCAGCCCTCCGCTCTCCAGGGCGAAGCCCGCCTGCGCGGAACGCGAACTCCAACCGTGACCCTCTCGACCATCGGCTATCGGCTATCGGTTATCGGCTATCGGCTATCGGACGCCTTCCTCCCGTAACCGCGCAAACACGGTCGGATCATAGCGCAGGATCGGCTGGCGTGCGGCACGCACCTCATCGAGCCGACGCACCGGCGTTGTAGTCGGAGCGCGCTTCAGAATCTCCGGGTCGCGCGCCGCTTCCTCAGCAATCGCCAGCAGCGCATCACAGAATGCGTCCAGTGTGCGCTTCGACTCCGTTTCGGTTGGTTCGATCATCAACGCTTCAGGCACGATCAGCGGGAAATAGACCGTCGGCGGATGGAACCCGTAGTCGATTAAGCGCTTGGCAATATCGAGCGTGCGCACCTCCGGCGCGGCTGCCAGTTTCCCTTGCAGCACCGTTTCGTGCATGCAGGTGCGATCAACTGCAGCCGGATAGACATGCTTCAGGCGCGCCTGCACATAGTTCGCATTCAGCACTGCCGTCTCGCTCACCCTGCGCAGACCGACGGCGCCAATCGAGCGAATGTACGTCCATGCCCGCACAAGCATGCCAAAATTGCCGTGGAATGTTTTCACCCGTCCGATCGTCTTTTCCGGTGCGAATAGTTCATATGCGCCCTCTGGCAGTGCCGGTGCTCCGGCGGGACGTAGACTGACGCCACGTTCGGTTGGCGGCAATGGTTCACCCTCGTGCGGAACACGGCGCACACGCGGCGCTGGTAGAAATGGCGCCAGCGCTGCAGTGCATCCCACTGCTCCCGATCCGGGACCGCCGCCGCCGTGCGGGGTTGTAAACGTTTTATGCAGGTTATAGTGCATGAAGTCGAACCCCAACTCGCCCGGCTTTGCAATGCCAAGGAGAGCATTGAAGTTTGCGCCATCGCCGTACACCAGCCCGCCTGCCTGATGAACCAGGCGTGCAACTTCGACAACGTGCTCCTCGAACAACCCCAGCGTATTCGGGTTCGTCAGCATCAGCGCAGCGGTACGCGGCGACAGTTTGCGCCGCAAGTCTTCGAGATCGACATTCCCGCGCGCATCACTCTTCACCTCCACCACGCGATACCCTGCCATCGCCGCAGTCGCCGGGTTCGTGCCGTGCGCCGAGTCGGGAACCAGTACCTCGACTCGCTCGTGATCGCCACGATCACGGTGGTATGCACGGAACACCAGAATACCGGTCAACTCACCCTGCGCCCCGGCTGCCGGTTGCAGGGAAACTGCATCAAAGCCGGAGATCTCACCCAGGTACGCCTGCAGTTCATACATCAACTGCAACGCACCCTGCGACAGTTCATCGCCCTGGAGCGGATGCGCAGCGGCGAAACCGGGCAGGCGCGCAGCCTCCTCGTGGAGTTTGCTGTTGTACTTCATCGTGCACGACCCCAGGCTGACCATGGTCGTGTCAATGGCGAAATTGCGCTGACTGATGCGCGTGTAATGCCGGATGACTTCAGGCTCGGTCAACTCCGGCAAACCGGCGAGATCGTCGGCGCGCAACAGATCGGCGGGCAGTTCGCTCTGCGGTACATCGATCTGCGGCAGATTGACGCCAATTTTACCGGGTCCTGACAACTCAAAGATCGGCGGTTCGTGGTTATGCATCGCTACGTCTCCTCAAGAACGCACAAGTCTCAGCAGAATAGTTCTGTTTCGGCGAGCGTCGTCATGGGCGCCGCGCCGGGCATGTTCGACAGTTCGCCGCAGCGCCAGGAGTAACCGATATGGACGCAGCGCCGGTTCACGCACCTGTTCGTAGGCGCGTTGCGTTTCGCTATCGTATCCGTTGCCGTACCCGACGCGCAGACTGAAGCAGCGTTCTCCTTCGCAGGCATCCAGAAAGGTGACATGCTCCCATGCCGGGCACCAGCCAAGGGCGTGTTCCCACCCCAACACCCCGCCGAGCGTCCAGCGCCCATCGCGGTGCGCCACCAGCAGCGTCTCCGGCGACAATCCGCCGTTCAACAGCGCCGCCTGACGACCAGGCGGCAGAAACTGCTGCAACACCCTGCGCACTTCGGCGGCTTCTTCTTCACTCAACGCTTCCAGCGCAATCGCCTGAGCAAGATCGTGATCGAGGCGCGCCTGAATATACGCGCGTTCCTCGTCGGCGGCGCACGGGTCATCGCCGGTCAACGCACCATAACGTCCGCCCGCAACGCGATGAATGCGATAGACAACCTGCCCTAACCGCATCCCGATCTGATAGAGCGACTCGTCGGGAATCTGCGGCAACTTCCGTGCCAGCGGCTCGCCGTCGATCCCAATGAAGAGCGCCAGGGGCGCCTCTGACGACGCATCGGCGACATCCAGGCGCCGGATCTGCGGGATCGGCAGATCGATCTCGCTGCGCAACTGGCTCAACGCTACCTCAGCAGTTGTCAGCGCATCGGTGCTGGAAAATCGTTGCACCACGCTCCGCTGACCATCCGCGAGCGCCAGCATCCAGCGATCACCCCCCATGGAGACCAGTTCACGAATGCGAGCGCCCACCGCCGCCTCGATCAGTTCGGGTCGCAGGTCCATCGTCACCCTCAATCCGGTGATATGCGCCCGGCGCCGCTCATGCCGCCGACCGCAGCGCAGTCACCAGCGCATCAATATCGGCACGTGTATTCATCTCGGTCACGCAGAGCAGCATCGCATCGCCGAGGTGCGGGTAATCGCCGGAGAGATCGTAGCCGCCGATGATGCCCTGGTTCCGCAACGCCGCATTAATCTCAACAACCGGGCGCGGGGTTTTGACGACGAACTCCTTGAAGAACGGACCCCGATCAAGCACCTGATACCCTGGCAATTGCGCAATCTGCGCAGCGGCATAGTGCGCCCGGTGATAGCACAACTCCGCCACACGCCGCAACCCCTGCCGTCCGAGCAGGCTGAGGTACACCGCAGCCGCCAGCGCCATCAAACCCTGATTGGTGCAGATATTGCTGGTCGCACGCTCACGTCGGATATCCTGCTCCCGCGCGCGCAATGTCAGCACATACGCCAGGCGATTCTCGAGATCACGGGTCACGCCCACCAGACGACCGGCGATTTTGTGAACGTACTGCTGGCGGCAGGTAAAGATGCCCAGGTAGGGTCCGCCAAACGACAGACCGACGCCCAGCGGTTGCCCCTCGGCAGTTGCAATATCGGCGCCCGCCTCGCCCGGCGTCTGGAACAGACCAAGGGCAATCGGGTCGAAGTGCGCAACCATCAGCGCACCCGCTGCGTGCGCTGCGGCGGTCAGCGGTCGCAGATCATGCAGTACGCCAAAGAAATCGGGGCTTTGCACCATCAGCGCCGCCGTGGTATGATCCACCAGCGATGCGACATCCGCAAGCGACGCCTCTGGATCTTCATCACCGACAATCTCAACATCGACACCCTGCAACAGCGTGCGCATAACCGCGCGATACTGCGGGTTCACCCCTGGCGCAACGACGATCTTCCGCCGTCCGCGCACAACGTTGATCGCCATGATCGCCGCTTCTGCCAGCGCCGTACCGCCATCGTAATGCGAAGCGTTCGCCACATCCATGCCGGTCAGTGCGCAGATCAGGCTCTGATACTCAAAAATCGCCTGTAACGTACCCTGACTGACCTCTGGCTGATAGGGCGTATATGCCGTGTAGAACTCACCGCGCCGCAAGATTTGATCGATCGCGGCTGGCACGAAATGGTTGTATGCGCCTGCGCCAAGAAAGATCAGGTGACTGCCAGCCTGTGCATTCAACCGCTCCAACCGACTCAACTCCCGACGCAGTTCCGGCTCGGAGAGCGGTTCCGGTAATTGGAGCGGCGGAAAACGATGCTCCGCCGGCACCGCCTCAAAGAGATCCTCGAGACGTTCGACGCCGATCGTCTTCATCATCTCGATACGATCTGCGTCTGTAATCGGAATATAGTGTGTCATTTGCGACTCCATCCTGTTTCCGGCTGCTCAGTTCCCGGTTCCTGATCCCCAGTCCTCAGTTCTCAGTCCTCAGTTCTCAGTCCTCAGTTCTCAGTCCTCAGTTCTCAGTCCTCAGTTCTCAGTCCTCAGTTCTCAGTCCTCAGTTCTTAGTTCTTAGTTCTTAGTTCTTAGTTCTTAGTTCTCAGTTCTTAGTTCTTAGTTCCCAGTTCTCAATGCTTGATCGTATCCACATACGCTGCATACGCATCTGCGCTCATCAACGCACCGATGCCGGGAGCAACCCTGATCTTCACGATCCACCCCTCACCGTATGGGTCTTTGTTGATCAACTCAGGATTGTTCACCAGCGCCTCATTCACGGCAATAATCTCACCGGCAACCGGCAGATACAGATCGGAGGCCGCTTTGACCGATTCGACAGCGCCGAATACGCCATCCGCCTCGAAACGCGCACCGACTTGCGGCAGATCGACATACACCACGTCACCGAGGGCATCCTGCGCATAATCCGTAATCCCGACCGTCGCCTCATCTCCTTCGATCCGGATCCATTCATGCGTCTTGCTGTACTGCAGTTCGGCTGGCGTCTTGAAAGCCATAGGAATCCTCCTGTCGATAGAGCGATGCAAAACAACAGGCGTTCAGCCCTTCTTGTAGCGTGGACGGTAGAACGGCATTTTGACCGCACGGGCGCGCACCGGTCGGTCGCGCACCACGACATCAAACTCGCTCCCTTCGGTCGAGAACGCGACCGGCACATACCCCATGCCAAGATTTTTTCCCAGCGTCGGTGAGGGCATACCGCTCGTCACCCTGCCAATCGGAGCGCCTTCGAGATCACGGATTTCATATTCACTGCGGGCAATGCCGCGCCCTGCCATCTCAAAGCCGGTGAGACGCCGCGCGACTCCTTCCTGCTTGATGCGCTGCAACGCCTCACGCCCGATAAAATCGCCTTTGTCGAGTTTCACCACCCATCCGAGCCGTGCTTCGTATGGATTGGTCTCTTCCGTGATCTCATGACCATAGAGCGCCAGACATGCCTCGAAGCGCAGACTATCGCGCGCCCCCAAACCACATGGCTTCAACCCGATAGTGCGCCCGGCATCGAGCAGTTCGTCCCACACCCGCGTGACATCTCCGGCGGCGACGAAGATTTCAAACCCATCTTCGCCGGTATAACCGGTGCGTGCCACAATCGCTGGCGTGTGCACGACGCGCCCCTGCATAACACCGTGAAATGGCAACGCCGCCAGATCTGCGTCGGCGACCTGCGCCAGCAGCGCCTCAGCCAGCGGACCCTGGAGCGCCAGCATGCCGGTCTGGTCTGAAACATCGGACACTGTAACGTTGAAGCCTTTTGCGCATTCGTGCATCCACGCGACATCTTTTGCGGTGTTCGCGGCATTGACGACGATCAGGTAATAATCACCGAGATTGTAGATGAACGTATCATCGATAATCCCACCGTCGGGGCGACACATCAGCGCATAATTCGCCCGACCAGGCGGGATCGCGGCAACATCATACGTCACCAGATACTGAAGGAACGGCAGCGCATCTGGTCCACGCACTTCCACCTCACCCATATGGCTGATATCGAACAGACCGGCTGCTTCGCGCACTGCGCGATGTTCCTCGATGATCCCGCTGTACTGAACCGGCATCTCCCAACCGCCAAACGCCACCATCCGCGCACCCAGCGCCAGATGACGCTCGTACAGTGGCGTGCGACGCAACCCAACCGCCTCACTCATCAGGCGACCTCCTCGTCAAATAAAAAGAGACAGGGTCAGACATCGCGCCTGACCTCTGTCCGTTGACCTGAGAGATGCCCCGCATAACGGGTTACTCCGTCGGCGCCCGTATGAACAGGCTCTCCAGAGGGTCGTCAGGGCGCAGTCCTTTCGCCTGAGAGATTCGCGCAGGGTCCGGCAACCCCGGCTTGCTCCTTCGGCGACCGCTTGCGCGGTTCTCTCCCACGCCCGTCGTCCGTTGTTATGAAATTCTCTTTTTCAGTATACCACACCCGCTGGTCTCGTTTGCGAGAGCGCAGGCATCAGAGGAAGTAGATGACCGCAACTACCAGCATGACCATGACGGCGACCGCCGGCGCCACCACCGACGCGAGCGGTATGCGGGAAGGGCGGGGATGACGCAGGGGAACGCCCAGATATGCGGCATACGCTCGTATCGCCGCCTGTCGATGTGCGCGTGGCACATACTCCCATTGTTCCTGTTCAATCGCCTGGAGATAATCCCATCGCACGCGACAGACCTGTTCCGCCTGGTAGAGCGATACCCCTCGTCGGCGGCGCTCCTCGCGCAGGGTTGCGCTAAGCCGGGGACGTGGCGGCTGCTGTGGCGCCGTCACCACAGTCGAAGCAGTCGGAGATGTCTGCGCTGGCGTTGCCGCCGGTGCAGGCGAGGGTGTGCCGACGACTTCCGCTGCGGTGTGCGTGGTGGAACGTGATCGTGAACGTTGCGCCGACCTTCGTAGCGCCGCCTCGATACGCGCATGCAACTGCGCAATCCGGTACGGTTTGACAATATAGTCGTCCGCCCCTGCACTTAAACCGGTCATCACGTCGGCGTCGGCATCCTTGGCTGTCAGAAGAATAATCGGCGTACCAGAACACGTGCGGATCTGGCGGCAGACATCCCAGCCGCTCATATGCGGCATCATAACGTCGAGCAGCACCAGATCGGGCTGAACAACGGCAAGGCGCTGGAGCGCCTGAAGACCGTCCTGCAGACACACGGTGCGGTATCCAAGGCTGCGAAGCTGGTGGCTGATCAGACTGCTGATCGCCGTATCGTCATCGACGATCATGATCGTGGCGCTTTTGTGCTCCATAGTTTACTCTATCGCTCAGCGGCTCTACCGTCAGATGTTCCAGTTCGTGCAACGCCAGTTCGCGTATGGTGGGTTCTTCCTCGCAACTGGCCAGCGTACTGAGCGCCAACCAGGCGTCGGTCGCATTGCAGGCGCCCAGACTGGCTATGCATGCTGATCGCACTATCATCGGTGCGGTTGCATCGAGCGCCACCCCGACCAGGGTCGAGACATGCCCGGGTGCATGCAGTCGACTTGCCGCCGCCGCACGGATAGTCGGGTCCTCGCCGGAATCGCCAACCAGCGCTGCCAGCAACGATTCGGATGACGATCCGGCGGACAGATGGTTCAACGCTGCCAGACGCAGTGGCGCAGGACAGAGCCGGTCGCGCGCCAGGCGTTCCGCTTCGCCGCCGATCTGTGCCGTCTCCGCCAGTAAGCGAAATGCGCGCATTTGCAGAATGATTGAGCGATGTGACAGATAGGGACGCAGCAGGCGAACTGCGTCCTGATCGCCGAGCCGTACCAACGCCTCGACAGCGTTCAACTTTGTGGCGGCGCCCGCCTGCGGACTCAGCGCAACGCGCACGAGCGCCGGAGTGATGCTGGAATCGCCGCAGGCGGCAAGCGCTTCGATGGCCGCCTGGGCTACTTCTGTGTGCTCATCGAGGATGTAGCGCAGGAAAATGGGAAGCGCAGCAGCATCCCGGCAGCGACCAAGCGCCCGCAGGACGCCGATGAGCAGTGGCGTTGGCGGAGGATCGGTGCGCACCAGATCGCGGAGCATCGCGCGTGTCGCGGGGGTGAGCGAAACCGGCAGACTCGCCGCTGCTTTGCCGCGCAGTCCAGGATCAAGATGCCCATCGCCAATCAGTTGTACAAGCGCTTCTTCAAATGCCGCGTCGGTCACCCCTTCAAGCGCTGCCAGCGCCCGTTCGCGCACCACAGGGGCAAGATCGGCGTCACTTGCGAGTCGCACCAGGAACGACGCGGAAGCCCCGGCGTCATAACGTGTCAGCGCATCGATGATCAGTTCACGTCCATATGCATCAAGGTCGCGCTGAGTCCAGGCGTCGCGTAAGAGCGCCGGTCCATCGGCGCGCTGCGCCAGCCGATCAACGATGTGCCAGCGTATGGTCGGGTCGATGCCAGCATCGGCGAACACCTTCAGCAGATCGTGAGAGCTGCCGGACGTGTCGAGCGATACAGCCAGTGCTGCGGCGACTGCTGGTGCAGCCGGGTGACGCAGCGCGATCAGGATCGCCTCACGCGCCCGCGCTCCGCCGCAGACGGTCAGCGCCTCAATCGCAGCGCACCGCACCAGATTCGCCTCGTTTACCAGAAACTGCGCCAGTGTCGTCGGTTGCTCCGCAATGGTTGGCGCGCATGCCAGAGCGCAGCGCAGGCGGGTGATCATTGGCGGCGGAATGAGTGCCTGTTCCAGGCAGATTCCAACCGGCAGGTCGAGCGCATCGGATGGGACAACGCTCTGCAAGCGCTCAATCGCACTCCTGCCTGCCAGCGGCGCCAGCGCCGACACTGCCTCATCGCCGCCGATCGCTCCCAGTGCCCTGATAATTGTCAGCGTTAGCGACACATCGGCGCGTGCAGCGTTGAGCAGACGGATGAGGATCAGACGCCCACGCTGAGCTGCCGTGCGACAGGCAGGGGTTGCCAGCGCCTGGCACATACCGATGAGCACCGGTGGAGGCGTCGCAGAATCCAGCATAAGGCGGAAAAAATGGGGCGCCATCGTCGGAAACGCTGCCGCGCGCGCGGCGGCGGCGCGCACCTCGACGCGCACCTGCGGATCGCGGATGATCGCCAGCATACGCGGCAGATTGACGGAACGTCGAGCCAGCGCCGCCGCCGCGCGCAGTTGCGCCGCCAGCGGCAGTGACCCGTCAATAGCGCACCGCTGCAACACCGGCGCGATGTCCCACCTCGCTTCGACGCTGAGGCGCATAACTGCCTCAAAACGCACATCACCCGGAGCGCCGACATTCAATGCCAGCCGCACCAGCGTTGCAATCGCCTCGCGTCCCGAACATGCGCCGATTCGAGCCAGTGCACCACGTCGTACCGCTTCATTCTCGTCGGAGCACAGCGCTACAATCTGTGTCCAGGGCGGCGCCTCCTGCTGCACTACCAGGTCAAGCGCTGCAAGGCGAACGGTCGGCGCGAGCGCCGTATTCGTCAGCACTGCACTTCCCAGTCGCTCACATCGCGCGGCGCCAGCAGCGGAATCGGCAAACGCCGCCAGTGCAGCGCGCACCTCAGACACTTCCAGCGTCTGGAGTCCGGCGCCGCCGCGCAGCGCCTCGACATAGATCCAGCGGAGACGGGATGCAGGTGTTGCGGGAGGGGCGTCGAGCGGATCCGTCGCTGAGAGCCGTTCCACCAACCAGTCTGCGGCGGTCCATGCCAGTGGTGCAGGGGTCGCCTCGTCGAATGCCAGACGACTCAGGCGCGGCGTTGCCAGGTCGAGCGGCAGCGCACGAAACAAACGCTGCAGCACACGCACCGGTGATCGTTTGCGCTGCACGATTCGATCAAGCGCAGCATCGAGTGCAGGGAGGCAGTCGAGCAGCGCTTGAAGAACCGGACCGGTTGCAATATCGCCTGCGCGACCTTCCGCCAGCGCTGTTCCAACCCGGATGGGCCAGAGCATACCGCTGTCACTCACCGCTCTGAGGCAGCGCGCAAGTGTCAGCAGATGATCAGGAGCAATTGCTGCCCGCCGCCATAACCATCGGAATAATGGAAGCGGATCATCGACCTGAACCGCCAGCCGGACTGCGACCGCATCGCGATCCGGTGCAGGAAGGTTATCGAGCATCTCCCAGCGACCTGTCAGCCCAATGTCGCGCGCACGACCGACAAGAGCATCGTGGTGGTGCGGCGCCACAGGCGTGGCACGTCGACGTTTCAACCAGCGCAGCGGGTCAATCGTGATCATGGAAACACCGTTGGGTGCAGTTGTCTTCCCGATCTGGTTATACGCTGTTTTGACGGTTACGAGAAGCAGCAGAACATTACATTCAGTTCACGGATAACGTCATCGACGCCTTAACTGGAATGTCATCAATCTGGCAATGTACTGGTTCATCTGCCGTGCTATACTTGGTCAGGCGGAGAAGCGACTCTGCTGGCTTTATGTGTCTGTCATTGCACATCGCGGCGCATGCCTGGAAGGGTATCCGCTATGCTTGAACCCAATCAGATTTTGCAGGGACGGTACAAGATTATCGAGTCTATCGGGCGCGGCGGGATGGGCGCTGTGTATAAGGCAATCGACACCCGTCTGCATGCCATCGTCGCGCTCAAGCAAACCCTTGTATCGGGCGAGGCGCCGCGGCGGGCGTTCGAACGCGAAGCGCAGTTGCTTGCCGGGTTGCGGCATCCGGCATTGCCCAAAGTAAGCGATCACTTTGTCGAGGAGGATGGTCAATTTCTGGTGATGGAATTCATCCCCGGCGATGATCTGGGGACGCTCCTGAGCAAGCGCGCGGGTCCTTTTCCGGTCGCCGATGTGCTCCGCTGGGCGGATGTGCTGCTCGATGCGCTGGAATATCTCCACGGGCATACGCCGCCGATCATTCATCGCGACATCAAGCCGCAGAATCTGAAACTCACCGACCGCGGCGAGATTATTCTGCTCGACTTTGGGCTGGCAAAGGGCGCTGCCGCCGCAATGACCCGCACGGCATCGACCGCCAGCGTCTTCGGGTATACGCCGCACTATGCGCCGCTTGAACAGATCAAGGGAACCGGAACCGATCCGCGCAGCGATCTCTATTCGCTCGGCGCCACGCTGTACCATCTGCTGACCGGTGCGCCGCCGCCTGATGCCCTGACCCGCGCTGCGGCGATCATCAATGGCGAGCCGGATCCGCTGGTTCCCGCCAATATTCAGAATCCTGCCGTCAATCCAGCGATTGCGGCAGTCCTGATGCGGGCAATGGCGCAACGCCCCGACCAGCGCTACCAGTCGGCGGCGCTGATGCGCACTGCGCTGCGCGATGCGGCGCGCGGCGGCGCGGCAGCCACAGTGCTTCTTGAGGAACCGCCGCCAACTGTTGTGCGGGTTGCAGACGAGGCACAGCAACAGGCGGCATATGTCGGCGCCGGCGCCATTCCATCAGGCGCTGGTACGCGCGCATTTACCAGCACCACCCAGAATCAACCGGCCCCAACACCTGCGTCGGCTGCGCGCCCTGGATGGTTGCTGCCCCTGGCAGGGGTGGTTGTCGTGGCGCTGGCGGTGATTGGCGGGTTTCTCGCGTTTGGGCGTGGCGGCGATCAACCTCCAACGCAGTTGACGCCGGGCGGAGCAGTAGGGGTGATCGAGACGCCGCCCACCATGACTCTCCTGCCAACCGCAGCGCCGCTCGATAACGAACAGTTGCTGCAAACCGCCGTCGTGCTGCAAACTGCGGAAGCCGAGCGCCGCACGGCGGAGGTTGCCACTGCGCGCGCGATTGTCAATCAGGTCGATAGCGCCAATACACAGACGGCGATTGCATTGCAACCATCGCCGACGGCGCTGCCGCCCACCGATACACCCACGCCGACCGAAACCCCGGCGCCAACCAATACGCCCGCGCCCACGAATACGCCACGTCCCACGAATACGCCGCGTCCGACCAATACACCGGGTCCCACCAATACGCCCGATCCGAATCCGCCAACGCAGGCGCCGACGCAACCGCCAACCGGTCCGACGGCCGCCCCTGCCGGTCCAACGGGTGTTGTGCTCGGCATTGGCGGAAGTGGCGACCTGTTCCGTGGTACCGCCCGGCGCGGTACGATCAATCCGGCGGAGGGCGATGGCGGCTCCTGCATCCAGGGGCGCGTGGTTCAGGCGAATGGTGGTCTGTTCCAGAGTTTCTATGTGCAGGTGGATAATCGGGGACGAACGATTCCGGCGAAGCATTTCTACGATACCGGCAATTATCGCATCTGTGGACTCGGCGAGGGAGAGTGGGGTATTGCGGTGTATGCGGTCAACAATAAGCCGACAACTCCCGCTGAGCAGGCCGGTCATCAGGTACGGGTCCGTTTGAGTGGACAGCCCGGTGAGATTTTCTATGTTGACTTCACGGCACGCCAGGACCTGGTGGTGCCGACCGAGGTTCCGACGCCGACACCAGAGCCGCCGACGCCAACCCCGGAAGCCAGCCCCTACGATGGGACATGGCGCGGCACGAATTCTGGTACAACGACAACCGGCCCCTATCCGCCAGGACGTTTCGAGATCGAGGTGCGCAATGGCGCTATCTATCGCATCTCGGTTGATGGTCCGTCGTGTCCGTTCGAGACGTACCCGAACTTCCCGAATGGCATCCGTATCAGCGGCAATACGTTTGCGATCAGTGGCGGCGTCTTCCATCCGGTTACCGGCGGTAATCCGAACCATGTCGTCAGCGTCAGCGGCACGTTTGTATCAGGGTCGCTGGCGAATGGTGTGCTGGCGGCGCAACTCGACGGCACATCATGCGCGAATGCGACCTGGAGTGCGCGCAAGTGATATTGACCATCCAGCGGGATGCACATACTCTGGCTCGATGCCTTTCACGGCGGTTCGCACGCCGCTGTCTCACAGGGGTTTGCGCGTCATAGCCAGCATGCGGTGACGCTTCTGACGCTGTCGCCAGCCGGCGGATGGCGCTGGCGCATGCGGGGAGCGGCGATCACCTTCGCGCGTGAGGTGCATCGTCGCTCCCTGCCACCTGTTGATCTTATCGTTGCCACCGATATGCTCGATGTGGCGACTTTCCTCGGACTGACGCGCGATCAACTGGTGAATGTTCCCGTTGCGCTCTACATGCACGAAAATCAGTTGACCTATCCCCTGCCGCCGGGTCGCACACGCGACCTGGCGTTTCCGTGGATCAACTACACATCCGCTCTGGCCGCCGACGCGATCTTTTTCAACTCCGCCTTCCACCGCGACTCCTTCTTTGCTGCGTTGCCGGATTTGCCGGGACGGTACCATGATCATCAGGAACGTGACCTGCTTGATGCACTTGCGGCGCGTGCGCGCGTTCTGCCGCCTGGAATCGATCTTGCCCGCCTGGATATGCCGGACGCATCGGAGCGATTATCGGTTCATCAAACGCCGACGCTGTTGTGGAACAGTCGCTGGGAGTATGATAAGGGACCCGAAACCTTCTTTGCCGCGCTACGGGAGTTGAAGCGGCGCGCCATCGATTTCCGCGTGATCGTGCTTGGCGAACATATCAATCCACGCCACCCGACATTTCTGGCAGCGCGCGACGAACTGGAGCGTTATGTGCTGGCATGGGGATACGCGCCCGATCTGGAAACCTATCGCCGGTTGCTCCATCAGGCGGATATTGTCGTCAGCACTGCGATCCAGGAGTTCTTCGGCATTGCAGTCGTGGAAGCGATCTATTGCGGGTGCGTACCGTTACTGCCAGATCGCCTGAGTTACCCGGAATTGATCCCCTCCCACCTTCACCCAACCTGTCTCTACCGTGATGATGACCACCTGGCGGATCGTCTGTGCGAGATGATCGCCATGCTGCCGGATCTGAAGCGCATCGACTTCCGCGCTATCGTCGTCGGGTACGACTGGTCGTGTATGGCGGCGCGCTACGATGCCGCGTTTGCCGATGTCGTCACCACGCGCGGCTATGGTGACTTCGCTGCAAAAACGCACCGCTGAGACGCCGAGTAACTGTGTTGCTTGTCAAGGGGCGCTCGTATGCACAGCCGGATCCCAGGGCTTTTGCTGACGCAATATTGCGCCGAGAATAGTCAGCAGCTTGCGCATCGCAGCGACGATGGCGACCTTGCGCGGCTTGCCAGCTTGACACAGGCGCTGATCGAAGGCGCGCCTGACCAGACGGCGCCGCGTGGCCGCCAGGGTCGCCATGTACAACACGCTGCGCACATCCCTCCTGCCGCCGGAGATATGCCGGGGTTTGTGCTGTGCGCCGCTCTGATTGGCATACGGCGCAACGCCCACAACGGCCGCCGCTTCCGTGCGCTTGATGGTCCCCAGTTCGGGCAGGCGGAGCAGCAGGTTCAGTGCGGTGATCGCGCCGATGCCGGGCACGCTTTCGCGCAGCTCCCGTTTCCGGCGCACCTCGTCGGTGCGCTCCGCCTCGTTGTCGCGTTCCTGCTCAAGCGCACGGATCTCCTGATCCAGCCAATCAATATGCTGCTGGATGCCCGGGCGGAGGTTCGGCGCGGCAGCCGTCAACCGATTGATCTCAGCCGTCCGCATCTGAATCACCTGCTCCCGCCGGACCAGCAGGTCGCGCAAGGATGCGCGCTGCTCGTCCGTCGCTTGGTGGTGCGGCGGGCGCACCCGTTCGGCAAAGCGGGCGAGCAACCGGGCATCCAGGCGGTCGGTCTTCGCCTGGCGTCCTTCCGCGTGCGCCAGGGCGCGCACGCGGCGTGGCTGCACCCGCGCCGTCGGCACGCCAGCCTGGAGCAGTTGGGCGAACACCATGCGCTCCAGCCCGCCGGTCGCCTCCAGCACAATCAGGGTCGGCTGCAGGCGCTGGAGTCGCGTGACCAGGAGCTGGACACCTTCGTCGGTAGACGGTATCGTCTCGCGTGGCGCGTGCGGGTCGGCGCCAAACGCCACATCCAGCGTCTGTTTGGAGACATCAATGCCGATAAAGAGCGACTCACGGGAAGCCATACACAGAACCTCCTGAGGAAAACGGCGCCAGCCTTGCTAGCATATGCGGGTTTGAGGGCCCAGATAACTGTTCGGCTTGGTCGCGTTGAAGGACACGGCTACCCAACACTCCGCGGCGATCTCGTGAACCTGGCGCAGAACGGTATACCGTGTCCCGTTAGATTATACTAGGGCGCAGAGAACCCTCCAAACGGACCATGATGGATGTATGGCGCAGCATACGGGTGCGTGACTCGCTCTGGAATCCGCCGCTGTGAACGTTGCGCCTCAGCGGTGACCTGCCCTTTTTGCAGTGGACTCTATGGTACAATACCGTGTGCCCATTGGTGTCGGTAATGCCAGGTGTTGGTTGAACGTACAACGTTTCAAGGTTCAACGTGCAACGTTTCAAGGTTCAACGTACAACGTTTCAAGGTTCAACGTGCAACGTTTCAAGGTTCAACGTGCAACGTTTCAAGGTTCAACGTACAACGTTTCAAGGTTCAACGTGCAACGTTTCAAGGTTCAACGTGCAACGTTCAACCTTCAACCTTCAACCTTCAACGTTCCAACCTTCAACGTTACTTAAGGATTATCGATGCGTGTGAACATGTTCGCCGAATCGTTCAGAAAGGTGACAATGCTGCGTCGCTCCGCCATTCTCGTACTCCCCGGTCTCTTGGTTGCCCTGATCACCGGCGCGTGCAGCTCGCCCCCTCCGGTCACGTCGTCTGCGCCGACTGCTGCTCTGCCAACCACTGTTCCGCCGACCGCTGCGCCGACCAGCGCGCCAGCGTCCGCGCCGACCGCTGCGCCGACCGGTGCGCCAACGTCCGCGCCGACCGCCGCGCCGACCAGCGTGCCAACGTCCGCGCCGACCGCCGCGCCGACGGTTGTGACGCTCGATCCGATCACCGGCGCGCCGGCGCTGGCGCGTGGCGCTCTCCGGCAACGCCCGATTGTGGTGATGATCGACAATCATCCCAATGCATATCCGCAGTCGGGTCTCGACAAGGCGGCAGTGGTGTTCGAGGCGCTGGCAGAGTTTGGATTGACCCGCTTTATGGCGGTTTATGCTCCGGGCATCACGCCGGAGGCCTCATCGATTGGTCCGGTGCGCAGCGCACGGCTCTACTTTGTGCAATGGGCAATGGAGTTTCGCGGTCTGTACGTGCACGCGGGTGGTGCGCCGCAGGCGCTGGAAACTCTTCGGAATACGACGAGCCTGGTGGATGTCGATGCGCTGTTCCAGAACAGGAGCGTCTATTTTGCGCGCATCGCGCAACGTTCTGCGCCGCACAATCTGTACACCGACAGCGCTGCGCTCGAACGGGCGTTGCGCGATCTTGCGCCGGAGCCGTTCGGCGATCCGGAGATTGGCTTTCTCTTCAAGCCGGACGCCCCGCCCGATGCGCGCCCGCCTGCCCGACGGATCGAGTACTTTTTCATCTATCGGGAAGACCCGGCAGGATGGACGTATGACCCGGCGACTAACAGTTATCTGCGGTTGCGCCGCGGGCGCCCGGCAATCGATGCGGTGACCGGGCAGCAACTGCGGGTGAAGAATGTGGTTGTGATGGAAGTTCCAGAGAAGCCCATCCCCGGCGATGACAAAGGACGGATCGAGCAAATGGTGATCGGCAGCGGCAAGGCGCGCGTCTTTATGGATGGCGTCGAGCGTGAGGTGACGTGGCAAAAGGGTGCGCCAGAGGATCGTCTGCTCTTCCTTGACGCTTCCGGGAACGAGATCGCGTTCAACGCCGGTCAGATCTGGATCGTCGCGCTCCCATCGCTTGAAAATCTGACCATTTCGTAGCGCCCTACATCTCGCGCCGCCCTTCGAGCGCCGAACCCAGCGTGCCGGGGTCGGCCCACTCCAGGTCGCCGCCGGTGGGCAATCCGCGCGCCAGGCGGGTCACGCGCACGCCGAGCGGCGCCAGGGCGCGTTGCAGGTGAAATGCTGTCGCTTCGCCTTCCAGGTTCGGATTGGTGGCGATAATCACCTCCTCAACCGGCTCGGCGCGCACCCGGTCGAGGAGTTCGTCAAAGTAGATATCCTCGCGGTTCATCCCTTCGAGCGGCGCAATGCGCCCATGCAGCACGTGGTACAACCCACGGTACACGCCAGTGCGTTCGATCGCCACCACATCGAGCGGTTCTTCGACCACGCAAATAACACGCTGATCACGTGCAGGGTTGGCGCAGATGGCGCACAGATCACCCTGGGTGATGAAATAGCAGCGCGAACACAACTGCACCTGTTGCTTCAACGCTGTCAGAGCGTGCGCCAGGGCAAGCGGCAGGTCATCGGGCGCACGCAGCAGGAAGAAGGTCAGGCGCGATGCCGTTTTGGGACCTACGCCGGGCAACCGGTTGAGCTCCTCGATCAGACGGATGACCGGCGCGGGCAGGATCTGGATGTCGTGCGTCTGGTGCATACGGACAGGTGTGCGCTTCCAGGCGCCCCTCTAGAAACCCGGCAACTTCATGCCGCCAGCCAGCGGTCCGAGACGCTGTTCCGCCAGTTCCTGCGCTTTTTTGCTGGCATCGGCGATGGCGGCAACGATCAGGTCCTGCAACGTTTCGACATCGTCGGGATCGACCACTTCCGGCGCGAGCTTGATCGATTTGATCTCACGATGACCGTTCATGGTGACGGTCACATAACTGCCTGCTGTTCCTTCCACTGTCGTATTCGCCAGTTCCTCCTGGATGCGCATCATCTCCTTCTGCATCTGGCGAGCCATCTGTTCCAGTTGTCGCGGGTTCATGCGGGTGCTCCTTGATTATGCATTCGGATCTTCCACAGCAATAATGTCGGCGTCGAAAATGTTGAGCGCTGCGCGAACGAGCGGATCTTTGCGCGTTGCACGGATCTGCTCGCGCAGAGCGCCGGGATTCTCGCGCCGCTGCGCTTCGACAACGCAGCGAATGGAAAACATCGTGCCCATGTGTTTGCTGATCACCTGCTCGACGATCTGGCGTACCGCCGGCTTCTCCAGCCTGGCAACAAACCACTCGCTCGGCACTTCCAGGATCAGTGTGCCATCCTTGACATCGACCGGGCGAACGCCGCTGTTGAGTAACGCCTGGAGGGTTTTGTCGTGAACGCGCACATCGCGCGTGATGTTGTGCCAGATGCTTTCGATCTGTTCCAGCGCGGCGGCATCGGCATTCGCGGCGGCCACGCCTTCGCCGGTTTCGACCGGCGGTTCGGACGCGCGCCGGGTTTGCGCCTGATGCTGGATGCGCGGGTCGTCTGGCGCAACCGGCTGGGGTGGCGACGTCTGGGGGGTTGCCATGTCTGCCGGAATACCGGGTTGGGGCGCTGGTTCGGCAACGGGTGAAGCACCGGAAGGGGACGCGGTCTCGATGATGGGGGGGGTGCCGGATGTTCCGGTCGTTGGTTGTACTGCCGGGGGAGACGGCGGCGTTTTGCGTTCGGGGCGAACAACGGGACGCGATGCAACAGTCGGGGCGCCTGCCATTGCCGTTGCCGGCGCCGGTGCGATCACGGCCTCGATAACCGCCAGTTCGAGCGGGAGTTGACCATAGGAACTGACGCGCAACTGGTAATCCAGTTCGCTGAACAGTTTGACCCAACGCATCAGGGCGCCGAGATCAGCGCTGTGCGCCTGACGCTCGATCTGCACTGCTTCTTCTTCGGCAACATCAAGGAGCGAACGATCGGCGCCAGCGCGGAGCAGCATCACGGCGCGCAGCCGCTCGACCAGATCGCGGGTAAACTGACGCAGGTCGGCGCCCGCAGCGGCGACATTGGCGATCACCTGCAGCGCGCCCGGCAGATCACCGGCGATCAGTGCGTCCGCCAGCGCCGTCACTTCCTGCATTTCGCCGGCGCCAAGCAGGTTCCGCACCTGTTCGAGCGATATGGTTCCGCCACCGTATGCCATCAACTGGTCGAGCACACTGAGCGCATCGCGCATACTGCCGGTAGCGGCGCGGGCAATCGCTTCGGCGACGCCCGCTTCCAGAGTGACGCCTTCCTGAGCCGCGATCGACCGCAGGTGCGCCGCAATCGAGGCAACGGTATGGCGGTTGAAGACGAAACGCTGACAGCGCGACAGGATCGTCGCCGGCACCTTGTGGACCTCGGTCGTCGCCAGGATGAAGAGCGCGTGCGGCGGCGGCTCTTCGAGCGTCTTCAACAGCGCATTGAACGCCGCCGTCGAGAGCATATGCACTTCGTCGATGATGTAGACCTTGGTGCGCGCAACTGCCGGGCGGAACTGCACGCGCTCGATGATCTCGCGCGCATCTTCGACGCTCGTGTGCGATGCAGCGTCCATTTCGATCACGTCAACAGCATGTCCTTCGGCAATAGCGCGGCACGACTCGCACACGCCACACGGACGTTCTGCCGGCGGCGCGGTGCAGTTGACCGCCTTCGCCAGCAGACGCGCAACGGTCGTCTTACCGACGCCGCGCGGACCGGTGAACAGGTAGGCATGCGCAACCCGGCCCTCCGCAATCGCGTTCCGGAGTGTGCGGACAACGTGTTCCTGCCCGATCAACTCATCGAACGTCTGTGATCGGTAGCGGCGGTAGAGCGCCTGTACGGTCATGCCTGTCTGCTCCGCGTTTGATCTCTGGGGCATTATACCTGAGGCGCTCCTGAGGGGCAAACCTGTGGCGTCGGGTACGTGTTCATATTTCTCCTGGGAGCGAGGGCATCATATCATGGAGATTGAGAATTTATAGCAGTTCTCGCAAAGATTGGTCTTGTTAGACAGGGCTATAATCCGGTATTTGCTCCTTGCCGTGGGGCTGATGGAGATTGAGCATTAAATCCGCTCTACCGCACAAGCCGTCGGGCTGATGGAGACTGAGCATTTATTCCGCTCTACCGCGCTAGCCGTGGGGCTGAAGCCCTCGGCTATGCGAGGCGAAGCCCGCCTGCGCGGGCTAGAGCGGGCTGTAGCGGATTATTTACTCAAAGACCATAAGCCCTCGGCTATGGAATGCAAAGCCCGCCTGCGCGGGCTATACCGGATTATTTCTTCAAGGACCATAAGCCCTCGGCTATGAAAGGCGAAGCCCGCCTGCGCGGGCGAGAATCGTGCGCCTTCCTTCCGGAATAGGAGAGACGCCACCTCAGGTGCGCACGCCTCCGGCGTGCACCCCGGCAGAGACGCTCCAGCCCCGCAGGGGCTTCCACGCGCTCAGGGAGGGCTTTAGCCCGCATTATGCCCGACGACGGACGATGGCGGATTACTTCTCTCGTAGACCGAAATTCATTTCGGTCGCCGTGTGGGGCGTGCAATTCTGGGAGCGTTCAACCTCTATGGGAACTGCTACACATCCGCCATGCTGAATGAGCCGTGTGGGGCTAAATCCCTCGGCCAGGCGAGGCGAAGCCCGCCTGCGCGGACGAGAGCGGATTATTTCTTCAAAGACCATATCATGCCGATCAACATCGGCATCCGATCCCGGAACAAAATTCCCTGATCGCGCGTTTATATGCATGACGACAGGTTCAAGCGCGTAAGAGCGGCCGCTTGCATCACACACGCTTCTCCCTTGTCGCAGCGTCAATCGAACTCACCAGGAGGGCACGACCATGGCTTCTATCAGATTCATCATCATCGTTGTCGTGTCGGCGCTGGCGTTGGTTTCGTGCAGTGTAGCGTCATTACCGGCAAGTCAGCCAGCTCAGCCTGAGTTTGTTCCAATACCGACGGCAGCGCCAGCCGCCGGGGCGCCGGCGCTGGAACGCGGCAGTGGCGCAGCGCCTGAACCTGCGCCCTCGCAGGACATCCCGGCATCAGACCGTCTGATCATCAAGAATGCCTCGATTTCCCTGGAAGTGGTGAACGTTGGCGAAGCGGAAGCGGCCATTCGCCAGACAGCGGCGCGACTCGGCGGCTTTGTGGTGAGCACAGAAACGTATGGCACCGGCGACGCGATGCGGTCAACCATCGTTTTCCGCGTGCCTGCGGCGCGTTTCGATGAGGCGCTCAGCGGCGTGGAAGGGCTGGCGAAGAAGGTGTTGAGCCGTAATATCAGTGGCGAAGATGTCACCGAAGAGTATGTCGATCTCGAGTCGCGGCTACGCAACCTGGAAGCGACGCGTGACCGTCTATTCGACCTGTTGCAGCGTACCGACAAGGTTGAAGATGCGCTGCGTGTGAACCAGGCGTTGAGCGATGTTCAGGAGCAGATTGAGCGGATCAAGGGGCGGATGCAATACCTGCAACGCAGCGCAGCCATGTCGACCATCACCGCAGAACTGCGCCCCGTGCCGCCGCCGCCGTCGATCATCGAGGAAGATGCATGGCAGCCGATCAATGTGGCGCGTGAGGCGTTGCGCGGCCTGCTCGAATTCGGGCAGGGGTTGGTGAACCTGCTGATCGTTCTGGGTATCTGGACGCCGGTCTGGTTGCCGGTGGTTCTGTTCGGGCGCTGGAGCTGGCGCAAGATCACGCGCGGCGGGAAGAAACCGGAGCAACCGACGCTGCCAGCGACACCGCCGTCGGCGCCGATGCCTCCATCGGGCGGCGAAACGGGCAGTGGCGCGTCACAGTAGCCGATGGTGCATCCACAAGAGAGCAGGCGAAGGCAACCCCTTCGCCTGCTTTGCATGTGTCCTGCGAACCCGAACGCCAGCGATTACGCCGCCAGCAGATGCCGGACGTATGCCAGGTTGTCGATGATCCGTTCAGCAGTCGGTCGTTCGGTGGAGAAATCCTCGAACGAGAGCCACCCATCGTAGCCAACCGCGCGCAGCGCCCGCATGAGCCCGGAAAGATCGGCAATCCCTTTGCGGAGCGGAGCGAACGTTGCGCGCCATTCCACGCTGCCGTCTGCGCGCGTTCCGGTACGCTCCCAGCGCGCATTCTTGATGTGAACGTGCGCCAGGTATGGTCCGAGCGTTTCCAGCCCTAACCGGTACTGTTCGTACCCCTCGTACACCATGTTGCCAGCATCGTGGATGACCCCCACATCACGTGGATCGAAACCCTCCAGAAATGCGGCGGCAGCGCTGGCGCTCGGCGTGATGTTGCCCATATGGATTTCGATCAAGGCGCGCACGCCGTAGCGACGCGCCATCGCCGCCACCTCGCGGTACTGTGCCCGACTGCGCTCACGGAGCGGCAGGTAGGGGGACGTTCCATCGTAACGCGGTACGTTGATCCGGACACCCGGCGCTCCCAGTGCTGCCGTCCCCTGCAACGCCCGCTCAACCGCCGGCAGATCATCGCAGGTGACGTAGGCGCCCACATTTGGCATTGATAATCCGGCGCTTTCAGTCAGTGCGCGGATGCGTGGGGCATCCTCCACAAAGGTCGTCAGTGGCCAGGTACATCGGTTTCCCGCCCAGAATCCGGGGCGCCCATCCGCCGATGGCGCCTGATCGGTGACGCGCCATTCGATCCCGTCGTAGCCAGCATCCCGCAGCGCCGCCACTGCCTCTTCGGGCGTATACTCCGGCAGACCGGCGGTGAAGTACGCACATCGCACAAATACACTCCTTCCCCTCAAAACCTAGAATCCAACCAGGTCCTTCCCCTTCAGATTGAGGAATGCGCGAACCTCAGCCGGCGTCGCCGGCTCACGGTCGAACTCGGCTGCGATACGCACGATCTTTTCTACCAGTTCATGGTTACGGCCCAGTTTCCCGCGACTGACGAAAATGTTGTCTTCCAGACCAACCCGCGCATGACCGCCGAGCATGATCGCTGCCGTGCACATATGGAACTGCTGCGGATACCCAACGCCAATGACCGACCAGTGGTAGTTTTCGGAACCGAAGAGCCGGTTTGCCGTGTCGAGCAGGTGGGTCAGGTCGTACAGGGTTGCGCGAATGCCGCCGAGAACCCCCATGACGAATTGAAGCCAGATTGGCTTTTCGACCAGCCCTTCCCTGACCATGAAATCGAGGTTGTAGAGATGCCCGACATCGTAGATCTCGAACTCGGGGCGGGTGTTGGTTTTTTTCATCTCACCCAGGAAATGTTTGATGCTGGCGAACGTATTGGGGAAAATAAAATCTTCGCTTCCCAGGAGCCACTGCTTTTCCCAGGGAAACTTGTAGTCGCTATCGGCAAAGCGCCTCGCTGCCGGATGCACCGAAAAGTTCATCGACCCCATGTTGCACGTTGCCAGTTCGGGTTGCCACATCGGTACGACGCGCACCCGATCCGCTGGCGTCATCCCGACGCCGCCGCCGGTTGTGGTGCAGATGACGGCATCGGTGCGGGCTTTGATCGCTTTCAGGATCTCGCCAAACAGTTCCATGTCCGATGATGGCGCGCCGTTGGCAGGGTTGCGTGCATGGATGTGGATGATCGCCGCGCCTGCGCGCGCGCACTGCTCTGCATCCTCTGCCAGTTGCTCGATCGTGTACGGCAGGTATGGCGTCTGGGTCGGCACCGTGACCGCGCCGGTCAGCGCGGCAGTGATGATGACCTTGTTCACCGCTCGTTCCTTTCTAGTTACAATCCCAAATACGCACTGCGAATAGCGTCGTCGGCGCGTAGTTCGTCCGCCGATCCGCTACGCACGATCCGTCCATTTTCCATTACATATGCGCGATGAGCAATGTCAAGCGCCTGGTGCACTTCCTGTGAGACAAGCAGGATGGTCATTCCTTCTGCATTCAGGTGTGTCAGAACCTCCATCATCGCTTCCACCAGCACCGGCGCCAGACCAAGCGACGGTTCATCGAGCATGAGGAGTTTCGGTTGCGCCATTAATGCGCGCCCGATGGCGACCATCTGCTGTTCGCCGCCGCTGAGGGTGCCAGCATCCTGCCGCCAGCGTTCTTTCAGGCGCGGAAACAGGCGATAGACGCGCTCCAGCGCGTGATGGCGCTGTGCGCGTGCAGCCGGAAGGTAAGCGCCGAGTTCCAGGTTTTCGATAACGCGCATACGCGGAAATAGAGCGCGTCCCTCCGGAACGTGAATCACACCGCGTCGGCAGATGTCGTGCGGGGGGAGACCGGTGATCATTTCGCCCATGAATCGGATCGCACCAGACAACGGCTTCATCAGTCCCGAAATCGTCTTGAGCAGCGTCGTCTTACCGGCGCCGTTCGAGCCGATCAGGGCGACGATCTCGCCTTCGCGCACCTCCAGCGACACGTCCCACAAGACTTGAAGCGTGTCGTAGGCGACATTCAGATGCTCAACGTGCAGCATACGTCTTTCCCAGATAGACGCTGATCACGTGTGGGTCGGCAGCAATGGCGGATGGTGCGCCCTCGGCAATTTTTTCGCCGTAGCTCAGCACGATGATGCGTTCACAGGTTTCCATCAGCGCCTTGAGGACGTGTTCGACCATGATGATGGTCACGCCGAACTGGCTGCGAATGCGGGCGATCAGGTCGATAGCGCCGCGCACTTCGGTTGGATTGAGTCCGGCAAACACCTCGTCGAGCAGGAGCACACGCGGTTGGATCGAGAGCGCGCGTGCGATCTCCAGGCGCTTTTTTTCCGCCAGCGTCAGGTTGCGCGCCAGCGTATCGGCGCGCTGTTCCAGCCCGACGAATTCGACCAGCTCCCTGGCGCGGCGGTCGGCGACGGCGATGCTGCGCTCACCGCGTCCGTAGAGCGCACCGACCCGCACATTCTCGACGACGGTCATACCGGTGAAGGGGCGAACGATCTGAAACGTTCGTGCGATCCCCATCTGTGCGACAGTGTGCGGTCTGGCGCCGGTAATGTCGCGCCCATCAAAGAAAACGGCGCCTTCGTCCGGCGGATGGAACCCGGAGATCACGCTGAACAGGGTGCTCTTGCCCGATCCGTTTGGACCGATCAGTCCAACCAGTTCGCCGGCGCCGACCTCGAAACTGACGTTCCGCAGCGCCGTAACGCCGCCGAAACGTTTGGTGATGCCAACACCTCGCAGCATAGCGCGTCCCGCTAGATGGCTTACAGATCGTCAAAAATCGCCACGACCCGCGTCCAACCGGCGCTGCCGCCGGTGAGTTTGACCGGGAAGCAGGCGACCTTGAACCCGAAAGGACGCGGCAGCGCGTCGAGGTTGGCAAGTTTCTCGATGTGGCAGTACTCAAGGTCGCGCCCGACACGATGCGCCTCCCAGATCACCGAGGGGTCGCCGGTCTGCTGAAAGCGCTCTTTCATCGCCCAGAACGGTTGATCCCACCCCCAGGCGTCGATGCCCATGGTGCGAATGCCCTGCTCGATCAACCAGCGGGTTGCGGCAGCGCTCATGCCAGCGCCGGCAGCAAAATACTCCGCCTGTCCCCATAGTTTATCCGCGCCGGTCTGGATCAGCACGATGTCGCCCGGTTTGAGCGTATACCCAATCGCGTCGAGCGCTGTGCGCAGATCGTCGATGTCGATGAGACTGCCACGCGGCTTGTGGCGCATATCGAGCACAACCCCATCGCCGTAGAACCATTCGAGCGGCATTTCATCGATGGTGCGGGCGCGCGCGCCGCCACATGTCGGGTAGTAGTGCCACGGCGCATCAACGTGGGTGCCGGCGTGGGCGCGAATTGTCACCTGATCGTTCGCCCACCCGTTGCCTTCAGGAAGATCATCGACCGTTGCGCCAAAAAAACTCGCCATGAACGCCGCCGTCTGTTTGTGATCGATATGCTCGACCTGCACCGGCTCGACTTCGCTGGGACTCATCTCGGTCGGAACGCTGAGATCAAAGATTTTCATCATGATCCTCCTTCTGTTCTGAAAGGGGAGGGGTCATTTGTCCCCTCACCCCCTGCCCTCTCAAGGTGGATTTCTTAGGAGAGATGGGTGATGTTCTGCATTCCCATGCACCGTTGCCCCTCGTCCCCCCTGCCCCCGTCTCCCACAAGGGGAGAAGGGGGAGTTCAGGCGTCCCAATGACCGGAACAGGCGATGCAACTCAGGGACTTGCCAAAATCTACACGTGAGAGCATCCCCTCGCTCTCCTTCTCCCACCGGGGGAACAGGAGGAGTCTGGATGCCTGCAGCATCGCCCTCGTCTCGGACAGTGACGCTCACCTGCACCGTTCCTGCCCCGCTTCCGGGGTGACCATCACCTGGTCTTCGGAAGCGTCCTCGCCCTATGCCACCTCGTCGCGCGTTGCCGGATGCCGCGCACGCCGTACTGCAAGCGTCGGAAGATGACGCTGAGCGATAGACATTAACCCGTCCGGCAGAAACATGATGACGCCGATCAGCAGCACACCGAACACGATCCGCGCGGTTTGCGGCGGCGCATGCGTTGTCAGCATTTCGTTGACGATCGAGATCACAACTGCGCCGACCAGCGGACCGTACCATGCCAGCCGACCGCCGAAGAGCGCCATCAGCACAATCGTTATTGAGATCGATGTTGCGAAGACAAATGACGGATCGAGATAACTCTTGTAGTAAGAATACACGCCACCAATAAGACCCGTCAAGAAAGCGCTGAGCATGAATGCCTGCAACTTGAGGCGCGTCGCATCGACGCCGAGCGTTCCGGCAGCATCTTCGTCCTCGCGGATGGCAGTCAGCCCGACACCCATCTTCGTGCGCGTGATCTGTCGCAGAACCGCCGTGACGATGATCAGCAGCCCCAGCATCACTTCGTAGAAGATCACGTGACTGGTATAAATGTCAACGCGCAGAAATGGGAGAAACAGCCCGCTCGACCCCTGGGTGAACGGCAGGTTGAGCGTCAGGGACTACATTGCCAGCCCCAGGATGAGCGTCACCAGGCTGAAGTACGGTCCACGCAGGCGCAGGCAGGGGTAGCCGACCAGCGCGGCAAACAGCGCCGCGAGCACCCCTGCAATCGGCAATGTCAGAAACGGCGACCAGCCAAAATAGAACAGGAGCAGCGCCGTGGTGTACGCTCCCAACCCGAAGAACGCCGCGTGGCCGAAACTCAGGTACCCGGCATACCCGCCGATGATATTCCAGCTGCCCGCCAGTGCACCATACATGAAAATGGTGAACAGAAAGCCGAGCAGATAGATGCCCGGCCCGGCGAGCGGCACGGCGGCGAGCGCCAGCGCAACCCCGATGCCGATCAACGCATCCGGCGCCGGCAAACCGAATGATCGCAGTGCACCACGGCGCATCCTCGTCACCTGCTCTACCGTTGCAGCAATCCTTGCGGACGCAGAAGCAGCAGCACAATCAACAGTCCAAACAGCACGAGATTATTCCACGCCAGCGGGATGAACACACTGCTGATACCGATAATCAGACCGATGATCAATCCCGCAAGCGCCGATCCCAGAATACTGCCGACCCCGCCCAGAATGACGACCAGAAAGACGTAGACCAGCCAGCTCAGATGCGTGGCGGGGTCGAAGGTGTAGAGCAACGACATCGCCACACCGCCAACCGCCGCCGTTGCGACCGCCATCCCATATGCGATGGTCGTGACCCGATCCAGATCGATCCCCGATAACGCCGCGCCCATGGGTTGCTGCCATACTGCGCGCACCGCCTTCCCCATAAACGTGCGCTCGGCGAAGAGGTACAATGCGCCGATGGTGACGACCGCCAGACCAAACGCAATCAGATGCGGCGCCTGAACGATCACCGGACCGACCCGTAGCGTCAAGGCGCTATACGCCGTCTTCAGCACCCGCGGGTCGGGTGTCCAGGCGAGGAGCATGCCGTTCTCAATCACAATGCCCAGTCCGAAGGTCAGCACCATCGTTGCCAGACCGAGGTCGTGCGCACGTCGCGCCGTTGCCCGGATCAGCAGCGTGTGCATCGCCACGCCAAGCAGAAAGAATGTCGGGAGCATGACCGGCAGCGCCAGCAGCGGGTCGATCCCCCACCGGTTGAGCGCCCAATAGCCAAGATAGGCAGCCAGCACCGCAAAGGCGCAGTGCGCCACGTTGAGCACATGGGTTATGCCCCATGCCATGCTGAAGCCCACGCTCAACACCGCCAGCGCGCCGCCGATCAGCAAGCCACCGGTAAGCGATTGCGCCAGTTCGTAGAGCATCGCCGTCTACTGCCCCCACGCCGGTTTGGGATAGATCGGTTCTTTTGTGCGCACGTCGGGCGGCCAGATCAGTTCCACTTTGCCGTCGATCACCTGGGTCAGATAGTTGTACGGCGGCGGCAGACCGCGCTCGTCGAAGGTGAATGTTCCGGCGACCGTGGTGATCTGGTTTGCCTTCAACCAGTCGCGGATGGCGGTCTGATCGAGGGTCTGCGCGCCTTCGACGCCGCGTTGCAATGCCTGCATCCAGGCATAGCCGAAGATAAAGTAGATCGGCGCAACCGGCGCATTGTATTTCGCCCTGGCAACCTCATTCAGCCGGGAAATGCCCTCGAACGGCAACGACGGGTGGACAGCGGTGCCGGAGAAGACGTAGTATCCATCCGCGCCCAACTCCTGCACCCAGGCAGGAATGATCGATCCGACCCCCTGAGCGATCAGTTTGGGGTTGTAGTCGAGGGCGCGCATTGCCTTCACAATCTGTACGCTGTCGGGGAAGAAGCCGTTGGCGAAGAAGATGTCCGCTTCCGCCCCTTTTGCTTTCGTCACCAGCGGCGCCGCATCGGTCAACGGCACATCATACCGCTCATTCACAACAATCTCAATGCCGAGGGCGCTCAGTTTTTCCGGCATTGGTTCCAGAATGGCAGCGCCGACCGGATTGTTGATGGTGAAGACCGCTGCCTTCTTTGGTCGTTCCGCTTCGGGGAGCGAGGCAAGCCATCCGTACAATCCTTCGTACCACCACTGCCCCATCAGCGGCGGCGCGCCAAAGACATAGGTGAACCCCTGCGAGAAGGACGCCATGTGCCCGCCCATCGATACATAGACCTTCTGGTTCTTTTCGGCGACTGCCATCTGCGCGGCGGCGGCGGTGCCAGGATACCCGCCGCACAACAGATCCGCCTGATCGACCGAGATAACGCGGTTGAGGAGATTGACCGCGTTCTCGGTTTTGCTCTCGTCGTCGTAGATTGTCAGTTCGACCGGACGACCGAGCAACCCGCCCGCAGCGTTGACATCCTCCGCCCATTGTTCGTACCCGCGCTGCACCCAGACGCCGGTGTCGGCGAAGGCGCCGGTCAATGGCAGGGAGCAACCGATCTTGATCGGCGCTCCCTGTGGCGCAGCCGGTGCGGTCGTCGGCGCAGCCGGTGCGGTCGTCGGCGCAGCCGGTGCGGTCGTCGGCGCCGGTGCAGCTGGCGCCTGACCGCATGCACCCACCGCGAGCGCAACAATCCACGCACCCAGCATAGCCCAGAGCATCTGTCGGCGGAACGTGTGATGTGTCATACGTTGACCTCCTGTTGAAACTCCATCTTACGAACAGTCTGAAGGATGGTGATCAGATTCGGGCGATACTTTGAGGGTGGCAAGCACCCCTTCCAGGGTGCGGCGGAGATGGCTGCGCACCGCCTGACCTGCCGCAACGACATCCCAGTTGCGGCAGGCGGCGAGGATGGTCTCGTGATCGACAATCGCCTGCTGCGCCCGGTTGGGCAGATTGACATAGATCTGCCGGTAGCGCATCGAGCGGGTCGACAGGCTTGAAATCAGGTCGATCAGCAACGGTTGCTGCGCCGGTTCATACAGCGCGAGGTGAAACTCCTGGTTGATCTCCAGCGCCGTTGCGAATGCCCGGTCCTGGATCGCCTGAATGAAACGTGCGTTGATCTGGCTGACATAGTCGAGGTGCGCCGGGGTCATGTGCGGCAGCGCCTGCTGAATCGCCAGTTCTTCGAGCACTTCGCGGATGCTGTAGATCTCGCGGAACTCGTCGATCGACAACTCGATGACGAACACGCCACGTCGGGGTGAAATCTGCACCAACCCTTGAGTTGCCGCAGGCACTCGCGCACGGGGATGATGCTGACGCCGAGTTCGGCGGCGATTGCCTGCTGATCGAGCCGTGAGTTCATAGGATACCGTCCACTCAGAATATCGGCGCGCACGGTTTCGATCACGTACTGCGTGACGGTTGGCGGACTGACCCTGTTCGCTCGTGTGGATGACATATCAAGACTCCGGGCGCTGCATGGGCAAGGTATGAAGGAGAGCGCGGAGATTTTTATAATTTCTAAACGATTATATCCGAGATCGTGATGGTGTCAAGGATGGAAAGAAGTAACTTACGACCAGGGGTCTTGAGGATTTTCCTTGCCCCCAGCTTGTGGGACGACCGGGTGGGGGGCGGCGGTGAGCGACGCCGCCCGACCTGCCGCCCCGACCACACCCGAAAAGAAATCGCCGCGTGCGTGACGGCGGCATTGTCCGCGCCGATCCGCAGCGCAACCATCCGGCGTGCCGCAATCCTCGCGCGCTACCTCACAGGGATAGATTTTTTGGAAAACCCCGGCGTGCCATCGCCCGTTTCAGGGCATCAGGAAGACCAAACTCCCCCTTCTCCCGTGTGGGAGAAGGGGGTTGGGGGGGATGAGGGGCAAAAGCGTGGAGAACGCAGAACACCGCTCATCACTTCCAGGAACTCTACCCCTGAGAGCCGCCCGCCGCCCGATTACGGATACGGCGCCCAGCGCGCCTTCTCGATTGCCAGCCGCCACACGCCGCTGATGGACGCGCCGTAGATTGCCGGCGGTTGCGCCGGGTCGGTGACCAGGAGCAGGAAGGAGGGGCTCCGAAATAGCGAAGAACCCTTCTCCCTGCTCCAGGTGGCGCCGCCATCTGTACTTCTGAGAAGCATCTCACTCGCAGCGTACACCGTCGCTGGCGCGTTCGGGTCGATGACCACGGCAGTTATGCCGGAATCCGTCCTGACGCTCTCGCTCCAGGTGGCGCCGCCATCGGCGCTGCGGAAGAGCGCGTTCTCCCCGCGATCGTCTGTTCCCGCATACAGGGTTGCAGGTTCGACGGGATGGATCGCCAGCGCCTGTACCGACCGACCGGGCAACCCGACGGCGCGCCAGGTCTCCCCGCCATCGTCGCTGCGCTGCACGCCCCCTTCTCGGACGCCTGCATACAGCGTGGTCGGCGTGGTCGGATCGACCGCCAGTGTCAGGATCCGCTGACCGGGCAACCCGATGGCGCGCCAGGTTTCCCCGCCGTCCGTGCTTTTGTACACGCCGGGTTCGTCGCCATAGCCGACGCCCGCATACAGCGTGGTCGGCGTGGTCGGGATCACGGACAGCGCCTGTACCAACTGACCGGGCAAACCGACGGCGCGCCAGGTGAGGCCGCTATCATCGCTTTTGTGCACCCCATTATCGGTTGCAGCGTACAGGGTCGTCGGCGTGGTCGGGTCGACCGCCAGCGCGAAGATATCGAAGCCGGTCAGCCCGTCGCTGGCGGCGCGCCAGGTGAGACCGCGATCATCGCTGCGGTACACCCCGCCCACATACGTTCCCACGTAGAGCGCCGACGGCGTCTGCGCCAGGCTCAGAATGATGGAACCCAACCCGGCAGGCTGCCAGGAGACGCCGCCATCGCTGCTGCGCCAGAGACCGCCGCTGAAAAGGCTAAGCGTGCGCTTGGCGTAGAGCGTCGCCGGTGCGGTTGGATCGACTGCCAGCAGGCGAAGTGAAACCCCACCGAAAGAAACCTCTTCGCGAAGCGTACCCGAACGAAAAACAGGCGTAGCGACTTCGATCTCGCTCCAGGTGGCGCCGCCGTCAGCGCTGCGGTAAAGGGACCTCGCATTGGTCGCGTACATCACCCCAGTCGGAGCGCGCAACAGGCTCAACACGCTCATTCCTGGCAGACCGTCTGCGGCGTGCCAGGTTTCCCCGCCGTCTGCGCTCTTGTACACGCCATCACTGACTGCGGCGACGATCACCTGGGGGTTCGCCGGGTCAATGGACAGTGCATTCGCTCTCCATGTGCTGATCCTGCCCCAGGTTTCCCCGCCGTCGTCACTCTTGTACACGCCAGTGCCAGTTTCGGCGAAGACCACGCGGGGGTTTGTCGGGTCGATGGACAGCGCGTTTATCTCTGTGACAGATCCCGCGACCTTGCGCCAGGTGTCCCCGCCGTTTTCACTCTTGTACACGCCATTGCGGGTTCCGGCGAAGACCACGCGGGGGTTCGTCGGGTCGATGGACAGCGCAGACACCCAATTCCATTCCCCCAACTCCAACCCCCGGTTGACCGCGCGCCAGGTTTCCCCGCCGTCTGCGCTCTTGTACACGCCTCTCTCGCCATAGACATACAGCGTGGTCGGTGTCGTCGAGGCGATAGCGAGCGATCTTCCTCTGAAGCCTGACCCGCGAAGATACCGCCAGGTCGTGCCACCGTCCTCACTTTTGTATACGCCGCGGAACCAGGTTGCTGCATACAGCGTGGTCGGCGTCGTCGGGTCGAACACCAGCGATGTCACGTCATCGTTGGCCGGACCGAGAAACTCCCAGGGATTCTCTTCCTCCGCCGGGCGCAACAGGGTGAACCCCAGTCCCAGCGCGCCGAGCAGCGCCAGTGCGCCGAGCGCGACGATAAGCCGGGTTGTGCGTGACAGACGCGCCATATCTCTCTCCTTTCCTCCATCTGCTCCACAATAAGTCCTGCGTCTACCATGAACGACTCGGTTGCGACCAAATCTCAGTTTACGTTGCACTGGCGGCGGCGATCTTCGTGTGGGTGCAGTCCGGTCCGGCTCGTCTGCTGATGATCGACGGCGAAGGGATCGCGCCGCCCCGCCCGTTGCGTCGGTCAGCCCGATGCGACCTGCTGAAGTGGTCTTTAGAATCAATAATCCGGTCTAGCCCGCGCAGGCGGGCTTCGCCCTGGATAGCCGAGGGCTTATGGTCTTTGAAGAAATAATCCGGTATAGCCCGCGCAGGCGGGCTTTGCCTTGCATAGCCGAGGGCTTCAGCCCCACGGCTAGCGCGGTATAGCGGAATAAATTCTCAATCCCCATCAGCCCGACGGCAAGAGGCGCATACGGATTCAATTCTCAATTCCCATAAGTAGTCTGGTCCAATCGCGGCATCGTCCGCGCCGCGCCGCCACCCCGCGCGCCGCCCGATTACGGATACGGCGCCCAGCGCGCCTTATCAATCGCCAGTCGCTGCACGCCGCTGATGAGCGTTCCGACATAGATGGTCGGCGGTTGCGCCGGGTCGGTGACCAGGAGCAGGGATAGGGGCGTCGCAGTCAATATCGGATAATGGCTCCATATCGGATAATAGCTCCAGGTGGCGCCGCCATCTGTACTTCTGAGTATCTCTCCGTTCTCATTCGCAGCGTACACTGTCGCTGGCGCGTTCGGGTCGATGACCACGGCAATTATGCCAGTCGTCCTGATGCTCTCGCTCCAGGTGGCGCCGCCATCGGCGCTGCGGAAGAGCGCGTCCTGCCCGCGATCGTCCGTTCCCGCATACAGGGTTGCGGGTTCGACGGGATGGATCGCCAGCGCCCGTACCGACCGACCCGGCAACCCGACGGCGCGCCAGGTCGCGCCGCCATCGTCGCTGCGCTGCACGCCCCCTTCCCGGACGCCTGCATACAGCGTGGTCGGCGTGGTCGGATCGACCGCCAGTGTCAGAACCCGCTGACCGGGCAGCCCGGCGGCGCGCCAGGTTTCCCCGCCGTCCGTGCTTTTGTACACGCCGGGTTCGTCGCCATAGCCGACGCCCGCATACAGCGTGGTCGGCGTGGTCGGGATGACCGCCAGCGTCCAAACCCGCTGACCGGACAACCCGACGGCGCGCCAGGTGAGGCCGCTATCATCGCTTTTGTGCACCCCATTATCGGTTGCAGCGTACAGGGTCGTCGGCGTGGTCGGGTCGACCGCCAGCTCGAAGACATCAAAGCCGGTCAATCCTTCGCTGGCGGCGCGCCAGGTGAGACCGCGATCATCGCTGCGGTACACCCCGCCCCCACTCGTGCCCGCATAGAGCGATGACGGTGTCAGCGCCAGGCTCCGGACGGTGCGAGGCAACCCGGCAGGTCGCCAGGAGACGCCGCCATCGCTGCTGCGCAAGAGACCTGAGAGACCTGAGAATGAAACAGAAGCATAGAGCGTCGCTGGCGCGTTCGGATCGACCGCCAGCAGGAGAAGCTTACTCCCCGCGCCCCCCGGACAGCGATCAAGCGGAGACGCGAGCAGAATTTCGATAATGTCGACCCTGTTCCAGGTAGCGCCGCCGTCAGTGCTACGGTACAGGTGCGAACAGTCTTCCCAATCGCTCACGTACATCACTCCGGTTGGAGCGCGCAACAGGCTCGACATTTTCTTTGCTGGCAGACCGTCTGCGGCGCGCCAGGTCGCTCCGCCGTCCGCGCTTCTGATCACGCCTTTGTCGGTTCTGGCGACGATCACCTGGGGGTTCGCCGGGTCGATGGACAGTGCATTCGCTCTCCATGTGCTGATCCTGTCCCAGGTTTCCCCGCCGTCTGTACTCTTGTACACGCCATTGCGGGTTCCAGCGACGATCACCTGCGAGTTCGTCGGGTCGATGGACAGCGCATTTATCTCTGGGAAATATCCCTCGGCCTTGCGCCAGCTTTCCCCGCCGTTTTCACTCTTGTACACGCCGGTGTCGGTTCCGGCGAAGACTACGCGGGGGTTCGTCGGGTCGATGGACAGCGCAGACACCCAATTCCATTCCCCCAACTCCAACCCCCGGTTGACCGCGCGCCAGGTTTCCCCGCCGTCTGCGCTCTTGTACACGCCTCTCTCGCCATAGACATACAGCGTGGTCGGTGTCGTCGAGGCGATAGCGAGCGATCTTCCTCTGAAGCCTGACCCGCGAAGATACCGCCAGGTGGTGCCGCCATCCTCACTTTTGTAGACGCCGCGGAACCGGGTTGCTGCATACAGCGTGGTCGGCGTCGTCGGATCAAATACCAGCGATGTCACGTCATCGTCGGCCGGACCGAGAAACTCCCAGGGATTCTCTTCCTCCGCCGGGCGCAACAGGGCGAACCCCCTTTTGGATAGGCGCGGGCGCGCGGTGCTGGCGGGTTCTCTTCCTCCGCCGGGCGCAACAGGGCGAACCCCAGCCCCAGCGCGCCGAGCAGCGCCAGCGCGCTGATCACGGCGATGATCCTGATTCTGCGGGACATCCGCGCCATGTCACTCTCCTTTCCCTTTCCTCTATCTGCTCCACATGAAGTCCTACGTTCACATGAACGATCAGGTTGCAACCGAATCTCAGTTTGCGTTGCACCTGACGTCGATCACCATCCGGGCGCACGCAGCGGTGAGTCGTGTATAATGCCTTGCAGGAGAACGAACCACAGGAGGAAGACGATGGACCTCCCCCCATTCCGAAATGAACCGTACACCGACTTTAACGATCCCGCCAATATCGCTGCCATGGAGCAGGCGCTGGCGCACGTCCGGGCGCAGTTCGGTCGCACCTATCCGCTGATTATCGACGGCGAACGGATCGCCACCAGCGAAACCATAGCATCGGTCAACCCGGCGCGACCTGCCGAAGTGGTCGGGTATGCGGCGAGCGCCGATGTCGCTCTGGCGCAGCGCGCGATCGAGACGGCGCACCGCCGCTTTGCCGAATGGCGTCGTGCGCCGGTCGAGCAGCGTGTCGATCTGTTGTTGAAGGCTGCGGCTGCCATGCGTGCGCGTCGCTTTGAGTTGAATGCCTGGATTGTGTACGAGGTCAGCAAGAGTTGGTCCGAGGCGGACGCCGATGTTGCCGAAGCGATTGACTTTTGCGAATTCTATGCGCGCGAAATGCTGCGCCTGAGCGAGCCGCAGCCGCTCTACCCCATCCCTGGCGAGGATGACCGGCTGACGTATATTCCGCTCGGTGCAGGCGTGGCGATCCCGCCATGGAATTTCCCGCTTGCCATTATGGTTGGTCTGGTGACGGCGCCGGTTGTTGCCGGCAATACGATTGTGCTCAAACCGGCTTCGACCGCGCCGATCATTGCAGCAAAGTTTATGGAAATCCTGGAAGAATGCGGTTTACCGCCCGGCGTGGTCAATTACCTCCCCGGTCCCGGCAGCAGCGTCGGTGATGCGCTGGTCGATCATCCCCTGACGCGCTTCATCGGCTTCACCGGCTCGAAGGAAGTCGGGCTTCGCATCTTTGAGCGTGCGGCAAAGGTGCATCCGGGGCAGAAGTGGCTTAAGCGCACCATTCTTGAGATGGGTGGCAAGGATACGATCATCGTGGACGAAACTGCGGACCTGGAGGCGGCGGCTTCGGGGATTGTCGTCTCCGCGTTCGGTTTCCAGGGGCAGAAGTGCTCGGCGTGCTCGCGGGTCGTTGCCGTCGAACCGGTCTACAATGAGTTGCTCGACCGGGTGATCGAGTTGACCGGTGGGTTGACGGTCGGCGATCCGGCACAGCGCGGGACGTTCATGGGTGCAGTGATCGATGCACGTTCGCAGGAGAAGATTCGCCGGTATATCGAGGAAGGGCAGCGTGAAGGCGGTCGGCTGGCGTTCAGCGGTGACGCGCCCGCTGATGGCTATTTCGTGCCGCCGACGATCATCGCCGATGTGGACCCCAATGCGCGTATCGCCCAGGAGGAGATTTTCGGTCCGGTGCTGGCGTTCATCAAAGCGCGCGACTTCGATGAGGCGCTGGCGATTGCGAACAATACCGAGTATGGTCTCACCGGCGGCGTCTATTCCCGTTCGCGGGAACGGTTGGAGCGCGCCCGCGATGAGTTCCATGTTGGCAACCTGTACTTCAACCGCAAGATCACCGGCGCAATGGTCGGCGCCCATCCGTTCGGCGGTTTCAATATGTCCGGCACCGACTCGAAAGCCGGCGGGCGGGATTATCTGCTGCTCTTCCTGCAAGCCAAGACGGTCGCCGAGAAGTTGTGAGGGGATGAGGCGAGAGGGGATGAGGCGAGAGGGGCGAGGGTTGAGGGTTGAAGGTTGAAGGTTGAAGGCGGGAAGGTCGTTGCACGTTGAACGTTGCAGGTTGGTATGCGTTCTCGTCCTCTTGACCGGTATTATGAAGGTGGGAAGGTTGTTGCACGTTGAACGTTGCAGGTTGATATGCGTTCTCGTCCTCTTGACTGGTATAAGGTGGGAAGGTTGTTGCACGTTGAACGTTGCAGGTTGATATGCGTTCTCGTCCTCTTGACCGGTATTATGAAGGTGGGAAGGTCGTTGCACGTTGAACGTTGCAGCCAGATAAGGTTTCACTATGCATATACCTCCGCAACTAACCGAACTCAAGACGCGTCTCCACGAAATCTACGATCTGGAAATGGCTGCCGCGCTGCTGAACTGGGACCAGACGACCTACATGCCGCCAGGTGGCGCGACTGCGCGTGGACGTCAACTGGCAACCCTGGGACGGATCGCGCACGAGAAGCGAACTGACGCGCAGATCGGGCGTTTGCTCGATGCGTTGCGCCCCTATGAAGAGTCGCTCCCGCCCGATTCGCCCGATGCGGCGCTCATTCGGGTTGCACGGCGCGACTATGAGCGCGCGACCCGGATTCCTGCCGCATTCACGGCTGAACTGTACCAGCACATGGCTGTCAGTTACGATGTCTGGTCGCGCGCCCGACCGGCGAATGATATTGCGGCGGTGCTGCCCTACCTGGAACGCACGCTCGATCTCAGTCGGCGCTTCGCGGAATTCTTTCCAGGCTACGACCATATCGCCGATCCGCTGATCGATATGGCGGATTATGGCATGCGCACTGCGACGATCAAACAGGTTTTTGCCGGACTCCGTCAGGGATTGTTGCCGCTGGTCGAGCAGGTGACCGCTCAACCGCCTGTCGATGATTCATGCCTGCGCCAGTTCTTTCCCGAAGCGCAACAACTGGCATTCGGCGTTGAGGTCATTACCGCCCTGGGGTACGACTTCACCCGTGGACGACAGGATAAGACGCTGCATCCGTTCATGACCAAATTCTCGCTGAACGATGTGCGGATCACGACCCGCTTCGATGAGTACGATCTCGGATCGGCGCTGTTCAGCACCATTCACGAAGCAGGGCACGCGATGTACGAGCAGGGGATCGCGCTCGAATTCGAGGGTACGCCCCTCGCTTCCGGCACATCTGCCGGGATGCACGAAAGTCAGTCGCGCCTGTGGGAGAATATCGTCGGGCGCAGCCTGCCGTTCTGGGAGCACTTCTATCCGCGTCTCCAGGCGACATTCCCCGACCAGTTGGGGCACGTGTCGCTTGAAACATTCTACCGCGCCATCAATAAAGTGCAGCGTTCGCTCATTCGCACCGAAGCGGACGAAGTCACCTACAACCTGCACGTCATTCTGCGCTTCGACCTGGAACTGGCGCTGCTGGAAGGAACGCTCGCTGTGCGCGACCTGCCCGAAGCCTGGCACGAACGCTATCGCAGCGATCTGGGTGTGACGCCGCCGGATGACCGCGACGGGGTGTTGCAGGATGTTCACTGGTACGGCGGTCTGATTGGCGGGGCATTCCAGGGGTATACCCTGGGGAATATCATGAGTGCGCAATTGTATGAAGCGGCATTGCGTGACCATCCCGACATCCCGCAGCAGATCGGGCGCGGTGAGTTCGGTACGCTGCGTGAATGGATGCGCGAACACGTCTACCGCTATGGGCGCGCTCTCGACGCTGATGACATCCTGCGCCGCGCGACCGGCAGGTCGCTCGATGTGCAGCCGTACCTGGCGTATCTGTGGCGCAAATATGGCGAGATATACGGCATCGCGTACATTCCCTTCCATCAGGTGGTCGCATAGCCAGCGTGGATCGACGATGCCTGCCATCTTCCGGCGTGACCGGCAGGAGGTGACATGCCCGTTCGCATTCTTGTTTTTGCCTGCGCATGGCTGCTGATCGTAGGCGGCATTCCGGTCGTCGGAGCGCAGAACGGCGCCTATACCGTCTACCTGCCGCTCGTTATCCGTGACGCGACCTATCGTACCGGCGAAGGAACGTACTACAACGCCGATGGTACGGGGAATTGCTCCTTCGATCCATCGCCAGAAGACCTGATGGTCGCGGCGATGAACCATGCCGACTACGACAATGCGGCGCTGTGTGGCACCTTTATTGAAGTCATTGGTCCGAAGGGCAGGGTCGTGGTGCGCATTGTTGATCGGTGCCCTGAATGCGCACGCGGCGATGTCGATATGAGTCCCCAGGCGTTCGCGCGCATCGCCGATCTCTCCGCCGGGCGCGTTCCGATTCGCTGGCGCATCGTGAGTCCGGCGTTGACAGGACCAATCGCCTATCGTTTCAAAGAAGGCAGCAGTCAATGGTGGACGGCGGTGCAGATCCGCAATCACCGCAATCCGGTCGCCCGGTTCGAGTATCTGCGTTCGGATGGTCAATGGCAGACCGTGCCGCGCGTGATGGACAACTACTTCGTGGCGAGTAGCGGCATGGGACCGGGACCTTACACCTTTCGCGTGACCGACGTGTACGGCAATGTTCTGACCGACACGGGCGTTCCACTGATCGAAGGCGGGGTGATCAACGGCGCTGCACAGTTTCCGCCTGCGCCGTGAATCAAGCCACATTCTTTGTGCACCATGCAACAAAAAAGGGGTATAATATCGTTGCTATCGAACAAGGAACGATGAGCAAAGTTCTCCGCGTCGCTGGAATGGTCTCATAACGCATGAAACGCGATCATACAGACGGCCATGACGGCCCGCGCGTGAGAGGGTGGTGAAGGAGTGCCGGTTTTGTGGCGGCCTTCATCACCCTCGTGTGTCTGTACGATGCTGGCGGTGTACCCGCCTCACACGTCTGGAGAGCACCTATGACACATGTTATCGAAACTGAAACCCAGCCCCGTCCGCTCGATCACCTGGAATCCGAACCCATCGTCAACGATTTTTCGATTGTCGCCGCAACGGTCAACGGTTCCGGTAGCCAGACGGCCAACAACGTGCTCATGCGCGCCATCTTTAAGATGGGCGTCCCGGTAAGCGGCAAAAATCTGTTCCCGTCGAACATTCAGGGGTTGCCCACCTGGTTCACCATTCGGGTGAGCAAGGATGGGTATACGGCGCGTCGCGATACAACCGAGATACTGGTTGCGTTCAATCAGCGCACTGCCGACGAAGACCTGGCGTCGCTTGTGCCTGGCGGCGTCTGCATCCACCCGAATGATGTGAAGTTCACCAATCCGCGTTCGGATGTCTTTTTTTATCCGCTGCCGGTGCGCGAACTGGTCAGGCAATCGGGTGCGGATGCGAAACTGCGCGATTATATCGCCAATATGGTCTATGTCGGCGCGGTGGCGGAACTGCTTGGCATCGACATGAACGAAATCAAGGCTGCGATTGAACGACACTTCAAAGGTAAGCCAAAGCCGATCGCCCTGAACTATGGCGTTGTCGTTGCGGCGGCTGAATGGGTGCGCGCTAACCTGTCGAAGGTCGATCGGTTCCGCGTCGAGCCGATGGAGAAAACACAAGGACTGATCCTGGTCGATGGGAATACGGCTGCCGCATTTGGTGCACTGATGGGGGGTATGACCGTGTGCGCCTGGTATCCGATCACCCCATCCACCAGTCTGGTCGACGCCATGACGGAACTGGCGCCGATCCTGCGCGCCGACCCCGCAACCGGAACAACGACCTATGCGATCATTCAGACCGAGGACGAAATTGCGGCAGCCGGTATTATCGTCGGCGCCGGGTGGGCCGGCGCCCGCGCGATGACTGCCACCTCCGGTCCCGGTCTCTCGTTGATGAACGAGTTCGTGAGCCTGGCATACTTTGCCGAGGTTCCATGCGTCATCTGGGATGTGCAGCGCATGGGACCGAGCACCGGTCTGCCAACGCGCACGTCGCAGGGGGATGTTCTCTCTGCCTACTACATGGGGCACGGCGATACGCACCATGTCGTCCTGTTCCCCGGCACCATGACCGAATGCTTCGAGTTCGGCTACCTTGCATTTGATCTGGCGGAACGTCTGCAAACGCCAGTCCTGGTGCTGAGCGATCTTGATCTCGGCATGAACAACTGGATGTCCGAGCCGTTCACCTACCCTGAGAAGCCGTTCGACCGCGGTAAGGTGCTGACCGCGGATGAGCTGGAGCAGTTCAAGGATTGGGGGCGCTACAAGGACCTCGATGGCGATGGCATTCCGTATCGCACGATTCCTGGCAACCCGAATCCGCGAGCTGCTCATCTGGCGCGCGGTACTGGACATAATGAATATGCACTCTACAGCGAACGCCCAACCGACTGGCAGCAGAATCTGGATCGTCTGACGCGCAAGCACAACACAGCGCGCACTCTCGTTCCAAAACCCATCGTCCTGGAAGCAAAAGCAGCCGACATCGGCATCATCGCCTATGGTTCGACCGACCCGGCGGTGCGTGAGGCGGGTGATATGCTGCGCGCGCGTGGGATACAGACGAGTTATCTGCGCATCCGTGCGCTGCCGCTGGAGGCGACGCTCACCGACTTCCTGGCGCGGTATGAGCGGGTCTATATCGTCGAATTGAACCAGGATGGTCAGATGGCGCAACTGGTGCAACTGCATGCTCCGGAGTATGCTGCGCGCGTCCGGTCGGTTCGGATCTGCAATGGTCTGCCGATGACGGCGCAATTTGTGGTGGATTCAATCATGCGTGCTGAACAGGCTGAGCGGGAATGACCTTATTTACAGCATTTCTCAGGTATGTTGACCATCGTTCGTGTCTGATATGTCGCGCGAGGCGTAGTGTAGACCGAAATTATGGAGATTGAGCATTTATTCCGCTATCCCGCGCTAGCCGTGGGGCTGAAGCCCTCGGCTAGCCAGGGCGAAGCCCGCCTGCGCGGGCTGGAGCGGATTATTTACTCAAAGACCATCATTTCGGTCGCCGTGTGGAGGCGCGATGTTGGTTGCGGTCATCCATGGAGTGTTCAACCCTGTCCAACAGGTTCAACCATTGTGAGAACTGCTACAATCTGCCATGTCGTGTCTCTGGCAGGCGCAGATTCCATTCATACAGATGAGAGGTATGGTATGACTGTCGAAACCAAAACCAACGGCAAGCCGCAGGTCAATAGAATCGGTCTGACGAGTCAGGATTACCGGGGTGGAGAAACCACCCTCTGCCAGGGGTGTGGTCACAACTCGATCACCAGCCAGATTATCGCAGCGGCATTCGAGTTGTCGCTGGCGCCGCACCAGGTCATCAAAATGAGCGGCATTGGCTGCTCATCCAAAACGCCAGCATACTTCATGAGCCGTTCATTCGGCTTCAACACGCTGCATGGGCGCATGCCTTCGGTGACGACTGGAGCGGTGCTGGCGAATCGCACCCTGCTGGCAATCGGGATCAGCGGTGATGGGGACACCGGCAGTATCGGGTTGGGGCAGTTCAAGCATATGGTGCGCCGTAATGTCCCGGTAGTGTACATTGTCGAAAACAACGGTGTCTACGGTCTGACGAAGGGTCAATTCTCGGCAACCGCCGATGTCGGGCAGAAGCTCAAATACGCAGGGACGAATGTTCTGCCGCCGATCGACATCTGCATCGAGGCGCTTGCGGCTGACTGCGGTTTTGTGGCGCGATCCTTCGCTGGCGATGCGAAACAGGTGCGCGAACTGCTGAAGGCGGCGATGTCGTTCCACGGTACGGCGGTGATCGACATCATCAGCCCGTGTGTGACGTTCAACAACCACCACGACTCGACCAAGAGCTACGACTATGGCAAAGCGCACGAGGAGCGCTTGCAGGACATTCAGTTTATCCCGCGTTTCGATGAGGTGCATGTCGATTACGACGAGGGAGATGAGCGTTACGTTCAGCTGCACGACGGACCGATGATCAAACTGCGCAAACTGGGGCGCGATTACGATCCGACGAACAAGTGGCACGCGATCGAGTTGCTGGAAAAGGCGCGCCAGAACCACGAGTTTATCACCGGGTTGCTGTACATCAATACGCAGCGACAGACGCTGCACGAGGTGATGCACCTGACCAGTACGCCGCTCGCGTATCTGCCCGAAGAGGAGTTGCGCCCGTCACGCGAACGTTTTGAGCGGGCAATGCAGGAGTTTGTGTAGCGGGCTTTGCACACTGCGTGGATATGCACCGGAAAGGGGTAGCCAAAGGCAGCGCCTTCGGCTGCCTTTTTCATTCCTGCGTCGTTCAATGCCTCTGGCTGCCCCTTGTTGTTCCAAAAGCGTGCGTCAGATGGGTGTGGCGTCTTTTTCGACCTGATTATACCTTCCGTTTCGCGCGCAGGAACGCCTCCGCGCCGCATGCGCGCGCATACGCCAGCGCATACGCAGCGAGTTCATTCTCCTCGCCTTCGAGATAGGCGCGCACCGCTGGCAGCAGATCGGCGACTGCATCTGCGAGGTGGGGCTTGATGCGCACCTCTGGTCGCTGCGCTGCCAGGATAGCGCCGTACAACACCGCGCGATCCGCCTCACGCGCCAGGTCTTCTGCCGTGACCCCGATCCGACACGCGGGGCGTGGTTCGTGTGCAGTCATAGTCCGTGCTCCGTATTCAACGTTCAACGTCCACCGCGCAACGTTCACCGTCCAGGTTCACCGCCCAACGCCCCAACCTTCAACCTTCAACCTTCACTGCCCAACACCCCAACCTGCAACCTGCAACCTGCAACCTTCACCGCGCACCGTTCACCGCCCAACGTCCCAACCTTCCTTAACCTTCAACCTTACAACCTTCAACCTTATAACCTTCAACCTTATAACCTTACAACCTTCAACGTGCAACGTCCCAACCTTCAACCTTCAACGAGCATGGTATACTTTAATCCAGAATCAATGTACCATACAGGAGTTGACTGTGCCATACGTACCGGTTCCGACAATTGTCGAGCGCACCCCGCGCGGCGAGCGTTCGTGGGATCTTTTCTCGCGCCTGTTGCAGGAGCGCATCATCATGCTCGGCACGCCAATCGACGATGAAGTTGCGTCGTTGATTGTCGCGCAGTTGCTCTACCTGCAACATACCGATCCGGATCGCGACATCTGGTTCTACATCAACAGCCCCGGCGGCAGTGTGCGTGATGGTCTCGCCATCTATGATACGATGAAACTAATTTCACCCGATGTGTGTACCGTATGCGTCGGTCGAGCTGGCAGCATGGCAACGATTCTGCTGGCTGGCGGCGCACGCGGCAAACGTTACGCCCTGCCGCACGCGACGATCCACTTCCACCCGGCAGGCGGCGGCGCTGAGGGGTATGCCCCCGATATGGAACGCATCGTCAAAGAATTGCTGCGCATCCAGGAACTGGGGAACAGTCTGCTCGCCAGAGATACCGGAAAAACGGTTGAGGAGATCACCCGTGATTTCAGCCGTGATCGCTTTATGACGGCTGAAGAGGCGCGTGAATACGGGTTCATCGACGCCATCCTCGAATCGAAGAAAGTCGCAGCGCTGAAGACAGCGTGATGCTATAGTGCATTCAGACGATCCGCCATCCATGCCGCCATACGCTGTAACGCCTCTGGGTGCAGTATCAGGGTCAGATGACTTGCATCCGGTACAAGCAGCATGGTAGCGCCAGACGGCGCAGCGCGCCATGCTTCCTCCGCCTGTGCGGGCTTGACAATCGCGTCACGCTCACCGTATACCAGCAGCAACGGTGTTGTCAATCGCGCCAGGCTTCCGCAGAGATCGCATGCTGCAATCAGGTCCCAGGTGCTGATCGCCGCGCGAATGCCCGGTGTGCGCTGTGCGCGCGCTAACCGATAAACGGCGCGTCCCAGATGCAGAATCGATGCCTCGCCGAGCAGGTCGATGACATACGGTTGAGCGAGTGCGCGCGCCTCCGCCAGACGATCACGATTGTCGAAGGTAAGGCGCGGCGGCGCTTCCATAATCGCCAGTGCATCGATGCTCATCCCGTCTGCCGCAGCACGCGCGGCGATGCAACCGCCAAGACTGATACCCAGCATACCCACACGTGCATGACGGGCGCGTAGCCAGCGCGCTGCCTCAGTCGCACATTCCAGCATCTGCGGGTAGCGCTGCAACCGTGGATTCTCGCCATGCCCGTCGAGATCGACCAGCAGCGCTGCCATGCCCTGCCGCAGCAGTGCGTTGGTCAACCTCCACGTGAAATAGGTTTTGTCACACCCGGAGCCGTGCAACACTGCCACTGCCGCATGCGCGCCGGATCGCGGCACAATGTACAGCGCCGGCATGAATGCTTCCGACATCGGGATACTGACGCGCGCAACCGTGCGATCACGATGGACGCCTGGTTGAAGCGTCGCCATCGGGTCGAGCGCCCGCCGCCGTACACCGGCAATGATGGTGTGCACAATGAACGCCGGGAACGCTGCCAGCGCCAGCGCCGGCAACCGCTGCCGCCACGACGTGTTGCGTGGGTGGAGCGCCAGCGCTGCGACGGCAAGTACAGGACGCAGTGCCGGGTGCCCCCAACTCAAGCCGCGCCATCCGCGCAGATCGGAGAGAAACTCGTAGATGACCAGCGCCAGCAACAGCGCGCGTAGAAAGAGTGACGACATAGGCTCCTCTGAACCAGGAACTAAGAACCAAGAACTGAGAACCAGGAACTAAGAACCAAGAACTGAGAACCAGGAACTAAGAACCAAGAACTGAGAACCAGGAACTAAGAACCAAGAACCGAGAACCAGGAACCAGGAACTGAGAACTGAGAACTGAGAGCCGAGAACTGAGAACCAGGAACTGAGAACTGAGAACTGAGAACTGAGAACTGAGAACCAAGAACCGAGAACTGCGAACCGAGAACCAAGAACCGTTCAACCTGCAACCTTACAACCTGCAACCCCAAACCTGCAACCTGCAACCTGCAACCCCAAACCTGCAACCTGCAACCCCAAACCTGCAACCTGCAACCCCAAACCTGCAACCTGCAACCCCAAACCTGCAACCTGCAACCTGCAACCCCAAACCTGCTACCTGCAACTCATAGTATCATACCCGCACACAAGGTGACTGCTCTTTTTTTGAGGAGGAAACGATGGGCCTGCTTCAGGGCAAAAAGGGCCTGGTAATGGGGGTCGCCAACGATCACTCGATTGCCTGGGGAATTGCAAAGGCGCTCCATACGCAGGGCGCCGATCTCGGTTTCACCTACGTCGGCGAAGCGCTCGAGCGGCGCGTGCGACCGCTCGCCGAAAGTCTTGGCGCACGCCTGATCGAGCCGTGCGATGTGCAACGCGACGAAGACATCGATGCGCTGATGGCGCGCGTGCGCGATGTGTACGGTTCACTCGACATTATTATCCATGCCATCGCGTTCGCGCTGCGTGACGAACTCAACGGACCGTACCTGAAAACCACCCGTGAGGGGTTCCGCCTGGCGCTCGACGTAAGCGCCTACTCACTGACAGGAGTGGTCAAAGCTGCACAAGACCTGCTTGTTCCGGGAGCATCGATCGTGACCCTGACATACCACGGTTCGCAGCAGGTGGCGCAAAACTACAATGTTATGGGGGTCGCCAAGGCGGCGTTAGAAGCGAGTGTGCGCTATCTGGCAAACGATCTCGGACCACGTGGCATCCGGGTCAACGCGATCAGCGCCGGTCCGATTCGCACCCTGGCAGCCAGTGGCATTGCCGGGTTTCGCACGCTCCACAAACAGTTTGCCGAGGTTGCGCCGCTCCGCCGCAACGTAACTATCGAAGATGTTGGAAACGCAGCAGTCTGGCTGTGTAGCGATTGGTCATCGGCAGTTACCGGCGAGATTGTTTATGTTGATGCCGGATTCCATACCATTTCGATCAGTTTGCCGGAGTAGCAGCCTGATCCGCCTGATCGACCGTTCGGGTAACCCGTCCATCTGACAGCGCCGGAGGTTGATCGATCGATGTGCCTTCCACCTGCGTCGATACCGGGTAGTGATGCGATGAAGGCGCGTGGATCGACGGATCAGGCGCGTCGATCAATTTGTAGTACAGATAGCGCAGCAGCAGGCGCGCAATGGCGGCAACCGGAATCGAAACGAACAACCCAAACGGCCCGCCAAGCGCGCCGCCTGCCAGAATGGCAAAGATCACCAGCATTGGATGCAGATGCACGGCGGGTCCGACGACATGCGGAATGATGAAATTGTCCTCGAACATGCGCAACACAAAGTAGGTTAACCCTATCGCACCGGCTATCAGCCAGGCGGGCCAGCCCCACGGCGCCGGCGCCTGAAACAATGCCACAATGATCGCAATGCCTGCGGCTGACCACGGACCGATCAGCGGAATGGTTTCCAGAATGCCGGTGACAATCCCCAACACCAGCGCGTAACGTACCCCCAGGATCATGAGCGCAATCGTGGTCAGTGTCGCCATAATCGGGATCAGCATCAGCGTCCCGCGCACATACCCTGCCAGAATGCGGTCGATCTGTGATCCCAGTGCACGGATTTCAGCGCGGTATGGCGCAGGAACAAGCCCATATGTCCACTCTACGATGCGTGGCGCTTCCAGCAACAGGTAGAATGTGACGATCAGATAGGTGACAAACAGCAACAGTGTCTCAAATGCAATCGCCACCAGGTGCGGTACGTGCTCCGGCAGCCGCCGACCGAAATCGGCGAGCGCCTCACGGAGCGCCTCGTTGACTGGTGCGACCTCAATATCGATGCCTGCAATCGACACGTGCTTGAGCAGCAGGAGTTCTTGCTGGACAAGGTTCAGAGTATGCGGAATTTGTGCCTGTAAACCGCTGTACTCCCGTTCGATCGCCGGTCCAAGGGTGCGCCAGAGACCGTAGATGATAATGCCGATGACGATGTAGAGCACACCAATCCAGATCGCCCGTCCAATACGTGTGCGACGGTTCAACCAGGTGATCAATGGGTTGAACAAATAGGCTGTGATCGCTGCGGCGACGAATGGGACCAACACATTCCCCAACCCGCGGATCAACCAGAAAAAAAGGGCGCCCAGCAGCGCAACCGTGATCAGTTTGATCGTGGGCGAAAAACGGATCGGACGAGCTTCTACGCTCATACGTACCTCCGATGTGTAAAAATGCGGAGATATCCTGTACGCCTATTGTACCGCACGGCTGGGGATTGTGAAACGTGAAGGTTTGAAGGACGTTGGACGTTGAACGTTGAGCGCTTAACGTTGAACGTTCAACGTTGAATGTTGCGCTCCTGGCAGACTGGTGGGTTTATGAGATACCGGGTAGAGTCGACACAGATGAAAGGCGGCGGAGCAACATCCTGAGCGGATGCATATCATGTGGCGCAAACGTCAACAACGCAACATGCCCTCGATATGCTTCCCTGCACGCCGGGGTGATCGTTCAGTATTTCTGCGTCGTCCGTCGCAACGGAATGTCTGCCTTGAGGTGATCGACAGATTCGCCGCGCAGCAGGGTCACCTCGATGGCGCCCGCGTCCACCGAAGGCACATATCGCGCGATAACCGCCGATAGATCGGCTTTGAGCTGCTCCATCATATCCGGTGTCAGTTTGACCCGGTCGTGAACCAGCACCGTCAACAGCCGGTCGCGTGCAATATCGGAGCTGCGCTCACGTTTGCCAAACAGTGTATCCAGAAAACTCATAACGTTCCCCATCCGCTCTCAGCAGTTGCGGGGCGTCTGACATACCCCGCGCGACATGCACGTTCTATCGCTCGCTTCCCCTGGCTCGAATGCCAAATGCACCAAAAATCTTGTTCAGGATGCCTGGATTCTCATCAAACACCGTTATCGGCACATCTTCACCGGCAAGGCGTCGTGCAATCTCACTGAATGCCCGCCCGGCGCGAGAACTGCGATCCAGAACGGCAACTTCGCCCCGGTTCGTGCTCGTCACAATCTGTTCATCGTCGGGTACCACGCCGATCAGGTCAATCGCCAGAATCTGCAGCACATCATCGATGCTCATCATCTCGCCGCGACTGACCATACGCGGTTTCAGGCGATTGATGATCAGGCGCGGATGCCCCTTGTCGAACGCCTCAACCAGACCGATGATTCGGTCTGCATCGCGTACCGCCGCGACCTCCGGCGTCGTCACGATCAGCACCTCATCGGCGCCAGCAATCGCGTTGCGAAAACCGGCTTCGATCCCTGCCGGACTATCGATCAACACATAATCGAATTCGGCGCGCAGTTGATTAGCCAGCGCAATCATATCGTCCGCCGTGACTGCATCTTTATCGCGCGTTTGGGCTGCCGGGAGCAGACAGAGATCGGGGAAATGCTTATCCTTGATCAGCGCCTGTCGCAAACGACAGCGTCCTTCCACCACATCGACCAGGTCATAGACGATCCGGTTCTCCAGACCCAGGACGACATCCAGGTTCCGCAAGCCAATGTCGGCATCGACAACGGCTACCTTCAGGCCCTGCATCGCCAGCGCAGCGCCCAGGTTTGCCGTCGACGTCGTTTTCCCGACGCCGCCTTTGCCGGAAGTAATCGTAATGACCCGCGACATGTTCTTTCTCTCCTGAAGGGTGAATGGCCCCGACCCCTGGTGTCACGGGTCGTCGCTATTCTACCTTCGGTATCGTTCCCACGACTCTACCGCGATCTGATCGCCATCGATGTACGCCACTTCCGGGCGTCCGCTGGCTGCGCCATCCGGAGCGCGTGCGATGAGATCCGCTATCCGCAACTGCGTCGGGCGTAGTTCGATGGCACAGATCATCGCTGAGCGATCACCAAGCGCCCCGGCATGCACGGTGCCGCGCAAGCGCCCCCAGACAACCACACTGCCGCCCGCAATGACCTCGGCGCCCGCGTTCACATCGCCAACAATCGTGATATGCCCCTGGTGACGAACAACCTGACCTGAACGAATGGTGCGGCAGACGAACAACGCTTCGCCGGGTTCGTCGGATGCAGCGACGCTTCGTGCTATCGGGCGCGCCACCACGCCAGCAGCGCGCGCCGCCGACCGGCTCTCGCGCGATGTCGATGCCAGCGCCGATGCCTCCAGGTGATGCTCACGCATCAGCGCCATCAATTCCGCGAATTGCTCTTCGGTAAGCGCACGATTGCCGATATCGACAACAACCCGCGCGCCGTTGAAGAATTGCGCCCCCTGGTCGAGCTGGCTGCGGAGCGCGCCCAGTACTTCAGACCAGACGGCTGACTCATCAAGGTGCAGCCGTAGCCCTTCTTTTCCCCCTTTGATCGCAACCAGTGTCGTCATGCACCGTACAGACGCAGAAAGAGGCTGCTCGAAACAAATGTTGCGGCATATTCTTCACTATCATACCATATACTGTCAAGCGTTTGCGTGGTATCCAATCGGTGGACTGCTCTGAAGCGCCGCGTTCCCTTGCCACATGACGACCAGCCATCGTAGTGATGTGCAGGTGCAGCCTTGACAGCAACCCGACGCCCGGCTGCATCGACTTCCATCGCATCAGGCGTGGCGGGTGACTCCAGAAAGCGCCACGATCAGACGCTCAATTCCTGCGCGCAACTGCGTCGGTTCGATCAGGCAGGAGATGACGATGTGCGCCCCCTGTTCGTAGCCGTAGAAATAGCCGGGATGCACCAGCACCCCATGCTTCAACAGATAGAGCGTCAGCGCCTCTTCGTCGTTCCAGCCGATAATTTCAGGAAATAGATAGTAGCCGCCATCCGGCGGGCGTACACGCACGACATCACAACCGCTGAGCATGGTGAGCGCCATATCCAGCGACTCGCGGATACGTTGGTGCATGGCAGCGGTAAACGCACGTCCACGCTCGAAGATGGATGGCAGCATGGTTTGTGTCAGGGTGTTGGCGCTGAGAAAGGTGTCGTTCAACACCTCGAGGCGTGCGCCGAACCGGTCGTGGGCGGCATCGTTCAACGCAATCCAGCCAAGTTTCAAATCGGGCAGCGCAAACATTTTGGAGATGCCGTTCAAATGAAAGACTGGCAGATCAGGGTAGAGCGCGCCCAATGGGGGAACAGTCGCCGCGCGGTACGGAAATGCCGCAAAGACCTCATCACAGATGATCGGCAGGTCAAGGGCACGGAGCGCAGGAAGCCGCGCCGTCTGCACTGCTCCCGTCGGGTTGTGCGGCGACACGACGAGCACCGCACGGGTGCGCTCATCCGCCTGAAGCCGTAGACTGGTCGGATCGATTCGCCAGCCACGCCGCTCATCCAGCGCATACGGGCGCAGTTCGATATGATGCACTATCGCCAGATATTCGAACAACGGATAGGTGATCACCGGCGCCAGCACATTATCCCCTGGATTCGTCAGGAGCGCGAAGAGCAGGCTGTACGCCTCGCTGGTGCTTGCCGTCACCACGATCTGGTCGGCATCCAGCGCCAGCGCTGGCGTTCGTTCGGCATAGTACTGCACAATCGCCTTCCGCGCCGCTTGTAGACCGCGTGGTTCCGGGTTGTACCGTCGGTTCGACCAGTAGGCGGCGGATGCATCGCGCAAAATGTCGTCGGGAAAGAGAAGCCCCTGATGCGTCGGATTGCTGCTCGTCAGGTCGATGTACCTGCCAGCCGCTGCCTGCCGGGCGCGCTCGATGGCATTGGGCGAGAGATCCTCGCCATCCAGAAAACCAGCCATATCCCACTGCTCCCATTCATTGACGCCGCCTGTCGCTGATGCTACAATGCGCCCGCGTCTGCAACACGCAGCATAGTGTCAGACCGCGAGCCTGGTAGATGAGCATTGTTAAAGGCAAACATATCATTCTCGGCGTTACCGGCAGCATCGCTGCCTACAAGGTCGCCGAATTAGCACGTAATCTGACGCTCGATGGCGCGATTGTTGACGTTATCATGACCGCCGCCGCGCAACGCTTTGTCGGCGCGGCGACGTTTCAGGCATTGACCGGGAGACCGGTGCTCGATGATATGTGGGCATTGCCGGAAGATGGTGTCGTCGGGCACGTGTCGCTCGGTCAGCACGCCGACCTGCTGGTGATCGCTCCGGCCACCGCCAATACCATTGCACGCCTGGCTGCCGGGTTGTGTGACGATTTGCTCACAACAACTGCACTTGCGACTTCTGCACCGATCCTGATTGCTCCAGCAATGAACCCGCATATGTACGAACATCCGGCGACCCAGGCAAATATTGCGCTGTTGCGGCAGCGCGGCGTTACCATCCTCGAACCGGCGTATGGGCGCATGGCTGAGCCGGTAATCGGGCGGGGGCGCCTGCCGGAACCTGCAATCATCGAAGCCGAGATCCGCGCACTCCTCGGACGCACCTGCGGTCCTCTGCGTGGGCGCAGGGTGGTGGTGACCGCTGGCGGCACCCACGAACCGATCGACCCGGTCCGCTTCATTGGCAATCGCGCGTCGGGCAGAATGGGATATGCCATCGCTGCAGCAGCCCGCGACCGGGGCGCTTCCGTCACCCTGATCAGCGGTCCGGCAACAGCGCAACCTCCGGCTGCCGTCACGCTGATACGTGTTGAGACGGCGCTCGATATGCAACGTGAAGTCGTGTCTGCCATCGCCAGTGCCGATCTGTTGATCATGAACGCAGCCGTCGCTGATTTTCGCCCGGCAACTGCATCCGAACACAAGATCAAAAAGGGCGATGATGAAGAGTTGACGATTCGCCTGGTGCGCAACCCTGATATTCTTGCAAGTATCGCGCATCGCCGCGATCTGGTCAAGATCGGATTTGCGGCGGAAACCCACGATCTGCTGACGTATGCACATGAGAAACTCGAACGCAAAGGTCTTGACATGATCGTTGCGAACGAGGCAGTCGCCAGTATTGGCGCCGAGGATATTCAGATGATCCTGATCGATGCGCAGGGTGTGGAACGGTTGCCGCAGTTGCCCAAACCTGTTGCAGCGGAACGGTTGCTTGATGCGATCATCGAGCGTTTCGCGGCGCGGTTGCGTGCTCCTGAGATCGGATCGATGACGACGGAAGAATGATGATGCTCCTGCAAAAAGGTCATGTCACCACGGCGGCGCAGCGGGTGCAACGAGCGATGGATGGAAACCTCTGTGCGCCCGGTGTCTCGGCGGTGCGTTTTTGCAGTGGAGTCAGTGATGAATACGACTCCTTCCGACAATAACCAGACACCCGATGACGTCAATGGCGCGCCATCGGCGGAACGCGACGGTGAGACAGCAAATGGTGCGCAGACGGGCACGCGCAGTCTGGTGCAGGCGCCACGCGCTCTGGCGACTCCCGACCGGCGTGTGAGCGCCAATGTAGCCGGTGCGGCGCTTCAGCAGCGTATCATGACCCTTGTCAGCGCGCTCGGCGATCCGCGTCATCCGCTCCACGCGCGTGCCGTCGAGGATCTGGTAACGCTGGGTGAACCGGCGGTGCCGGCGCTGATCGAGGCGTTGCGCACGCATGAGCCGTGGCTGATCGCCTATCGTGCCACTGAAGCGCTGAGTCAGATTGGTGATGGTCGCGCTGCTGGTCCGCTCGTGGATGCGCTGCGTCACCCAAACAGCAATGTGCGCTGGGGTGCGGTGCGCGCACTGGCAACCGTGGGGGATGCGCGTGCATTGATCGAACTTCGCCGGGTGGCCCGCACGGATCGCAGCAAGACCAGTTGGGGCGAATCGGTCGGCGATACGGCGCGCGTTGTGCTGGATCAGATGCAGAGCCGCACGCTGCTGGCGCGCGTCGCCGAACTGATCAAGACGGCGATCGCCTGTGTGTTGATGCTCGTCGCGCTGATCTTTGCCTGGAGTGTGCTGACCGAGCTACGTGATGAACTCACCCGGATTGGGCGGGTCGAACCGGCGCCGGTGATTGTTGCGCCGCCAATGCCCACGACCGTGCCGCAGGCAATCGTCACGCTGCCACAATCGCCAACCTCGCCGCCGACCGTGCAACCCGTGGCGCCGACACCTGTCGAGGCGCCGCCGCTGACCGGTGTTGTTGTGACATCAGGAAATGTGCGCGCAACCCCAGCGCGCCTGCCGGATAATGTCATCGGTAGTGTGATGGCAGGTGATGCGCTCATTTTTCTGGGGGTGACTCCGGACGGAGCGTGGTACCGTGTGCGGCTCGGTTCACCGGCGGCGGCATCGTCACAGATCCGCAGCGTCGATGGGAGCGGATGGGTGAGTGCGTCCCTCGTTGAAGCGCCGGAGCGCGTGCCGGTCGAAACGCCGCCTCCCGTTCCCACGCCGACGCCATAGTACAACATCGTATTGTGAACCATGTCTGATACCATTCAGCGAACCTCATTCGCCAAAACGCTGCGTGCGATCTTTCTCGGCGTCGCGCTGCTGGCGCTCAGCGTTGCCTGCGCTGGCTACCTTCTCCTCAGCGAAATCCGTCGCCCGGCAGGGAATGATGCAACGCCGGTCGAATTCATTGTTGAACCGGGTGATAGCGCCAGTGTCATCGCTACCCGCCTTGGAACGGCAAACCTGATTCGCCAACCGCTGCTGTTTACCCTTCTGGTGCGTATGCAAGGTCTCGACAGCGAATTACAGGCCGGTCGCTATCTGCTGCGTGCCAACATGACCATGAGCGAAATCATCGCAGCCTTGCAAAACAGTCGGGTTGAAGAAGTGCAGGTGACGATCATCGAAGGCTCGCGGCTCGAAGAAATCGCCGAGCAGATCGCCGCAGCCGGGCTGGTCAATGTGACCGAGCAGGCATTTCTGCGCACGGCGCGCAACGGTGCAGCGTTTCAACCGCAGCACTTCTACCTCAACAGCCTCCCGCCCGGCGCAAGCCTGGAAGGGTATCTGTTTCCCGATACCTATCGCTTCGCGGTGACTGCCACGGTCACCGAGGTGATCGAAATCATGCTCGACCGCTTTGATGAGCAGTACGCAACATTCGAACGCGAGGTGACGGTGAAGGGCGCTACGGTTCACGATATTGTGACCATGGCGTCGATTGTGCAGCGTGAGGCGGCGCGTGAAGATGAGATGCCCAAAATCGCCGCTGTGTTCTGGAATCGCCTCAAGCCGGAACATCTTGCCGAAACGGGGGGCGGCAAACTGGGCGCCGACCCAACCGTGCAGTACATTCTGGGGCAGCGCGGCAACTGGTGGCCCCGTCTCGATTCGCTCAGTATCGATGAAATCAACGGTATTGCCAGCCCGTACAACACACGTGTCAATCCAGGGTTGCCGCCCGGACCGATCGCCAGTCCGGGGCTTGCGGCGCTACGCGCTGCTGCCAGACCCGACACATCGGCGCCATACCTCTACTTTGTCGCTTCCTGCACCACGCCCGGCGCACACAATTTTGCCGTTACGTTTGAGGAGTTTCAGCGCTTCGAGCGGGAGTACCTGACATGTCCGTCGCGTTAGCCGGGGTCATCGGTGATCCGGTCGATCACAGTCTGTCACCCTTCCTGCATAATGCCGCATTTGAGCATCTCGGGATCGTCGCGCGCTATGAACGGTGGCGCACCAGCAGCGCCGAACTGCCGCAGCGGATCGCATCGCTGCGGGCGCCACATATTCTGGGCGCAAATGTTACGCTGCCGCACAAAATAGCCGTCATTCCGCTGCTCGACCGGCTCGATCCGCAGGCGGAACAGATCGGCGCCGTCAATACCATCGTGCGCCTCCCGGACGGGCAACTCGAAGGGTGCAACACCGATGCCCCCGCCACTATTGCGACTCTGCGCGAGGATGCCGGTTTCGACCCGACGGGAAAACGCATCGTTCTGCTTGGCGCAAGTGGCGCCGCGCGCGCCGCAGCATGTGCGCTCATTGCAGCGCAGGCGACGGCGTTGACGGTCATCAACCGCACCCTGGAACGCGCTGAGGAATTGCTGGCAGATGTGCTTGCCAACAGTGATGCTGATCCCTATCTGCGCGCACTTACGCCCGATGATCCTGATGTGCCCGAAGCGATTGCGTCTGCCGATCTGATCATCAACGCAACATCGCTCGGCTGGCATGCCGACGAAACCCCGCTGCCGGGGCATCTGATTCCCGCAACGGCGCTGGTGTTCGATATGGTCTATCGCCCGACCCGTCTGCTCCGCGAAGCGGCGCAGGCAGGCGCGGCAACCCTCGATGGACGCGGGATGCTGGTGCGGCAGGCGGCGCTGTCGTTCGAGCGCTGGACCGGCGTCTCCGCACCGCTCGATGTGATGTTCGCTGCATTCGACCGGGCAGGCGCTCGTTCTGCATAGGTGCTATCGGTGTGGATATCGTTCTTGTGGCGCTGACCGGGCTGCTGCTTGGCGCAGGCCTGAACCTGATCATCATCCGCCTGCCGCGTGAGCAGGGATTCGGTGGATGGCCACGCTGCACCCGCTGTGGTCAACGCCTGGCGTGGTGGCAGGCGCTGCCGCTGCTCGGTTGGGTCATCCAGGGCGGGCGCGCCAGGTGCTGCGGTCGTCGCCTCGATGGGGTGTATCCAATTGTCGATCTGATCACGACTGCGACCCTGCTTCTGCTCTACCTCCGGTATCACGTGAGTATCAGTCTCGTCTACGCCGCCGTTGTCGCTGCGGTTCTGATCATCACTGGCGCCATCGACTGGCAGCATCGCCTGATCTACACGTTGCCAACCCTCGGCGCCACGCTGGCGTCAGTCGTTGCGTCTTTTGCTGTTCCTTCTCACAGCCTGCTGAACGCACTGGCAGGGTTGTTCGTTGCAGGTGTCTTATTTGTCATCTTCTACGTCCTGGCGAAGATCCTGTTTCCATCGCATCGGGCGCCGTTTGGATTGGGGGACGTCTATCTCGGCATGTTCATCGGTGCAGCGCTCGGACTGACCAACCTGCCCGGCGCGCTGCTCTACGGCATGCTGCTGGCAGGCGTCTTTTCGGCGATCCTGGTGGTGTTGCGCCGTGCTGGAAAACGTGATACGCCACAGTACATTTCCTATGGCACATTTCTGTGCATTGGCGCCTTGATCTACCTGCTGATCTGGGGGCTTGCCGGTCCGCGCCCGTTCTCGTAAAGAAATTGTTGCTAAGTCTCAAAGCTCATTTCTGTGAATAAATCGTCATTCTACGTAGGTGAGTCGTATGGTAATATAAGCGAAGCGTTATCCTGCGAAATTAGAGAAAACCATACGCCATGCAACGACGGCTTACGGCGTTCATTGCCATGTGGGGCATCGTCCTGTCTGCGATGCTTCCCTGGTGGACTGTGTATGCTGATGAAACAGAACCTTTTCGCACTGATCCTTCGGGCAGTATGCTACCGCCGCCGGGCTATGCCGATCTGCGCCAACCGCTGACGGTTATGCTCGAGTTGGGGGACAGTGGGGCGGCGTTGCCAGCAGAGATGATGGCGCCGCAAAGCGCCCCCCTTGATCCCGTCGAAATACGACGCCTGCTTGAAGCAGCGAATATTCCCGTCCTGTTTCAGACGCACACTGCCTATAATGGCATCGCTGTGATCGCCACGCCGGATCAACTCCGTCTGCTGCGCGCCATCCCTGGCGTGGTCGATATCCACGTTGTCGCGCCGAAGGCGCGTTCGAGCACTCGCGCTGTTTCATTCATCGGCGCGCCGCAGTTCTGGAGCGCCACCGGGCATTTGACCGGCAATGGCGTGCGGATCGGCATTATCGATAGCGGCATCGATTATACCCACGCCACCTTTGGCGGACCCGGCACGCCGGATGCGTTCCGCAGCAACGATCCGACGATCATTGAAGCCGGAACATTCCCAACCGAAAAGATTATCGCCGGCTACGATTTTGTCGGCGACGCCTATGATGCATCAGGACGAATCGGCTCGCCGATTCCCAATCCCGACCCCGATCCGCTCGATTGCGCTGGCGATGGCGCCGATGCTGTGCGACGCATCAGTGGCGGGCATGGCACCCACGTTGCCAGCATTGCTGCCGGTTATGGCGTCGATGCCGCCGGGCGCACGTACCGCGGTCTCTATTCGGGAAGCGTCTCGTATGCGGATTTCCTGGTTGCCCCCGGTGTTGCGCCTGGCGCTTCGCTGGTGGCGCTGAAGGTCTTTGGCTGTCGCGGCACGACAACGTTTCTGACGCGCGCTATCGATTATGCGATTGATCCGAACGGCGATGGCAACACCGATGATCGTCTGGTCGATGTGCTGAATATCTCGCTGGGTTCGCCGTTTGGCGGTGAGAATGACCCGGATGTGGTGGCGATCAATCGAGCAGTGGATGCTGGCGTGGTTGTGGTTGTCGCTGCCGGTGATACGGGTGGCACGTTCTACGCCATCAATTCTCCGTCGTCCGCCGGTAAAGCGATTGCAGTCGGTGCATCGGTCGATGCGGGACGCGACCCGTCGTTGTCGCCCGATTCGCTCGATCTGCTGACCTCGCGCGGACCGCAGCGCTCCAGGCAGTTGAAGCCCGATCTGGTCGCGCCTGGTGTGGCGCTTCGCTCTGCCGCAGCCGGTTCGGGCATCGGCGCGCTGGCGCTCAGCGGAACCTCGATCGCCACGCCGCAGGTTGCAGGTGCGGCTGCGTTGCTGCGTCAACTTCGTCCGTCGTGGTCACCGGCGCAGATCAAGGTGGCGCTTATGAATGCCGCTGTGCCAACCCGCGACGCTGCCGGAAATCTCTACCCGCCGTCGCTGGCAGGCGCCGGCAGACTGGACGCTTCCAGACTGTTTGCCTGGGACCTGCTGGCGTTCGATGCCGAAGACCCCGCAGCGGTCAGTCTGTCCTTTGGTGCGCCCTGGATCAGTCGCTCCCGGTCGTTTCAGAAAACGTTGCGCATCACGAATGCTGGTCACTTCACGCGCACGTTGCGACTCGCGCCGGTGCTCGCTGCTGATGAACCGGGCGTTCAGGTTGAAGTGTCGCCGGGTCCATACGAGTTGGGCGCAGGACAAACGCTCGATCTGCCGGTGAATGTGAGCGTACAACCAGAAACGCTCGATTTCACTCCCGATGCGACCACGCCGCTCCTTCAGGCAGGTGTTCCGCCGACCTTCGCGCGCTACTATATGGCGGAGCATAGCGGTGTCATCGAGGTGCGTAGCACTCTGGGGGCGCGCATACGCGCAGCACATGCCGGCGATTTTGATCGGGTGACGGTCTATGTCGGCGATCAACTGCTCGAAGAGTCGATCAGACCGGCAAGGGTCGGCAGATACATTCCATTCCGCCCCGGTCGCCAGCAGGTGCGCGTTTTGCCGCCAGGTGCGCCGCCAACCACTCCGCCGCTGGTTGCAGCCGAGTTCGATGTGGTTGATGGCCGCGACTATACCATTGTTGTGTATGGTTCGTGGAGTCGCCCGCAACTTGCCCTGGTCGATGAGATTCCTGAACCTTCGCTGCCGCGTGATCAGATCATGATCCATGTGTTCAATGGCGATCCGTTGCGTGACGGCTCGGCGGTCGATGTGTATCTCGATAATGTGTTGCTGGCGGCAAATCTGCCGGTCGGCGCCGCCAGTGCGTTCAGCGTAACCACGCCTGGTGCACACAAGGTGCGCTTCTTCCGCGCTGGAAGTTCACCCGCCACCTCCTCGTCGGCTGCCAGCAAAGAGTTCGTCGCCGGTTCCGGTGAGGTCATTCTGGTCGTCGGTGGCGGAAATAGCTCCTGGTCGCTTCGCGGTTTCACGGGTCGCGGGCGGTTGATCAATGAGCAGACGACGCGCGTCCCCTTTCAGATTGTCCCGAAATCCGCTGCGGAGAGCGCAGCGACGGCGACAGAACAGATTGTGCCGGACGCTGTGCCATCATTCACGATCACACTGCGCAACAGTGGCGCGCGCAATCAACTCACGTCGCCGCGCGGCGCACAAACGCCGCTGGTCAGCGCCTACGAACTCGCTCCCGAAGGGCGCAGCCCGGAGATTGCCGGGTTGAACCCTGCCCTGCGTCCTGCCGATATCCGGTATGTCGGCGTTACCAGCAGTTATCCCGAACGCGGTTGGGAGGGCAACAATACGGTCATCTTCTTCGGCATGGCCGGGTATGCGGCATGGGCGACACCCAACGAAGTGCAGTACCGCGTCTATATCAGCACCACCGGTCCCGGCGGTTCAGGTTCGCCTGACGACATTCCTGAGTTTATGCTGGTCAACACCAGTATCGGCGCCATTCTACCCATCCCCGGCGGCGGGGGCGCGACGCGCCCGGATGATACGTTCCGGTCGATCCTATACCGGATTCAACCGGATGGGACGCTGCAACTATTGCGGATTGCCGATTGGAACTTCGTTCCGCCACCTACGGCATCGCCGTTCCTCGACAGCGCCCCGTTCGAGACCTCGGTGCTGGCGCTGGTGACCACGGCGGGATTCCTGGGCCTGTCACCCGCTGCGCCGGTCTTCTCCTACTATGTCGAAACGTATGCGCGCGATGCGGGCGGGTTCACCGAACGGGTCGATCGCGTGCCGCCCAGCGGCGTCATCACCTACGATCTTCGCTCAGCTGCCGTAGCGCCGCTCAACACCTCACCCGCAACCGGCGTCGTCCGATCCGGCTTGCCAACCCCCTTCTTCTTTGGCATTGACGGCGCGCAGATCGCTGGAACGGTCAATCAGGACGTGCTGGCAGTACGGCGCACACAGGATGTGCTCCTGCTCCACCACCACAATGCCATCAGCGCGCAGGCGGAAGTGGTCACGTTGCAGAGCAGTCGATCAGCACCTACGACAACACCTCCAGGCGGGTATCGGGTCTATCTGCCGATCATCACAACACCGTAGCAGCAGGCGTCGGTGACAGAAGGGCGTACTGTTCCGCGCAACGGGAGGGGAGAGGTTGTCTTCCAACAACAAGGAACGCCTCTCCCTTTCCTGGCTACCGGGTTATCTCAGCTTTCAACCCCCTTAGGGCGTGACGCGCAGCGGAGGTCCTGATACGGCGGTCAGGATGCGCATCTCAGGGATGAGCGCTGCAAGAACAAGTTGATAATGCCCCACCTCCGGCAGGTCAGAATCCAGGGTGAATGGCGCCTCGGTTGCACCTGCTGCAAGTGATACACCGGCAGTGTTCAGAATGTGGGTTTCGTGGCTGTCGAGATTGTATGCCAGCAGGAACAGATGAGCGGAGACTCCCGCTGTGACGGTATCCACTCCCTCGATGCGCACTGTGGCATTGGCGCTCAATCGGTATGCGTTGCGCTTGCCGGGTTGCGCCCGAATGAGTTCGATCAGCGGGTTGTCGATGTGCAGGGCAATGTTTGATGACGTCGTGTCTGCTGGTGCGACAGCCTCCATGAAGAAACGCGCAACGCGCTGGTCGTTCCACTCCGGCGGGATCTCGCCAGCAGTGGTGAGGTGTGCATCCCGCACCTCACCTTCCTCGTCGAGCAGGATGGCGGCAAAGAGGATCGATGGTTCTTCGGACACCATGTCTTCACGCTCCTTTGTTTCGGGTGCTGGTTGCGATTCTGCGCGGCTGGACAGCGCCAGGTCGCGTGCACGTTCAATCCAGCCCATCCGCACGATCTGCTCTGCCGATCGTCCGGTATGCCGTGCAAGCTCTGCCGGTGTGCACGCTGCCACTGCCGCGAACGTGGAGATGCCAGCGGCATGCAGGCGGCGCGCAATCGCAGGACCAATGCCGGGGATCTGCTGGAGATCATCCTGGTGAAATCGTTCGGCAGCGGGTTCCACCGGTTCCGCAGCGGGCGGAACAGCGGTTTCGAGCGAGGGCGCAGCAGGCAGGATAGCCGACACGGACGGTTCCGCAGCGGACGGAACAGTGGTTTCGAGCGAGGGCGCAGCGGGCGGGAGCGCCGCCTCGGACGGGGGCGCAACGGGCGGGAGAGGGGTTTCGGGTGAGGGTGCAGCGGACGGGTGCGCAACGGCAGCAGCAACAGCGCTGGATTCGGGCAGCGCCAGAGCGGTGTCCGCAGAAACAGGACTGCCCAGCGATTGACGTAACCGTTCGAGGAACCACTCGATGATCGCCTCGTCTGGCAGCCCCGTCCAGACCCTTTCCTGGTCGTGCTCTTCGTGGTAGGCGCGGGTGCGCCAGATGAGCCGCCCCTCTTCCACCAGACGCGACTCAATGGCGATGCGAAACGCTGCCCGCTCCTCCCACCCGGCATCGACGCTGCGGACCTCGCTTTCTCCATCGGGCGGATCGCGGTCGAACGACAGTCTCTCATGCGCTGCCATAGAACGTGCCCTCGTTCATTGCAGATGATAATCGCCACGCACGACGCCTACCGGAATGCCCTCAACCTCCTTCGGAACGACCAGATCGGTCGGTGTGCCACGGACGTGGACACGCACGCCGATCACCCCGGCTTGCGGCGGATCGAGCAGACCGATATCGATGTTGGTGACAGCCGGATGCGTACCGAGGCGCGCGATCAGTTGATCACGCGCTCGCCGCGCCTTTCGCCACCAGGCTGCCGATTGCGAACTCATCGCGCCAGAGTCTCCGCCATTTCGCGCTCAACGGTGCGCCACGCTTCGCGCACCACCGCTTCAGGACGCCGACGATCGACCATCGGCGGTCGCTCAGTCACAAGTTCAACATCAAGCGCGTCGAGAACTACGACCATCTCAATCGCCAGCGCCTGTTCCGGATCATCGCTGCCGGCAAAGTGCAACCCGACTGCTGCGTGCGTTTCGGCATCGAGCCACCACGACCCCGAATCGCCCCCCGCGCTGACTTCGCGCTTTCCGGGGACAGGAACGATGGTCATGACGTGCTGAATGGTGCGCTGCATAGAACCATACCATAGCCGCGCCTGTCCTTCAACTCCGGTAATGATCCCTTCGGTTACGCCGGTGGTTCGTCCAGATTTGGTGACACGCATGCCGAGGCGCGGCAACGCCACGCCGGTGATCGGTCCGATGTTCAACTGGTCGTTGATCAATGGGCGATCACCGGTCAGGGTCGCAACCGCAGCGTCGATATTCTGCCGCATAGCGTGTCGTGTGGTGGTAGCGACAACGTCATACGGCATACCGCCATCGAGTCGTCCCGGCTGGCAGATTGGCAACCCGGCGGCGACCCAGCGTTCGGCAGCCAGCACGTGCCAGTTACTCAAGATCATCAGATCGCCGGTTGTACGATCCCGCACCAGACCGCCGAGCGTGCCAGCGCTGAAGTCGCGCGCGACTGAAACGCTGATCCCGCCGCGCATTGTGGCAAAGCGTGATCGCGGACTGCCGACAGGCGGCTGCCAGGGGCGCCACCAGGACCAGACGTGCGGCACATAGGCGCCTTCAATCACATCGGTGACAAATTCGCCGATCTGTCGCGGCACTGCTTCGATGCCGGCGCGTTCGAGTTGAGCGCGGGACAGTTTTCGCGGGACGTGAAAGCGGATCGTCGGGCGTTCATCGGCGGCTTCGGCGCGGATCGGAATGCCGAAATCGACCATATTGACACGATAGGCAGGGTTGTAAAGAAACGCTGGCGCCAGTCGGCGCACCATGAGTCGCGCTCGCGCAGCGCGCAGGCGTTCGTCGTCCATAAAAGCCCCCTTCAATCGGGAAGGTAGAGACGTTGCAACGCAACGTCTCTACGATACCGTCGTTACGCCTGCGCCTTACACATACGCATCGAAGCGCACCGGTTGCTCAAAGCGAACGGCAAGACCGCTCGGACCGAAGATCGATGCGTGGATCGAGTCGATCCGCGACGCATACCCGGCGAATGGAACCATGGTGGTGCTCATCGCGGTCAGGATCTGCGCGCGCAGGTTGACCTCATACAATCCCGGCGCGTTCGGCGTCAGCGTGATGGCGTTAAGGATGAAGGGCACAGGCGCCAGGTTGCCATTCACTGTTCCACTCAGCGCTGCATCGTGACTCACCGTGGTGACGTTCGTGGTGTCGTACATGATCCGGTAGGGCAACAACGCGCCGCCGATGATCTGCATCGGCGAAGGCATCGGCGGACCAAACGGGTTGAGGAACAGCACGGTGAAGATCACCACTGACTGACCGACCCGCACAATCGGATTGGGCTTGGGGAAGCCAAGATCAAACGGCGCCGAGAACGGACCGATCGCCATGATGTCCCACCAGTTGGTTGGCGCGGCGATTTCGGGGCGCCAGCTGGCTTTTGCCTCCTCATACGCTGCTTCGAGTCGCTCCAGGAGCGCTGCCTGCAATTCTTCAACCGCCAGTTCAGCCTTCTCAACCTCCGCGCCCTTTGCCGCCACCAGTTCCCGCTTTGCAGTTGCGACTGCCATAGGTTGTACCCCTTTCCTTTCTTTAGACTACGTGCATTGTTCACGCGCAAGCCAAGTGTAGCCGGCGCTGCTCACGGCTCGCTTGGCGCCGGCTCAGAAAAAAGTGGGACAATGCACAGATTTTGCTCAGGTTCCGGAAGGGGCTGGAAAAAAGGCGACAGGGGACTGTCGTGAGCGGCAACCGAACTCACGAAGAACTCACGTCTGGGGGTCCATATCGATGAGGATGTTATAAGCCAGCCTGTTCCATCCAGCGGATCCAGGGCAACAAAGCGTCGGTGACCGGGATGGGTCCTGGCTCATCGTGGACGACTGGCAACCTGGGGGTGGCGTTCATGCGGAGTGGAGCGGGCATCGTCTGCCGTAGACCGCCGCCGCCAACGTGCAGCGCAGTCGGGTCGCCCTCCGCCAGAATCGTCCGGCGACGCACCGGCGACAGATTGATCAGCAGGCGACGACCACAGTGCGGACACGACCATTCTTCCGCCCCTGACGCGTGCCTGTGACGGAGCTGCAATGTGTGCAGGGGTTGATCCGACATGTTCCTGTTCCTTTCGTGACAGATCATTAATGTTTCTCTTAACCCACATTATACACAAAACTGTATCATACGCGAACTGGTGGTATGATGTGCAACCTGAACAACAAAGTTGATAACAGGTTGTGCATCTATGAATCCATCCACGTCTTCGATGAACCCCTCCCGTTTCGTGGCGCTGCGCTATCGCGACTTCCGGCTCCTCTGGCTTGGTCAGTTTGTGTCGATCACCGGCACGCAGATGCGCAACGTGGCTATCGCCTGGCAGATCTATCAACTGGCGCGTGTTGACAGCAGCATTCAGCCTGAACTCGCACTCGGTCTGATCGGTCTGGCGCGCGTCGTCCCACTGGTTGTCACGGCGCTCGTGAGCGGTATGGTCGCAGATCGCGTCGAACGACGCAGCATGCTGATCCTGACTTCGCTGGCAGCGCTTGGGTGCTCAGTTGTACTCGCGTTCGCCGCCGAAACGGAGCGCCCGCCGCTGGCGCTGATCTACGCGATGGTGGCGCTGGCATCGGTGGCAGGCGCGTTCGAGTTGCCAGCGCGTCAGGCGATTATTCCCAATCTCGTGGCGCCGCAGCATCTGCCCAATGCCCTGAGCCTGAATATCGTCGCCTGGCAACTTGCGACCGTGATCGGTCCGGCGTTGTCCGGCATCCTGATCGCGGCGGTTGGGGTTGCACCGGTGTACTGGATCGATGCTGCCAGTTTTCTCGCAGTGGTTGTTGCAGCGCTACTTATGCGCACGCGCAATCTCCCCGCGCGCGCTGAACCGGTCTCGTTGCAGGCGGCGCTGGCAGGGTTGCGCTTCGTCTTTTCGCATCGCCTGATTGCAGCAACGATGCTGCTTGATTTCTTTGCCACGTTCTTTGGCGCTACCGGTGTGTTGCTGCCGGTCTTCGCCGATCAGGTGCTGCGGGTTGGTCCAACCGAACTGGGCTGGATGTATGCAGCGCCATCGGTCGGCGCGGTGATCGCCGCCACGCTGCTGAGCGGCGTGCGCATCCCGCGTCAGGGGATGACGCTCCTGGCGGCAGTGCTGCTCTTTGGCGTATGCGTCGTGATCATCGGCGTGTCGCGCTGGCTGCCGTTGACACTGCTGGCGCTGGCAGGCATGGGCGCGGCGGATACGGTCAGCATGGTGATCCGCGGCACGATCCGTCAGTTGCTGACCCCCGATGAGTTGCGCGGAAGAATGGTGGCGGTCACGATGATCTTTTTTGCTGGCGGTCCGCAACTGGGTGAAACCAATGCCGGGTTTATCGCCAGTCTCATCGGCGCGCCTGCAGCAGTGGCGATCGATGGTGCGGCGTGTATCGTCATAGTGATCGGGACGGCGCTCAAGGTTCGTGAGTTGCGCCAGTATGACGGTTCGTGAGCGTTTGACGAGCGGCGGATCATGTCGCTATACTACACACGTACAGGTCTGTTCCAGCATAAGGAAACCGGAGTGACTCACCACGATAACCAATGGCGAGATATTGATCCTGCGTCGATCGATCCGGCGTGGCTGTTGAATGAGTTGAAGCAGGCGCATCTGACGATCCGCGCCCTGTTGCGCCAGCTCAGCAAGGAACAGGACCGCCATGCCGAGATCGCGCGTGCGTACAATAAAACGGTTGCCAACCTGGTCGAGATCACGCGCGAGAACGCAGTGTTGGAGCGCGAACGCGATATGTGGAAGGCGCGCGCCGAGAGTGCGATGCGCGAGCAGGCGGAATGCAGGATTGGCACCTTTCCCTTTTCGCTCACCGCAGCCGAGATCAGCGCCATCCGCAAGGCGATGGCGCGGCTCCATCACCCCGACGCCGGCGGTGACGCCGAGCGTATGAAGCTCTGGAATGCCGCGCTCGATCCGCTCGAGGAGCGGCTCTCCTCCTGAACCGCTCCCCCTCCTCCTCCCATCTACCTGACGACAAATGATGTTACACCGGTCAGACGACTGCGTGTGCCGTGCGCCACGATCTGATAGGTCCCCGGCGTCAGATCGGAAGGGCGATACGACAGCCATACTCGCCCTGAAGGATCGGCGGCTGATGCCACATCGAGCGGTTTGACGCCGCGGGGTGTGTTGAGCCACGTCACGACATTCTCACCCGGTACGAAGCGGTCGCTGAAAAAGGTGCGCGTCTCGTTTGCCGTTCCCTGCACCGGCTCGACGATCAACCAGACGAAGGGGGCGGTGTCGTTGCCGCCGCCGACCAGCACCGGCGCCCAGTTGCCACGTCCATTTCCACCACGATTCTCATCAGACCAGCGGAACGTGGAACGCACATCGATGACGGTTTTGTCCGTCAGCCGGTCGTTGACCCTGAAATCGATGAAGCCACTGCGCATCTTGCCGCCGCCAAGACGACCAAAGGTTATGGTCAGTTGGGTCGGCGTCAATTCGCTTACCCAGTCGCCTGCGCTACGGTCGAACCGGCTGGCAATTGGCAGGATGTGGTTGCGGTTGTACGGGAAAACGACGGTTGTGCTGCTGGCGTCGCCTTCACCATCGTTGTAAACGCGGATTTCGTAGGTCAACGTCATGCCGCGCCCCACACGAATACTCGGCTCGGGCCAGGTGACTGCGGTCACATCCGCGCCTGGCGGCGGCGGAACAGGCGTTGGTTGCGGCGGAAGAACCGCCTGCATCGGCGGACTCACAATCAACGGCAGATAAACCGGCGGTACTGGAGACGGGATCGCACTCACTGCCAGCGCATCCGGTGCAGCAGGCGCCGGAAGATCGCCGGTGCGCTGGAGATACGCGACGAGTGCTGCCTGGATGATCGCATCAATGTCGTCACCAATATCGCGGGTTGCCGGTCCGAGGTCTTCTTGAAGAAATACGGGCATATCGCCCGGTGTGGCGACCGGTGTTGGATCATCGGCGGATTGCACTGCACGCGGCGCGGTGAAGGGCAGCAGAGCCGCCATCAGCGCGACGATCAGCGCCGCCGACCATAAAGGACGCAAGAATCCACACATTTGATTGTTCTCCTTTCACCATGTGACCGTTTCCCCCCCATCGACGATCCCACGAATGAACATATCTTTCCATGGGTAAGACGTCCGCCGTCCTGCGATTGTTCCAGGATTATTCCACAAATGAGGTTGAATGAGCGGTTTTCTGCATTCCCGTGCGCTTTTGCCCCTCATCCCCCCAAACCCCTTCCCCCACAAGGGAAGAAGGAAGAGTTTGGGTGTCCTGAAGCCCAAAACGAGAGAAGAAACGCAAGGGCTTCCCAAAAAACCTGCCCCTGTAAGCTCCTGTCAGGATTAGAACTGTCATGTACAGGGTTTCGGGTATACTAGGGAAGAAAGCCGTGCTGTGTATGAGGATGCCTATGAACCGCCAACGAGCCAGCGGTATTCTGCTCCATCCAACGTCGCTTCCGTCGCGGTGGGGTATCGGCGACCTGGGTGATGGAGCATACGACTTTGCCGATCTGCTTGCCGCCGCAGGTCAACGTATCTGGCAGGTGATGCCGCTGGGTCCGACCGGCTACGGCGACTCGCCGTACCAGAGTTTCTCTGCGTTTGCCGGCAATCCCCTGCTGATCAACTTCGACATCCTGCTCGAAGAGATGTTGCTCACGCCGTCGGACCTGGCTGACGCGCCGATTCTGCCGGATACATCGGTGAATTATGGCGCAGTCATTCCGTTCAAGAACCAGATTCTGCGCCGCGCATTCGCGCGCTTCCGCGAAGGATACGCCGACCATCTGCGCGCCGATTTCGAGGCGTTCTGTGAAGCCCAGGCATCCTGGCTCGACGACTACGCCCTCTTTGCCGCATTGAAGAGCGCCAACGGCGGCGGTCCGTGGTCCGACTGGGAACCAGACCTGCGCAGACGCGACCCGGCGGCGCTCGCTGCCGCGCGTCGTGCGTATGCCGACGAAATCGCCTATCAGCGTTTCATCCAGTACCTCTTTTTCGACCAGTGGCTTGCGCTGAAGAAGTATGTCAACGATCTGGGGATCCAGATCATGGGAGACATTCCGATCTTCGTCGCCTACGACAGCGCCGATGTCTGGGCGCATCCTGAGTTGTTCTTCCTCGACGATGAGGGGCGACCGACGGTTGTAGCCGGCGTACCGCCGGATTACTTCAGCGCAACCGGGCAGTTGTGGGGGAATCCGTTGTATCGCTGGGACGTACTGAAAGAACGCGGCTACGACTGGTGGATCGAACGGTTCCGCACCACGCTCACGATGGTCGATATTGTGCGTCTCGATCATTTCCGTGGCTTTGCTGCCTACTGGGAAGTGCCTGCCGATGAGGAGACGGCAGTCAATGGTCGCTGGGCGCCAGGACCCGGCGCCGACTTCTTCGAGGCGGTCAAACGGGCGCTTGGCACGTTGCCGATTGTGGCGGAAGACCTGGGAGTCATTACGCCTGACGTCGAAGCGCTGCGCGATCAGTTCGGCTTTCCCGGCATGCGCGTGTTACAGTTTGCCTTTGGCGGCAAAGCCGATCAACCCTACCTGCCGCACAACCACATTCAACGCTGCGTGGTCTACACCGGCACACACGATAATGACACGACGCTTGGTTGGTGGCGCACTGCTTCGGATCAGGAGCGCCGCCATGTTCAGCTCTACCTGGGGCGCAGCGGCGAAGATATTGCGTGGGATTTCATCCGCGCTGCGCTGTCGTCGGTGGCAGACACCGCCATTATCCCCCTGCAGGATGTCCTGTCGCTGGGAAGCGAGGCGCGGATGAACACACCCGGACGACCGGGCGGAAACTGGACGTGGCGCTTCGGATTGCACCAGTTGACACCGGCGGTCATCTCGCGTCTGCGTGAACTCACCATCCTCTACGGGCGGTACGTCGAGCCGGAACCGAAGCAAAAAAGCGAGGAGGATGTTGTCGAACATTGAAGGGGGCGCCATCACATCATCCCCAGCCAGCGCACGCTGACCGGTCGTTCGCCGAGACCCTCTGCGTGGATGACCTGTTCATCGCCGGGCATCAGATCGAGATAGTTATCGCTCCAGGCGACGCCATCGCCAGCAGAGAGCACGACCCCTTTCGCAGGACGCGCGGCGCGTATGTGCAGATAATCGCCGGGCGCCAGGTCGAGCACGATCACCGGATCGGGGAGGGTCAGATACTTGAACGGTTCGGGCCAGAGCGAAGCGCGCGCCACGATCCTGTCATTCACGATCAGGCGTGCATCGAAAATGAGCGCTGATCCGGGATCGAAGCCGAACTGCCCCAATTCGGTTGTGCGATTGGGTGGAAGTGAGACGCTCAATTTTTCGAGCGCCACCAGATCACCGCCGAGGGTCCAGGTACGCAGTTCAACCTCGACTTCCGCTGCTGCTACGGTTCCATTCACCACCCACAGTTCAACGCTATCGGCAGTGCGCGACAGACCGGGAGCGATCGGCGCGAGCGCCCGCCGCACAGCGTAGAGCGCTGGTTTGGGGCGCAGGTAGTAATCGATCATCGACCAGCTGATGACGGGCCAGCAATCGTTGAGTTGCCAGACCAGCGCACCCGCCGTGGCGTAGCGTCCCGGTCCGCCCCACCGCCGTCGCCAGGCGCGGATTGCCGTTGTCAGCGCCTCCGCCTGCACCAGTTGCGTCGCATAGATATACCCGTCCAGGTCGGGCGGGATGCGGACATTATCGTTCAGGTACACCGCCAGGCGCCGTGGACCATCGGCGGCTTTATTGTGATGATCGAGCGTGCGGCTCTGCGGGTAGCGTTCTGCTGGCGGCGCAAATGCTTCGATGGTGGCGCGATCAGGAAACGCCTGCATCCCGAATTCGCTGACAAAACGCCCGTGGTAGGCTGCATATGCCTGATACGGCGCAACCGGTCCGTGCCAGATCTCCCAGGTATGCCGGTCGCCAAAGGTTTGATCGCTGCCATCCGCGCCGCCATACGGACTTCCGGGCCAGTAGGGGCGGGTTGGATCGAGATCGGCGCAGATAGCGGGCAGCAGTCGCTCGTAGAGCACCCGCGCCGGGAAGCGGTCAGCATTCTCTTCAGGGGTGAGGTTGGGATCATAGCGACCGGTAGCGGCGCCGATCTGATAATCTTCGTTATTCCCGCACCAGAGCGCCAGACACGGATGATGCCGCAGGCGACGCACCTGCGCTTCGGCTTCGGCGCGCACACTATCGCGGAACCAGCCAGGAGCGGGATAGATGCCACAGGCGAACATGAAATCCTGCCACACCAGCAACCCCAACTCGTCACAGGCATCGTAGAACGCATCGTGCTCATAGATGCCGCCGCCCCAGACGCGCAGCATGACCATGTTCGCCGCGGCTGCCTGCTCGCACCAGGCACGATAGCGCTCCGGCGTGATGCGCGTCACGAAACTGTCGGCAGGGATCCAGTTCGCTCCGCCACAGAAGATCGGCACATTGTTGACCTCAAACAGGAAGGTCGTGCCGGGTTCCCCTTCGAGTGAATCCTGCACCAGGCGCAACCGTCGCAGACCGAGGCGCAATTCACGCCGGTCGAGGATGTCGTTGTTGCGCTGGAGGGTGACAACCAGGCGATACAGCGGTTGGTCGCCATAACCGTTGGGCCACCAGAGGCGCGGCGCAAAGACGATCAGATCAGTGCTGCCCCTGCCATCGACGACCGGCAGGGTGACCGAGGCGACCGGCGCGCCATCAGGATCGAAGAGATCGACCTGCACTATCAGACTGGCGAAAAAGAGCGCCAGTTCCTGCGCATTGCGCGCAATCGCGCTCCCTGCTTCGACAACAATCTTCACCGGGATTGTCGCAATCCGAAGATCAGGCGTCACCTCGATCGGGCAGTGCAGGTCGGCAATCCGGGCAGTGAACACTTCCAGGCGAACCGGACGCCAGGGACCGGCGGTCAGCAGCGTCGGACCCCAATCCCAACCATAGTGGTACTGCGCCTTGCGCACATAGAGGCGGCTGCTATCGCCATTCCAGAGCGGCAGTGCGCCGCCTTCCGCTTCACGCGCCCGCCCGCGCCGCAATGCCGACTCGAACAACACGATCAACCGATTGTGACCCGTCTGGATCAGGCGCGTCACCTCGATGCGGCGTGGTATGAACATATTATCGCTGGACAACACCATCACATCGTCGAACCAGACCTTTGCGAAGGTATCGAGACCATCGAAGCAGAGCGTCGCCGTTTCATCGGGTGCGAGATCATTGGCGATCTCAACATCGCAGCGGTACAACCAGTCAACCTCGCCGACCCACTGCGCCGCACGTTCATTCAGCCCCTCGAAGGGATCGGGCAGCAAACCGGCAGCGATCAGATCGTGATGCACGACGCCAGGGACAGTCGCCGGTATCCATCCGTCATCTTCATCGATCTGCGTGGCGAGGTCGCGTGATGGATCGCGCTGCTTGAGTTGCCAGCCACTGGAAAGCATGATCTGCCGCATCAATGTCCTCCGGTACATACGTCGACCCAGACGAGGCGAGCGGACTGTCGGTATGGTCTTGTACAGTCGCGCGACATAACTCGTCTGGGTCGATCACCGATGCTTTTTCCGCAACCGGAATGCATTCAGTTCGGCGCTTCGGTCTGGAAGACCTTATGCTTCAAGGGCTGCCAGCAGGCGAAGATAATCCAGGGTCTTATGCACATGGTCGACGCTCGCGTCTGAAGACCCGGCAGGAAAGTGCGCCTCAATCGCGTGGATCGCTTCACGAACCGGCTCTGATCCTTTCAGCAACGCCAGTGCTCCAAGATCTTCCAGCACGTAGCCGCCAGACTCACGGTTGAAACTGATCCGACAGCCATAGGACGACTTGAGTGCATCGAGGTCGTGCTTAAGAGCCGCCACTGCCGCCGACGGGTATCCTTCGGCGCCGAGTTCCTGCTGCACGGCTTCAATCAGTGCCTCAGTCGATGCCGGACCGCGCAGCAACAGGCGCGCAATAAACAGGCGTCGTCGGAATGTCAGTTGCGAACTGCGTTTGATGCCGCCGCGTCGTTGTGTCATGATCCTTCCTTTCAGCAGGCTCCATCGCAGGCTAGAGTATAGCACAAAAGTATAGCATAAATAAAATGTAATGGTGTTTGGAGACATCCATTTTGGATGTGCATACGTAGAGTCAGATGCAAGCGCTTGCGTCTCCTGGCAATCGAAGTGAAGAAGGAAGAAAGAAAGGGAGGATACCCAACGTGATTCGCCGATCGCTCACCATGCTTGTTGCACTCGTCGCAGTTGCGCTTGCATCGCTCATCTCACTCGCCCCCGCGCAGGCAGCAGGCAACGCGAAGGTGTATGTCGTCCATGGCATTCCCGGTCGTGATCTTGGGCTTCAGCCAAGCCTGCCGGTTGATGTATCGGTTGATGGAGCGTGCGCATTGACGCGCTTCAAGTACACCGATACCGTTGGTCCGATTGAGCTGCCTGCTGGCTCATACAGCATTAAGATCCATCTTTCACCGTCGCTGTCCACACCCCCGTGCAGCGGTCCAGTCGCTGTCGCCGCAACAGTTCCCTTTGCTGCCGGTGAAAATGCGACTATTGTCGCTCATCTGACTGCAAGTGGCGCTCCAACGGCATCGAAGTTCATGAACGACGTAACGCCTGCAAGCTCTGGCAGTGGTCGGATTGTGGCGCGCCATACGGCGCCGCTGCCTCCCGTTGACCTGATCGTCAAAACATTTTCGTCACCTGCGGCGCTGGCGGTGATCCCGAATGTCGCCAACGGTGATCAGGTAGCAGCGGAACTGCCGGTCAACACCCGCTTCCGGGTGCAGTTTGCCCTGGCAGGCACGACTGATCCGGTCCGCGTGAGCAGTGTGAAGGCGCGTCCGGGTGAGACGGTGATCTACCACGCCGTGGGGTCGATCCGCAAGAACACATTCACGCTGATCGAGCTGCGCGTTCGGCAGTAAAACCGACGAAGTTGGGCGAGGCGCTGCGACGCAGCGCCTCTTCTCTTCTTTTCCGCTCCAGGAGAGTCCTTCTTCGATGCGCACGCCGCTCCCGCCCTCCCGCGCTCAGGACGCTTATGATGCCCTCAGGTGATCGAGGAGAAACGCATACTCGAAGGCTGTGTCGCGCAAGCGATCATAGCGCCCGGAAGGACCGGCATGCCCGGCGGTCATTTCGGTCTTCAGCAACACTGGTGTGTCGTTCGTTTTGACCTCGCGCAGTTTTGCCACCCATTTGGCGGGTTCCCAGTACTGCACACGCGGATCGTGCAAGCCGGCGGTCGCCAGGATTGCCGGATATGCACGCGGCGTGGTGTTGTCGTAGGGAGAATAGGACTTCATATATGCGTACTGTTCTGCAATCGCCGGATTTCCCCATTCTTCGAACTCGATTGCCGTCAGCGGGATCGACGGATCGAGCATAGTGTTGATCACATCGACGAACGGAACATCGGCGATCACGCACCGCATCAGATCTGGTCGCATCGTTGTGACTGCACCTACCAGCAAGCCACCGGCGCTGCGTCCCATGATTGCGAGTCGCTCTGGCGTGGTGTATCCCCCGGCAATCAGGTGTTCAGCGCAGGCAATGAAATCGGTGAAGGTGTTGCGCTTGTTCAACATCTTGCCCGCTTCGTACCACGCGCGTCCCAACTCTCCACCGCCGCGAACGTGGGCGATTGCAAAGATAACGCCGCGATCCAGCAGGCTGATCCGTTCGAGCGAGAAACGCGGATCGGCGGTGGCGCCATACGAACCGTAGCCGTAGAGCAGCAGTGGCGCCGGACGTGTCACATCGGCGCGATAGACAATGGAGATCGGTATGCGGACGCCGTCGCCTGCCGTCGCCCACAGGCGTTCGCTGCGGTAGCGCGATGGATCGTAGCCGGGGATGTCGTCGCGCTTCACCAACTGCAGGACACGCGAGGTCATATCGTAGTCATAGATAGTGCGCGGCTGAGTGAGCGACATGACGTGGAGCCGCAAAACGGCAGTGTCAAACTCCAGGTTTGGTTCCCACAGCGCGTCTCTGTCCCACGGTTGCAGGGTGTAGACCTGCTCTGGGAATGTCAGCAGGTGCGCTTCGCCGGTGCGCAGATCGATAATCTCGACGCGCTCCCGTGCATCGGCGCGTTCGTATGCCACCAGATGATCGGCGAAGAGCGCTATGTCATCGATCATCACGTCGTTGCGGTGCGGGATGATTTCTTCCATCCGTTCCAGGCGCGCATCATCGACCGGCGTGCGCAGGACGCGGAAATTCAGCGCGTTGTCATTCGTCAGAAAGTAAAAATGGTCACCGCAGTGATGCGCTGTATACTCAACCCGATGGCGGCGCGGCAGAAGAAGGCGCGGCGCCGTCGTCGGTTCATCAGCCGGAATCGCATACACTTCTGAGGTTGTGTTGCTGTGCGATGTCACCAGGATGTATGCCCGGCTTCGGGTCAGGGAAACGTCGACGTGGAAGAGATGATCCGTCTCTTCGTACACCAGTGTGTCCGCTTCTGGATCGCTTCCGATGGCGTGGCGGTAGACGCGATAGGGGCGTCTGGCATCATCGAGGGTGGTGTAGAACAGGTACTGTCCATCGTTGCTCCAGGCGACGCCATAGTAGGTGTTGGAAATCGGACGATCCAGCAGCGCGCCGGTTGTCAGATCTTTGATGAAAAGCGTGTACGTTTCCGATCCATTCACATCGACCGACCAGGCGAGCAGGCGTCCATCGTGCGTCGGTCGAAAGACCCCGATACGGGTGAAGGCGTGTCCTTCCGCCAGGGTGTTGATGTCGAGGAGGATCTCTTCTTGTGCATTGTGAACGGGGCGACGGTACACAATCGGGTATTGTCGTCCTGCCTGAGTGCGCGTGAAGTACACGAACGGTCCGTAGCGATCAGGAACGCTTTCATCCTCCTCGCGCAATCTGCTGCGCATCTCGCTGTACAGGCGCTCACGCAGCCCGGCAATGTGCGCCGTCATCTCTTCCGTGTAGCGGTTTTCGGCTTCAAGATGGGCGATGACCTCCGGGTTATCGCGTTCGCGCATCCAGAAGTAGTTGTCGATCACCTGATTGCCGTGGATGGAGACCACGTGCGGTTGCTTTGGCGGAACAGGGGGTGTTGGCATAGCCCTTCCTTGTCACGTATGATAGTGCAAAGATTATCGATTATCAGCTATTGGCTATCGGCTATCGGCTATCAGCTATCGGCTATCGGCTATCGGCTATCAGCTATCAGCTATCAGCTATCGGCTATCGCTAAGAATCTGGCGGAGTTCGTCGTCGATCGGCGGGCGCGCGCCGCTCCGCTGCGCCACCCACGCCCCGATCTGGTTGGCAAAACGCGCAGCGCCAGCGGCGTCGCCGGTGGTCAGGTAACGCGCCAGAAATGCGCCGTTGAAGGCATCGCCCGCACCGGTCGTGTCAACCGGCGTGCCGATGACCTGTCCGGGAATATGCGCTATCAGCGTGTGCGTCATGATAAAGCATCCATCCCGATCCAGTTTGAGCGCCACCAGCGCGCCGGGGAAACGTTCGCGCAGCGCTGCCGCAATTGCCTGCGGCTCGCGTTCACCGGTCAGCGCTTCCCCCTCGTCGCGGTTGGGGAACAGCATGTCCACCGGCAGATCGGCGGTGATCCGGTCGAACTGATCGTGCCCGATCTCGCGGATGATCTGGTACGATGCCGGGTCGAACGAAATGGTGGCGCCGAATGCGCTGGCGATGCGTGCAGCATGCAGGGCGGCGGCGCGCGGCGGGTCGCTGAAGAGCGACCATCCGGTAACATGGAGATGGCTGCACGAACGCAACACGCCTTCCGGCGTCATATCCGGCATAAGTTGATGATCGGCGCCACGGTTGGTTACCATACTTCGCTGCCCGGCGCGATCAATCAGCGCCAGAACCACGCCGGTTTCACTGTGGCGCAGGCGAACAATATGCGTCTCGACCCCCTCGCGTTGCAGGTCGGCAGCGATGAGATCGCCGAACACATCCGCGCCCAGCGCGCCGATGAACCCGGCAGGCGCGCCGCAGCGCGCAACCCATGCAGCCACGTTTGCCGCCGATCCCCCCGGCGCAAGTTTGATGCTGCCGGTGGTGTCACCGCCAGGAAGCAGCAGTCCGTCCGGCTTTACCAGAACATCCCATACCAGATCGCCGATTGCGATGATCATTGTCGTATCGCTTCTCTTATGGAGATTGAGAATTTAATCCGGTATGCGCCTCTTGCCGTGGGGCTAAAGCCCTCGGCTATGCAAGGCGAAGCCCGCCTGCGCGGGCTATACCGAATTATTTATTCAAAGACCATCAGAAACCCCTTGATTGCCTGCCGCATAGCGGGTGTTCACTCATTCGACCGAATCATATCATACCTGCTCCTGCAAAAGGTCATGTCACCACGGAGACGCAGCGGACGCAGCAAGCGACGGATGGAAACCTCTGCACACCAAGTGTCTCGGTGGTGCGTTTTTGCAGGAGAGTCATATCGTGCAAAGATCTCGACGTTGTTTCATTCGGTGACGCGGTTCTGTTGACGCCATACGGGGACTCGCCTATCATTGCGGGCGCTTATCGGAGAAGGAAGGAGAAACGCTTCTATGTCACTCGATCCCCCTTTTCCTGCGCTGGACGACGTGATGCTACGGATCGGCGAAGCAGGACGACGGATGGCAGACATCGGCGCCAGTGAAGGCGCTGCTGGCAATATATCGGTGTATATCGGCTGGCCACTCGAGTTCCAACCAGTCTTTCCACTCGTCGAGGAGATCGACCTGCCGGTTGCCGCGCCAGCGCTGGCTGGCGGGGTAGTCCTGGTCACCGGATCGGGGAGACGGTTGCGCGAAGTGTACGACCACCCGACCGATAATCTCGGCGTGGTGCAGATAACCCCTGATGGAACGCGCGCCAGACTGTACACCGCTCCCACGCGCCTGTTCACCCGTCTTACCAGCGAACTCAACTCGCACCTTGCCGTGCACAACGATCAGGTCGCTGCCACCGGCACAAACTACAGTGCGCTGGTGCATGCGCAACCGCTGCACCTGACCTATCTCAGCCACATCCCGCGTTACCGCGATCCCGTCGAACTGAACCGCCGCTTATTCCGCTGGCAACCGGAGATGATCATGGCATTCCCGCAGGGAGTCGCAGTGTTGCCATTCATTATTCCCGGATCGACGGAACTGATGATGGCGACGGTGACGGCGCTGCGGAACCATCGCCTGGTCCTCTGGAGCAAACATGGGGTCATGGCGCGATCCGAAGTTTCGGTAAAGCGCGCTGCTGACCTGATTGAATATCTGGAAACCAGCGCCCGCTATGAAGTGCTCAACCTGAGCGCCGGTGAACCTGCCGATGGACTGCAACCGGATGAAATACGCGCCATTGCCCGTGCCATCGGTGTGAATCAGACCCTGTTCTGACGTTCGGGAGGGAACATGGTATCATGCAGGTATGTCCAGCACGCTGCTTGCACTCACCGATGCCGGTCTGTACTGTCCGACCGGTGATTTCTACATCGACCCGTGGCAACCGGTTGCACGCGCCGTCATTACGCACGCACACAGCGATCACGCCCGCCCCGGCAGCGCAGCCTACCTGGCGACGCGCGATAGTGAGCGGGTGCTGCGTACCCGTCTCGGCGCGGATGCACATATCGAAACCCTCGCCTATGGAGAGATCGTCTCGATCAACGGTGTCGATGTCTCATTCCATCCAGCCGGTCACATATTGGGATCGGCGCAGGTGCGCGTGGCGTATCGCGGCCAGGTATGGGTCGTCAGCGGAGATTACAAGACCGACCCTGATGTGACGTGTGCGCCATTCGAGCCGGTGCGCTGTCATACCTTCATGACCGAGTCGACATTTGGGTTGCCGATCTATCGCTGGCCCCCGCAAGCCAGCGTTCTGGCGCAGATCAACGATTGGTGGCGACGCAACCAGGAAGCGGGACGAGCCAGCATCCTGTATGCCTATGCGCTCGGCAAGGCGCAGCGCCTGATCGCCGGTCTCGATCCGACCATCGGACCGATCTTCGTCCATGGGGCGCTCGTCCGTATCACGGAAGACTACCGCGCCAGCGGCGTTGCGTTGCCGCCGGTGCAATACGTCGGTGATGCACCGCGCGGGTTCGACTGGTCGCAGGCGCTGATTCTGGCGCCGCCTTCAGCCCATGGCACCCCATGGTTACGCCGGTTCGGTCCTTTCTCCACCGGTTTCGCATCCGGGTGGATGCGCATCCGCGGAACACGCCGTCGGCGTGCCATCGACCGTGGCTTTGTGCTCTCCGACCATGCCGACTGGCCCGGTTTGCTGGCGGCAATTGACGCCACCGGGGCGGAAAGGGTATGGGTCACGCACGGCTACGCCGCAGTGCTGGTGCGCTGGCTTCAGGAACAGGGGCGTGATGCAGCCGTTCTCCAGACACGCTTTGAGGGTGAGGTTGGGGAATAGCAGTGCCGCCGGAGCGTGATGGAGACGCACATACCTGTATTTATGCACACATTTGCACAACTCTACGCCACACTCGATGAAACCACCCGAACCAGCGTGAAAATCGAGGCGCTGACGCGCTACTTTGAGCGCTCAGAACCGGCTGACGCTGCGTGGGCGATCTTTTTCCTTATCGGTCGGCGAGTGCGGCAGGCTGTGCCTTTGCCAACACTGCGCGCCTGGGCAGTCGAAGCGGCTGGCATTCCCGACTGGCTCTTCGGCGAGTGTTACGATGCCGTCGGCGACTTTGCCGAGACGGTCACGCTGCTTCTGCTGGAGCCGGACGAGTGGACGGTGGACGTCGACCGTTCCGTTCTGCCGTTTGAAGGTCCACAACCACTCCACCGCTGGGTTGAGGAGGTGCTGCTCCCCCTGCGCGACCAGGACGAAACGATGCAACGCGCGATTGTGCAGGCGGTGTGGGCGACGCTTGGCGGAACAGAACGCTTTGTATGGAACAAATTGATCACCGGTGCATTTCGGGTTGGCGTCTCACAGCAACTGGTGGTGCGCGCGCTTGCCCGTGTCAGTGGCGTCGATTCGTCCACGATTGCGCATCGTCTGATGGGTGAATGGACCCCGTCGGAGACATTCTACCGGACGCTCCTGGCGCGTGACACAACCGACGCCGATGTGAGTCGGCCCTACCCCTTCTGTCTGGCGCACCCGCTCGATGCCGATCCCGAAACCCTCGGACCAATCGATGAATGGCAGGCGGAGTGGAAATGGGACGGCATCCGGAGTCAGTTGATCCGCCGCGCCGGGCGGACATTTCTCTGGTCGCGCGGCGAGGAACTGATCACCGACCGTTTCCCCGAAATTGCAGCGATTGGCGCGCTGCTCCCCGATGGCATCGTCATCGACGGCGAGGTATTGCCTTGGAAGGATGGCGTCGTGCTCCCCTTCGCGCAGTTGCAGCGTCGGATCGGACGCAGGAACCTGACGAAGGCTATCCTGGACGAAGCGCCGGTTGCGTTGCTGGCGTATGATCTGCTCGAACTCAACGGCGTCGATGTGCGCAATCAGCCGCTGGAGCGGCGTCGGGCGGAACTCGAACGCCTGATCGCAACCTGTGTGCCGGGCAATCAGGCGCTCCTGATTTCGCCGGTGGTCGTCGCGGCAGATTGGGACGATCTTGCGGCGCAGTGGGCCACATCGCGCGAACGCAATGTCGAAGGTCTGATGCTCAAGCGTCGCAGTTCACCGTACCGTGTCGGGCGGGTGCGCGGCGACTGGTGGAAGTGGAAAGTCGCGCCCTACACCATCGATGCGGTGCTGATCTATGCGCAGCGCGGCAGCGGCAAGCGCGCCAGTCTCTACACCGACTACACCTTCGCCGTGTGGGACGGCGACCGGTTGACGCCGTTCGCCAAAGCGTATTCCGGGCTGACCGACGAGGAGATCCGGCAGGTTGACGCATTCGTAAGACGCAATACACTGGAAAAGTTTGGACCGGTGCGCACCGTCACTCCGGAGCTGGTCTTTGAACTGGCATTCGAGGGTATTCAGCGCTCGAATCGTCACAAATCGGGAATTGCGGTGCGCTTCCCGCGCATCCTGCGCTGGCGGCGCGACAAGCGTCCGGCTGATGCCGACACGCTGGAACAGGTGCGCGCCATGTTGCCAGAGGAATCATGAAACTTTTCTACTCCGACACCTTTGTCCTGCCCTTACCGGAAGGACATCGCTTCCCGATAACAAAATACGCCATGCTGCGCGAACGGGCGTCTGCCGAAGGTCTGGGTGAGTTGATCGTTCCCGCAGCCGCCGACGACCGCGACATTCTGCGGGCGCACACTGCCGATTACCTGCACCGCATCCAGATCGGCGCGATGAGCGACCGCGAGATGCGGCAGATCGGATTTCCCTGGTCGCCGCACCTGGTTGAACGCTCACGCCGTTCGGTCGGCGCAACGATTGCCGCCTGTCGCACTGCATTGAGCGGCGATGGGATCGCGGCAAGCCTGGCAGGCGGCACCCACCACGCCTTCGCCGACCACGGCGAGGGGTATTGCGTCTTCAACGACAGCGTGATCGCAGCCCGCGTCATGCAGGCGGAAGGGCGCGTCCGACGCGTCGTTATCATCGACTGCGATGTGCATCAGGGGAATGGGATCGCCGCCATCCTTGCCGGTGACGAGACGATCTTCTCCTTTTCCATCCACGGCGCGAAGAACTATCCCTTTCGCAAAGAGCGCAGCAATCTCGACATTGCGCTGGAGGACGGAACCGGTGACGCGGTGTACCTGGCAGCGCTGGAGCAGGGGCTGTACCAGGCGATCGAGCAGAGTTGCGCCGATCTTGCAATTTATCTGGCAGGCGCTGACCCCTACGAGGATGATCGGCTTGGACGCCTGAAGGTAACAAAAATGGGGCTGCTGGAGCGTGACCGGATGGTTCTGGAAGCCTGTCGCAGTGCGGGCATTCCGGTAGCGATCACCATGGCGGGCGGCTATGCCCGCAACATTGCCGACACGGTGGACATCCACGCCAGGACACTACGCCTGGCAAAAGCCATCGGCGGAGGGTAAGAGGAGCGTGTACCTGTCTGCACATTTCCAGCCGGAGGGTGAGCGGCATTCCCTGACACTGCTGTTCACAGTCGTCCCGAAAGAGTTGACGACAGGCATTGCGCTGCTCACCGCAGTGGCAGAGATTCGCCCGCTGCCTGCTGATGGATAAAGGGAAGCGTCCCACTCTGTTCCGTCCATGTGTACACCAGGCGACCGCCGACAAAGACGTGCTGCACCACCGGATCGGGCACCCGCTGCACGACGATCAGATCGGCAAGCAGACCAGGACGGATGCTGCCAATGAGATGATCGAGTCCGGCGGCACGCGCCGGGTTGCGGCTGATCAAAGCGACAGCAGCGGGAAGATCGAGCGTACCGCGGTCAACGAGCCGAAAGATGACCGGCAAAAGAGAAGCCGGATAGTAATCGGCGCAAAGCCAATCGACCGCACCAGCTTCGATAGCAGTGATTGCGCTCAGGTTTCCGCCGCTGGACTTTCCTCGCAGGACGTTCGGCGCCCCCATACCGACGGCCATACCGGCAGCGTGTGCAGCCTGTGCAGCTTCCATCGTCGTGGGGAATTCGGCAATGCGCAGACCGTATTCGACCCATTGCGCCACTTTTGCCGGTGTATCATCATCGTGACTGGCGACAGGCAAATTGTGGCGCGCTGCCAGTTCAACCACCTGCCTGATCCGACGAGGAATATCAGCCTGTGAAGCGCGTTTGCGAACCAGAATCTCGTCGATTTCGGCATCACTCCGACCGCTGGTTTGGGCGACATATGCCCGGAACATCTGCTCATTCGCATACTGGCCCTGTCCCGGACTGTGATCCATAATCGAGATAAGGCGCAAAAACGGGTGACCGAGCATCGTCTTCAGCGCTTCCAGACCACGCTGACTGCTGACCTCAACGCGGGCATGGACCATATGCCGGGCGCCGCAGTGCCGATCCATACTCAGACGATGGAGAAAATCGTGCATGAAGCGATCACTGCGCACCCCAAATTCGGCATCATCGAGTGAGAGCGCGTGCAACTGGCAGGTCACGCCACAGCCAAGTAAAAGACGGTCGGCGGCATGGAGCGCAATGCCTGCTTCGATCTCAACACCGGGGCGCGGTTGCACCAGTTTTTCAATCGCGTCGCAGTGGAGATCGACAAGTCCAGGGAAGAGATATGCGCCGTCAAGATCGAAGTGTGGCATCGTGGGAGTCTGCGGGTAAGCGCCGCAGCCGATTGAACCGATCCGATCCCGATCGATAACGACCCAACCTTCTTCCACCACGCGATCAGGAAGCACAATGGTTGCGTTGGCTAACAGAAATCGCACACCTTACCTCCCTGGTTGAAATGTCCATTGCCGGTCGGCGCACGGACCCAAACCAGACAGATCATGGGAGACGCTGATAATGGCCGTTCCTTCAGCCTGCGCGGCCCGGATCATGTCGATCACCACCTGCCTGGTTGCCTCATCGAGGCTGGCAGTCGGCTCGTCGAGCAACAACAGTCGTGGTCGCGCAATAAACGCGCGTCCCAGATTGATGCGCTGCTGCTCACCGCCGCTGAACGTTATGGGGCTGGCCTGCCACAGTTCAGGCGCGATCCCTAACCGATGCAGCCATTCCTCCCCGATGGCGTGTGCTTCCCCGCGATCCATCTGCTGCCGGTACAACGGTTCGCAGATGGTATCAAGCGCCGAAACGCGGGGCAGGACGCGCAGAAACTGCGAGCAGAAGCCGATCTCGTGCTCACGGAGATGCAAGATCACGCTTTCTTCGGCGCGACTGAGATCGATCCGACCAACATGCTGCGACTCGAACCAGATTGCGCCGGATGTCGGCAGGTACGTTCGATAGATACACTTCAGGATGCTCGTTTTCCCCAAGCCGCTGCGACCGTGGATGAGCAGATGTTCCCCGGCGGCTACCGTAAAGCTGACGTCGCGTACCGGTGTGATAGTACGGCCGTCGATCAGGTGCAGGGTAAACGATTTATACAGGTTGTGCACTTCAAGCAAATGGTTCATGCGACAGGAGACGCCTCTCCGAGTTGACACGCGGTTAGCATGCTGTGACCATGCGTTCTCACGCCGTTCTCCCTCATAATGCCGACGAGACGAGGAGTTGCGTATACGGGTGCTGCGGATCTTCCAGGATCTGATCGGTCAGACCGGCCTCAATGATTGCGCCGTTTTTCATCACGATGGTGCGGCGGGCAAGCTGACGCACCACACCCAGATCGTGCGAAACCAGCAGCATCGTCATCCGATCTTCCCACTGGATGCGGCGTAAAAGGTCGAGGACGCGCGCCTGGACCGAAACATCAAGCCCACTGGTTATCTCGTCGAGCAGGAGCAGCGTCGGATGGATGGCCAGCGCTTTTGCAATCTGAACCCGTTGGAGCATTCCACCACTGAAGGTCGCCGGCTCATCGTCGATGCGCTCAGGCGGCAACTCAGTCCTGGTCATCAATTCGAGCGTCCGCACCCGGATGCGATCAAAGTGGCGCCATTCAGCCAGGAGCAACTTTTCGGCCACATTGCCGCCCACCGAAAAGCGCATATTGAGTCCCAGCTCCGGACGCTGGCAGACAATACCGAGCCGGGTATTGCGAAAGAGACGGGTTTCATACCGGTCGAGAGTAACGAGATCGCACACCGTTCCATCTGCTTCGCGGAACCAGATGTGACCACTGTCGGGGCGTAGCGCCAGGTAGACCATCTGGAGCAGGGTGCTCTTGCCGCTGCCGCTTTCACCAACGATCCCCAACACTTCGCCAGCGTACAGGTGCAGGTTGATATCAACGCACGCCCATACCGTACCGCAGCGCGGGCAGCGCGACCGACCGACATCCGGTCCTGTCAAACGGCGACAGTCGGGGCAGGTTGGACCGAAATGCTTGTGCAGGCGCTCGAGACGTAAGAGCCAGTTCTCCATTGTCATAGCAGCGCCTCCGCCTGTGCGCGCCGCCTGGCGCAATATGCCGTATCCGAACAGGTTGCTTCCCAACGCCCGCCGCCGGCGTCGGCGACAAAATGATGCGTGAGAAACGTGTGCTCCGCGCCGCAACGGGCGCAGCGCTGACCGGGTTGGTATTCGGTGCGAAAAGGGTAGTCGTCGAACTGGAGCGGTTCCACGATTGTGTACGGAGGAACGGCATAGATGCGCTTTTCACGACCTGCGCCAAACAGATACAACGTCTCGGCCATATGGAGTTTGGGCACATCCCAGCGCGGAATCGGCGTACTATCCATGAGATAACGGCGGTTCACCAGCACCGGATACTGACTGGCAATCCGCAGGTCGCCGGCCCGCACGACACTTTCGTACATATAGACCCACATCTTGCCGTAATTGGCCTCACTGTGCATAACCGTCGCCCGCTCCAGATTCGGCTCGACCCAGCGCAGCGGATCGGCCATCGGCACCTGCAAGACCAGAATCTGGTCGGCGCGCAGCGACTCTTCTGGAATGCGGTGGCGAGTCTGAATGATCGTGGCTTCGGCAGTATCGACCGTTGTGTTAACGCCGGTTGTGCGCGTGATCAGGCGGCGCAGATTGACCGCATTCACACTATCGTCGTCACCCTGATCGATCACTTTCGGCGTATCGTCCGGGGTAATGATCGACATGGTGATCTGAAGCCCGCCGGTGCCCCAACCGCGGGCAATCGGCAGGTCGCGACTGGCGAACGGAACCAGGTGACCGGGCAGCGCCACGGCTTTCAGCAGGCTGCGCCGGATCTCGCGCTTCGCGTCTTCATCGAGCAGGGCAAAATTGTATAACCGGTCAAGAGATGTGCTCACGGCTGTTCCTCCAACGCCTGATCAACCAGCTCACCGAGACGCGAACGACGCCGGGCGGCGTGATCGCGGGCGCGTTCGAGCACGCTCAGGTCGGCTGCAAACGTGACATAGTGCGGTAATTTGAAATGAGACACAAACCCGCTGGCTTCGATACCATCGCTGTGGAGCAACACAAACTCTTCGTCAGCCGCAGGACCCGTCTCACCGCTGAGGCTGCCGGCGCGAGCCTGGGTCAAGACGCTATCGAGGATCGCCGTGCTCATGACTTTGAGTTCGCTTTGCCCGAAGGCAAAGCCGTAGCCAGCATTGAAGCGCGGTGGTTGAGCATGGTTGGTGACGCTGTGCGCTTTTGAAGCAATCTCAGCCTCGGTAGCCTCAATCTCGCCAATTGTGATCGGTTCGCCGGTGAGGGGATGCGCCACCTGTACGGCAAGGAAGCCGTAGCGCAGTTCGATCAGCGTCGGGTGGGCATCGCCGTAGCCACGGACACTGCTGTACGCAAGGCTCATGACACTGCCGGTGTCGGCTTGCATCAGCGCCTGAAGGCGAGCGCTGCGCGGGCAGGGAAACACGAGCGGTTCGCGGGTGATGTCATATGGCTCAGCCTGCACCGGCTCAGACGGCACATCAACAATCATTCGTTCCTGACGCATATAATCGGCGACTTTCGGAAATCGCCCCCATTCACCTGCACGATGACCGCCGATTTCCGCGAGTGCAGCATAGCGTTCACCGGCACGAACAACCGCAGTCATATCTTCATCGACAAGTTCGGGACGCAAAAGCCGGATCAGATAATCGGTCGCAGGTCCGAGCACCTGACCGCCGGGAATGTCCTTGAACGACGCCGAAATGCGACGCAGGCACATCATGTCGCGTCCCGAAGACGGTAACGACGCCATCACCCGTGGGAGCGTCGTGCGGTAAGCGCGGAGGAGGAAAGCGGCTTCGATGCTATCACCCTCGGCCTGCTTTACCGCCAGTGCTGCGAGGAGTGGTGCATAGAGCGCCCCCTCGTGCATTGCCCGACTGACCGCGTGGCGGAGTTGGTCGCGGATCTGCGGCAGGTGCAACGGGGTGCTGCCGCCGATCAATCGCAAACACTCGACCAATTCCTCGGCGCGGGCAACAGCGTCGGCGCCGCCGCGCACAGCAACGTAACCCATCGTTCGCGGCTCCTATACGTCCCAACACGCAATCTGCACGGTGCGCGGCAAACCCGCACAGTGCTGATGGCGGTCAATGAGAAAGATATCGATCCCCAGTGGAAATCGTCCGGGCCGGTCTGCCAGGGCAGCGATCTCAGTCCGTGTCATTCCTGGTAGACCAATCATTGTCTGACCGGCAATACCCGGTCCGCTCAGGCGCAGAGTCGCGCCGCCGGCGATGATCTCCGGTACGCACAGAAACACGGTGCAACTATGTTCGGGGCAGATGAGCGTCCCTTGTTTGAGTTCTTCCAACAGCGCCACACTTGCCGGTGTGTGCAAAAGGGCAAAGTCCGCTATCGGGGCTGGAACCGGCTGAGCGTTGCTGCGCAGCGTGATCCAGCGTGTCAATGGATGATCTGCAGACAGCCAGATCGTGCCTGCCGCCTGAGCGAAACTCACCGTTTGATCGAGCAGGCTCATACAGGCAGCGACCGCTACCGGGTTGGGGATGTCGCCATCGTCGAGCGACGGCGGATCGGTCAACGGCGGATCGGGTAATGTGCCGACACGTCCGGGACGAGCCAGACAGTCGAGCAGAACACGGAACACGCGACCGTTGAAGCGTTCCAGCGGACCCGGAGAAGGAACGACGATTCTCATAGTTCAGAACGTCTCAAATGCAACCCGCGTCGCAGCGGCGGCGGCAAAACGTTGTTCGTACACAGCGCCGAGCGCGCGTCCCAATTCAGCAATCCGAGGGCGAAGATCGGCGTGCGGATCGCCCGGCATCCGAAGCGCGGCGTCGAGGATCGCCAGCGCTGTCGCATGATCGGGGTTGCGACCGATCACCATTCCGAATCCAAACTGCCCGTTTAGTTCCAGGCGTGTCTCGGTTGCGAGAATCTCGCCAGCGTTGAAGACTGTTTCGGCAACACCCTCAACCATCCGCAACTGCACCAGCACGGAGCGCGGTCCGCTGAGAAACACTACTGCGCTGCGGTCATACCGCGCCAGGATGGCTTCAGCCAGTTCGCAAACAAGGTGCGGCGGACTGCAACTGAGGATATGCGATTCGGTAAGCACGACCAGGTATCCTTCGTTTATCAGTATGGACGCTGAAACCCGACGAACCCTTTCAGCCGGGTAGCAACCAGTTCCAGGAGAATAGCGAATATCAGCACAGCGTAGGTAAAGACACCCAATTCACGCAGGTCGAGATAGAAGGAACTGGCCATGAACATATCGAAACCAATACCGCCAGCGCCGGCAACAGCGCCCATGGCGATCGCCACAGAGAAATTGATCTCAAAGCGCACGAACGTCCAGGAGAGCAGGGCTGACGCCGACGACGGCGTCACTGCTTGAAAGACCATCTGCCACCAGTTTGCTCCACTCGCCCGCAGCGCTTCGAGCACTCCCGCGTCCAACTCTTCGAATGTCTCAGCATACGCCTTGACCAGATAGCCAATCGTGTGAAACGTCATCCCGATTACTGCTGCGATACTCCCCAAACCTGCCGTGACCGCGAAGAACAACACCCAGAGCACTGTCGGTACAGCTCGAATAAAAGCCATCACCCCCTTGACCACACCGGTAACCCGCCGTGGCGCCAGATTCTGTGCTGCAATCAGGGCGAGAAAGAACGCAATCGCCGCGCCCAATACGGTGGTGAGCAAGCCCAGGCCCACCGTAACCATCAATTCGCGAAACACATCCAACCAACTCAGGTTTTTCAGCCGCGCTTCGATCAGGACAACCCGGAAGTTGTTGAACATATCGCTCAGCGCAGTGAAGACATCGATATTGCGGGTGTCAATGGTGACCAGACCATACACGGTCAGAATCGCCAATACTATCAGGGTCGCTTGAATAGCAATATTGGCGGCATTGCGCGGTCGCACTCTGATGCGACGGGCGGGAACTGTTGTTTCCATTACAGTATCGTCCTGCGGATGGAGTTCGAGAGCATCTCGATCAGTATCACAGTGACAACCGTGACAAGGACCACCAGGCTCGCCGAACCATAACTGAAGTTCTTGAAATAGAGGTCAAACAAAAAGCCGATGCCGGTGCCGGTAAGGATGCCAACCAGCGTCGCGCTGCGAATATTCGTCTCGATCATGTACAGGAGCCAGCTGATCAGTTGCGGCAAACAGGCTGGAATGACACTTTGACTGATGATAGCGCCATAACCAGCGCCTGTCGCCCGCAGCGCCTCCACCGAGTCGGCGCCGATCTCGTCAATGGTCTCAATCATCACACGGGTGATGAAGCCGAAAGTCACAAAGAACAAAGCGAAAAAACCGGTAAACCCGCTCTGCCCGAACGAAAAGAGCAGGATGAGCGCCCAGACCGAGACATCGATATTGCGAAAGATGCTGGCCAATCCTCGCGCCGGCAGGCTCAACCACGGATGGGGGCGCGTTGTATTGGCGCCAAGCAGCGCAAGCCCTAACCCAAACAGCGCCGCAATCGTCGATGCAGCAATCGATACCAGCACCGTCTCCTGCAACTTTTCCAGAATGCGAGGCAAACGCGACCATGCCCGCTCATCGGGGATAAAGTTTGCCACCGCCCAGACAAACGCGCGTGGAACCGCCACAATTCCCTGGACGACATCAAACTGCGTGATCGCAATACTGCCGTAGGTGAGTGCGCCGAGAACCGCAAAAAAGAGGAGCGATTGCAACCGTCGGCGGCGGAAGAAGACATCAGGCGGCATAGCGTTCCTTCAAATCGAGAATCAGTTCACCGGCTTCTGAGCCGTAGATCTGGTATATCTGCGCATTGGTCAATGTATCCGGCGATCCATCGTAGACCACCTGTCCCCGATTGATGCCGATAATCCGCCGGGCATAGCGGAGCGCGACATCGACCTGGTGGAGATTGACCAGCACCGTGATGCCCATGGTAGCGTTGATGTCACGAAGCGTATCCATAATCACCTTCGCCGAACCCGGATCGAGTGAAGCAATCGGCTCGTCGCACAGGAGCATCTTCGGCTGTTGCACCAGCGCACGAGCAATGCCAACGCGCTGCTTCTGACCGCCGCTGAGCTGATCGCAACGTTTGTACATCTGCTCACTCAGCCCCAGGTTCTCGAGGATGCGTACCGCTTCGCGCTTCTCCGCTTCGCTGTACAAACCAAGAATGCCTTGCAGCGTGTTTTTGTAGCCAAGCCGACCGTGCAGCACATTTTCAATCACGCTCAGGCGATTGACCAGGTTGTAGTGTTGAAAGATCATGCCGATCCGGGTGCGGTGACGACGCAGGGCAACGCCGCGCAACTGTGGTACGCTCATGCCATCAAAGCGAATATCGCCGCCGCTGATATCGATCAATCGGTTGATGCAGCGCAGCAAGGTCGACTTCCCGGCGCCGGAAGGACCGATAATCGCCACAAATTCTCCGTCATGCACAGAGAAACTGACCGAATCAAGCGCGAGCGTCTCTCCACCGTAGCGCTTGGTGAGCGTATCGATTTCGAGCAGAGCCATAGAGCCTCCTTAAGCGACACCGGTTCCTGACAGGGGAGGAACCGGCGTCGCCATTGAACTGAAGGTATCAACGGGCGGCAAGCTCGCGGATCGGATTGAAGAAGGAGTCGTCAACCACAAGGAACCGCTCTTTATCGGTCTTGCGGAAGAGCGGCTTGAAACCAGCGTCAATTTCCGCCTTCGTGGCGAAGATACGCGGATTGTTGGCAATGGCGTCCGAGGTCAGAACGTCCTGCAACCGCTTGATCTCATCATCGCTCAGCATGCTGCGGTTGGCGACGAAAGGTGCATTAAGCACCGGAGTTGATGAGATGATGACAAACTCCGCGCCGGGGAACTTGTCAAACGGTTCGGAAGCATTGGCAAGCACGCGATACACAGCGCCAGGACGATTCTCTTGCCCCTCGACCAGTTCGACATAATTGCCGACACAGACATCACAGAAGGAAGCGACATCCGCCTTGCCCGACAGAAGGTTGACCGCCGAACCCTGGTGGGAACCGCCAAACAACACCTCGCCGAAGAACTTATTCGCACCACCTTCGATCAATTCGTCAGTCGAGAGATTCTTCCACTGATCCTGCTGACTGAAGTAGCGGACAATGCCCGCTGCCGGTACGCGAAAGCCGGAGGTCGAGCTGCTTGAGACGAATGAGAAGCGCTTTCCCTGGATATTGTCAATCGAAAAGGCGCCATCCTTCTGATACGCCCCTTCCTGACCGCGCGCTACCGCAAGCCAGCTGTAGTAAACGGCTGTCTCGACTCGACCATCAGAGCCACTCGGGATGACAAGCGGAATCACATTAGCGTTCTTTGCATGCGCCTGTACATAGGCTTCTGCGCCGAAGAAACCAAGATGCGCTGTGTTGTTCGCCAGCGCCTCAACCGCGATCAGGTAATCGGTGGTTGTGCGATGCTCGACTGGACGACCAAGAGCTTCACTTACTGCTTTGCCGATAGCATCGCGAGCATCATTAAGCTCAGCACCCGACTCATTCGGCAACCACGCGATAATAACGGGCGAATTTGCATTCGAGGTCGTACCGGTCGTGTTTCCGCCTTCGGATCCGCAGGCTGCGAGGACGATCATCACAGCCAGAACGATACATAAGAGCCGCATAGACCGCATAAGGGGCACTCCTCCTTGCAGGCATTACTGACGTTGGCACACCACCTGGAGCAGTCTATGCGATCAAGATTGTATGCAGGTAATGAAAGAATGATGCTACGATTAAGTTCTGCTAAAAGTTTCGCAAAACCTTTGCAAATTCAGCGCAATCAGGAGGCGATCACCGTTGCATCATTGATCCTGGCAGGAAGCGCGGGCACGGCATTCGTTTGCGCCGCTCAGCAGGTACAGGTGAATAATCTCACCCTGCTCACAGCGGATTACTGCCGTTCTTCGAGGCGCCGCAGCCGGCAGGCATGGACGACGCGCTCGATCAACCGTTCCGGATCGTCAGGCGGAAGACCGAGTCGCACCTGCAACCCTTCGCCCAACTGCATCGCCAGTTGCCGACGCACGGGTGGCGCCAGATCGCGGCGCTGATCGAGAAAGTCGCACAACAGCGCATAATCGTCGGGCGTCAACAGACCTGCATCGATGGCAAGATCATTATCATCTGGCGGAAGCGGCGTCTCCGGCGCTACGTTGGCAACGAGACTTTCCAGCGTCACGTCGGCGCGTTCACGCACCACCAGCGTACCGGCTGCCAGATCGCCCAACCGCCGTGCGCGCCCGTCGATAAACATCGCAATCACGCCAATGCCGTAAAACAACGGCAGGAAGTCGATAATGCGGATCAGATTCCGAATGACCGACCCAAGGACGGTCATCGGGCGCCCCCCTTCGGTTACAACCCGCAGCCCGATCAGGCGCTTACCGGGACTTTGCCCGTTCCATGTCAACTCGAACGCGATATAGTATCCCCAGAGGATGACGAACCCCAGTGTTGCTCCGATGGCAAGCCACACACTCTCCGCAAATTGGAGCATGCCAGCGACCTGAGCGACTGCAAGAAACAATGCCACTTCTGCCAGGATGATCAGCGCGCTGTCGATGATCGCCGCCAGAAACCGCGAGCCGATCCCGGCAATATCGTATGCCAGTTCGATCTGTTCTGGGGTCTCAACGATGTAGTCATTAATCTGCATTGATGCGGACATCCGTGTAGATATATACTCAGAACGCGGCGTTTTTGATGCCAGGGGTATTATATAGCGCCTTCGAGGTGTGGCGATGCGACGATTACTGCACCTGTTCCTTCTGGCTGGTCTTCTGATCGCTCTGGCGCATTACGTGCCGTATTCACATCCGTCGCCATCTCGTGCACTGGCGCACGCCGAACCCGCATATCAGACCGCCGATCTGCTCTACAATGAAGCGCGTACAGTCCACCTGGGAAATCTCGCCAGACGCGCCAATGGCATTCCGCCGTTGCGCTGGAACCGCCAGTTGACCGCTGCAGCGCGCTGGTTCGCGTGGGACTCGACCGAGAATCGTCCCATCGGGTATTGTGGCCACCAGGACACGAACGGAAACTGGCCCGTCTACCGGGCGCGCGCCTTCGGGTACCTGGGATTCGCAGGCGCAGAGAATGCGTTCTGTGGGTACGTTCCCCCCGAAGGCGCCATTGAAGGGTGGATGAACAGTCCCGGGCATCGCGCCAATTTGCTCGACCCCGCCTCGCGCGAAGTGGGACTTGGATACTACCAACGTTCCGGTGATGGGCGCGGTTATATCGCGCAAAAATTTGGCGTCGATTCCGCCTATGCACCCGTCATTATCGAAAACGAAGCGCCTTTCACTTCCAACCCCAGCGTCAACCTGTATATCTACAACCGGACGGAGCAGAGCGGTTTTGCGAGCATGGGTCCGGCAACGCAGATGATGGTCAGCAACGATGCCTGTTTTAGCGACCGTGCGTGGGAGCCGTTTGCCAGCCACAAGACGTGGACGCTGGAAGGCGGTCAGGGCTGGCGCACCGTGTATGTCAAAACGCGCGATGCACTCAATCGCACCGCAACGGTGAGCGATACGATTTACCTGGGAGAACCGCTGCCAGTGCAGGAACTCAGCGACGCGCATCTCAGCACGACGCAGCCATATGTGACCCTGTACCATCTCGATGGCGGCGGCCTGCCAATGGTGCAGTTCAGTCCGGGGTGGATCGCCGATGATACCTATCCGACATTTGGCAGGTTGTGGGGAGCCGGTGAACGTATCAGTGATCCCGACGCCTGGGGCGGCACAGCGTATCGACTCTTGCCGGGTAGCGGCGAGACATCGGCATGGGTGTGGGACACCACATTCATCAAGGACACGCCGATGACAGCATACATACGGTTGAAGACGGGCAGTAACGTCTCGAATCAAGAAATAGCGCAGGTGACGGTCAAGGGCGGCGGTGTCGAGTATGGTCCGCGCCGACTGCGCGGCGTCGATTTTGCCGCGCCCAACCAGTATCAGGAGTTCGCAATCGATTTTACGTTTCATTCGAACCCGAACGAGCCATTTCTCATCTTCCAGTTCTGGCGTAGCGGCACTACCGATATTTACGTAGACGCAGTGACCATCTTCAGCAGACCCCAACCGATAACCAGTCCATTGACGTGGAACGTGCCGGGCGGTAATTATCGCGGTCAGGGCGTTTGGGTGCGCTACACGGACGGTGTGCGCTTTTCGGGGATGGTCGAAGCTGCGACAACACCAATGCAACTCTTCGTATCCCCGACAGAACTGACATTCCTGGCAGCCAGGGATGGAACCCCTCCGCCTGCTGCATTTTTGCGGGTGGCGCCGGTATGTGCGGCGTTTACCTGGGAGATCAGCCATGATGCGCCCTGGTTGAATGCAGAGAAAACAGGGAGCGGCGCCAGAATCAGCGTGAACCCGGCTGGACTGAGCAACGGCATCTATTCAGGCAATGTCACGGTACGGGCAACCGGGGGCGCCAGTACAGCGTCAGTTTCCGTTCCCGTCAGATTGATCGTCGTGGATCGTTTGTTCCCGGTCTATCTTCCGCTGACAGCCAGGGGCTACTGGTGACTTCGGGTCACTCTTCCGCCGATAGCCGGGAGCTACCGGTGGTTGCCGGTCACTCTTCCGCCGATACCAGATCCTGATCGATAGGATACATTCCTGCCAGGGCAACGCATAGTCGTTCTGGAATATGCCTTGCTCTCTGGAACGGTGAGCGTCGCCGCACTGCCTGGGTGAGCGGGCGTCTCGCCCACAAGCGCCAGCGTTGCCGCACCGCCTGGGAGCGCGGTCATCCTGACCGCATGCAGCCTTATATAGTGTTTGAAGAAATAATCCGGTATAGCCCGCGCAGGTGGGCTTCGCCTTGTATAGCCAAGGGCTTATGAACTTTGAAGAAATAATCCGATGTAGCCCGCACAGGCGGGCTTCGCCTTGTATAGCCGAGGGCGTATGGTCGTTGAACAATTACTCCGCTATAGCCCGCGCAGGCGGGCTTCGCATTCCATAGCCGAGGGCGTATGGTCGTTGAGTAATTATTCCGCTATAGCCCGCGCAGGCGGGCTTCGCATTCCATAGCCGAGGGCTTCAGCCCGACGGCTAGCGCGGTAGAGCGGATTTATTTCTCAATCTCCATGAGCCCGACGGCTCATACGGTAGAGCGGATTTATTTCTCAATCTCCATACAAAGGCAGGTTTTTTGGCAAGCCCCTGCGTACCATCTCCCGTTTCAGCCATCAGGACGCCCAAACTCCCCCTTCTCCCCGTGTGGGTTGAAAGGGGGGGGATTTAGGGCGATTTCAGGCATTGGGACGGGTCATAGATATGCATGGTTACGCTGTCACCTATTTTGGGCAAGGGCTCCGGGCGCAACCACAAGCGGACCCAGCAGCGCCCTTGCGCCAGCAACCAGCGCAGGCGCCGACCTGCCCCCCGCCGGAGCAGGCTGATCACCCGCTGCGCCGTGCCGCTCCAGCGACGGCGCGGCGGCGCGCCCGTCGTCGGTGGCGCCCGGCGCAAGCGACCGGGCGGAACCCCCTGCGGTTCTGCATCGTCGATCCGCGTGCCGACGGCCACCGTCCACAGCGTGACCGTCGCCACCACCAGATACTGCCAGGCGACGGCATCCGGGTCCGTCACCTGACCGCGTTGCCAGTCCCAGCCCATCGATGTACTTTGGCGGAAGCCCGCCTCGTCCCAACTGCGCAGGGCATACCACGCGGCATCCACCTGCGCGGCTGGACGCTCGCCGAGCGGCGCCCACGGTTCCGCATGGCCTGCACCCCACGCCACTGCCAGCGTGCCCGCAATCCGCTTGGGTGCGTGCGTGAAGGCGACCCCCACGCCCACCCATCCATGCCCCGGTCCGGGCGCCAGGCGCAGCACCGACTGGCGCACCTGACCGGTCGGCGCGAAGGTCGACGTGGTACGCACCCGCATGATGGGATGGAACTGCTGCGACCGGATGGCGTGCCACAGCCGGGGGCTCCACACCCCCTGATCCGCCAGCGTGAGGACCTCCTGGTCGAGCGGCAGCGCGCTGCGGGCCCAGCGCAGCATCCGCTCCCAGTGCGGTTCCCACGCACCCGGTTGGTTCGCCGGGACGATCACCCAGGCGACCGGCAGGGCGGCGCCCCGATAGAGGACGCTCATGCGCAGCAGAACGACGTCATCGCGCCGATGGGAGGCATCCAGCCCGAGCACCAGCGGTCCGCCGGTCCAGTGCGCGCGAATCCAGCGGAGCAGGTCGGCGCCGCACGCCAGCGGACGGACCACCGGTGGCGCACCCGCTGCGGGTGGGTCGGCGGTGTCAATGCGATGGGCCGGGGCGGCGATCCAGGCGTCCCAGGCGTCCGCCAGGGTGGCGGCGCGGGCGATCCCGGCAGTGGCGAGCGCTGGCGCCAGCGCGGGACGATTGGCGCTCCCCGCCAAGAGGGCGCCCAAGACCCAGCGGGCCAGGGCGCGGCGCCGGTGACGCGACAAGCGCGGGAAGAGGGTCTGGATCTGCTGCTGCAGCAACCGTTCTGTGGACGTGCGGGACATACCATCCTCCGTGTCTCGCGATCCTTCCATGATCATGCTACCGACGGATCGGCCCGTGCGTTCGGTGGAACGGAAACGGTTGACAATCTGCCTGCGAGTCCCCCCCTTTCAACCCCTTGTGGGAGAAGGGGGTTGGGGGGATGAGGGGCAAAGGCGCACGGGAATGTAGAAAACCGCGCATCGCTCCCAGGAACGCTACCCTTGAGGGCAGACATCGCAGAATGGGAACGAACACTGGTGAACCGCGCATCGTGTTCTGCCCGATTTGATATCACTCCTCAGTTCTCGATTCTCAGTTCTCAGTTCTCAGTTCTCGATTCTCAGTTCTCAGTTCTCGGTTCTCAGCCCTCGGTTCTCAGTTCTCGGTTCTTGGTTCTCAGTTCTCAGTTCTCGATTCTCAGTTCTCAGCCCTCGGTTCTCAGTTCCTGATTCCCAGTCCTCATCTCAATCACGCCCGCTCTGCGTCGTCCACCTGCGTCTCCATCATGTCCGGCGCTTCGACAATGCCATCGAGGTGCGACATATCGTTCACGCTCAGGATTCGCCAGTCGTGTGCCTCACACGCAATGATTGAGAGCGAGGTGTTGCCAACGTGGAGCGGACGCGGCAATACACCGATTTTATCACGCGCAGCATGGAGCAACAGCGCGCGCGCCGGACCGCCGTGCGTCACCAGAGCGATAGTTTGCCCCGGTCGCTCGATGATCAGGCGCTCTACCACACCGACCACACGATCATAGAGTTGCCCAAAGGTTTCACCATCCCCGCCACGTGGGACATCTTCACCCGACTCAAAACGCTCCAACAGATCCGGAAATCGCAATCTGACCTCACTGCGGGTCAGACCGCTCCACGCCCCCACATCGATTTCGCGCAGCGCAGGCAATGGTTCGGGGATGACTCCCAAACGTTCAGACAGCAGCGCTGCCGTCTCCCACGCACGCTTCAGGTCGCTGCTATACAGCGCATCGAAGCGAATGCGTCGAGCAAAGAGACGTCGCGCAAGGCGTTGCGCCTGCAAGCGACCCGCATCGTTCAGCGGAATATCTGCTTTTCCCTGCCAGCGCCCCTGGAGATTCCAATCGGTCTGACCGTGACGGATGATGTAGAAGGTCGTCATTGTGTCTATCTTTCCTGTTTGAATACGAAAGGACGCTGTTGGCAGCGTCCCTTCTATCGTTTTCACCAGGAATTATACACGAACGAGGCACTGCTCTTCGTGTTTCAAGAACCGCCGATCTTCCGGTGAGGGAAAAAGGGCATCAGGACGCCCAGACTCCCCCTTCTCCCTTTGTAGGAGAAGGGGGCAGGGGAGATGCTCACAGGGGTGGATGTTCTGGCAAGCCCCTGCGTGCCATCTTCCGTTTCAGGCATCAGGACGCCCAGACTCCCCCTTCTCCCCTTGTGGGAGAAGGGGGTCGGGGGGATGAGGGGCAAAGGCGTACGGGCATAATCAAGACATGTTCTCATTCCTGCAACTGATCGCGCTCGACGATTTCAATCTCGCGTCCATCGGGATCGCGCAGACTGAAAGTCCGACCATACGCTTTATCGACGATCGGTGCACCCAGCAGGGGAATATTCCGCTCAACCAGGTAGAGGAGCACATCCTCCAGTGTTCCACGACAATTGAAGGAGAGGGTGATTGGTGGAGGAACGGCTTTTGTTCCCTGAAAAACGCTGCCGATGTCGCTATCAGAAGGTTCGTGAATGCCCAGCAGCATATCGCCCATACGCAGTTCAGCCCACTTGTGCTCACGATCCTCCACTGCCACCTGAAAGCCGAGTCGCCGGTAAAAACCGAGCGCAGCATCGAAATCGCGCGTGACAATGATCGGCATGGGAGTGATCGGCAGCGAAGATGGTGGACGCTGATCTCGCGGAATAGCAGATCCTTCTTCCAACGCCCGGCGCAACGCCGTTTCAACCAGACTGGAAAGTGACACACCTCGCTCAATCGCAGCATGCTTGATGGCACGAACCAGCGATGGCGGCAGGTAGATATTGAACTGTTGCTTCTTCTCGTCGTTCATCATTGTCGCTCCAAAATGAAAAGGGGAAGGGGAACAGTGACGTGTGCATAGAATGCTAGCATGCTAGTATATCTCAAAATGGCAGTGACCTCCCGCAATGAAAAGGGGAAGGGGAACAGTGACGTGTGCATAGAATGCTAGCATGCTAGTATATCTCAAAATGGCAGTGACCTCCCGCAATGAAAAGGGGAAGGGGAACAGTCGATGTGTAAATAGGATGCTAGCATGCTAGTATATCTCAAAATGGCAGTGACCTCCCGTTCCCCGTTGTGGCATACTGGCATACGTTGAAACGGAAATGACCTCCCTGTCCTTTATCTTCGCCATTCCTCCTCAGATCAGAACTGCTGGTCTGCGTGCTGCGAGGAAGCAACGATACTACCCTCCCCAAGCGCGTATATGCTTCCAGACCGTCTGGCGCCTGGTGAAAAAGGGCGACCGTCGGCTTGAGCAAAGACACCAGGTGTCATTTGCTGACCTGCTACGGGGTCAGTGGCGCCAGCGACGGCTTGATCCGCATACGAGGTCAGTAGCGCCAGCGACCGCTTGATCCGACAGACCTGTTACTGGGTTAGCGGAACCAGCGACGGCTTGACCCGCATGAGCACGCCACAGAACCAGAGCACGACCCCGCTCCAGGCGACGAACAGCAAGAGACTGCCGGTCACCCAGCGCCCGCCAGCACGCATTGTCAGCCGCGCCAGCGTCGCGCCAGCCGCCAGACAGATGAGCGGTGTGGCAAAGTAGATGTAGCGCGTCAATAACTGGAGAAAGACATACGAGAAGAAGAAGACGACACATACAAGCAACATTGAAATCACAACAGTACGTTGCAGGGGATGTCGTTGCTGCGAGACGAGCAGCAGCGGCAACCCTGCAACTGCAAGCGCCAGAACCGGGGACAGAAAACCGAGGATGAAAGCGCGTGCCACCAGTTCGATCCGCTCTGGCCATAACACCAGTCCCTCGCTGAAAGACGCGAGCGGGTCGAGTGTTGTCGGACTGCGAGGAGCATCAGCCAGCGGCGCGGCAGCCGCAGTAAAATAGACCGGCACAGTGAAAACGACTGTAAGGACCAGTCCGCTGACCATGGCGTTCCATTCACGATGAGGGAGCGCTCGCCTTCCGAACAGGACGACCAATCCCAGCAGCGCTGCCAGCGTTACCAGTGCGCCTATGTGGGTTGTCAGGCACAACACAGTGACGAGCGTCAACAGCGCCAGATGCGACCTGGTGGGATCACGGGTCAGACGAAGCAGGAGCCAGAGGAGCAACACCCACCACACCTGGGCGATCGCATTGGCGGCAAAGCCCCACCACATCATGGTCATTGAAATCGGCAGCGCGACGTACAGCGCCATCGCCAGCAGTCCGGCACGCGCCGTCAATCCGAATTCGCGCGCTATCAGTAGCAGCAGCAGGGCGATCAGCGCATCCAGCAGCGCAACGCCGAACTGCACCGTCAGACGCATATCTCCGAGCGCCAGATGCAGCGGCAGCAGAACGATATAGGCGGCAGGCGGATTGAACGTTTGCCGGTTCTGGAATTCGGCAGGGGTTGAGTACAGGTAGAGAGAGCCGCTTGCAACGGTGCGCAACCAGCGCGTGTGGACGTGGATATCGCGGGCATCAAAGAGCGGATGGACCGCCCCCAACAATCTTACGAGCAGAGCAGCTGCGAGCAGCGCCCACGCGATGCGCGCCTGGATGCGGTTGAGCCAGGGTCTCGACAACTCCCGACCTGAGCTGCCAGCATCCGCGATCCGCTCCAGCAGGCGCGTCATGCGGGGTGCGACGATCCATGTCGCAATCAGGAGGGCAGCAACGACGACCAGCCAGGAGATCAATCCCAGGCTGACCCAGAGTGGTTCAGTCGTATTCAGACCCGCCAGCGCAACCGACGAGAGAATGCCGCACGTCAGCGCAACACGCTCTGGCAGCATGAGGCGGGCGATCAGTGCGAGTGTCAGCCCGAGCAGGAGCGCCTGACCGGTGAATTGCTCCCACGCCAGCCCTTCTCCACTGCTGAGTGCACGCAATGCAATCCAATCGATTGCGATTCCCAGGCGACGACTATCTTCAGACGGCGTATGGGTATCGCTGTGCAGGGTGATGTTGAGGGTCAACCCTGCCATTTCGGATGGTAGCATAACCGCATACGTTCGCAGGTTGGGCGTGGTGCGGAACGCGCCCCACATCCGGTCTGCGATCATCATACGCACATTCGGATTTGGAATGCCCTCCGGTCGCCATCCGTGAGCACGGATTTGTAGTATCCGGTAACGAGTGTGGATGTTAGGGATCGTGATTGTGGTGATCGCCTGGGTCCAGCGGTAGTTTTCAAACGCATTTTCTTCTCTGCCATGCACGCCACGCAACACGGTGTGATCACCCCATTGACCAACGTCTACGCGCAGTTCGGTCGCAGCATTAAGACTGTACCACAACGCTGGCAGCGTCAGGAGCCATATGATCATCAGCCAGAATGCCGAATGTTGAGTTCCGCCTTCCACCTTCAACCTTCCACCTTCTCGTCATTATCATCCCCCTTCCGCCCTACCAACCCGATCGATTCTCCGGCAAGATGCAGGGCAACCCTGGTTTGCAGGATGATCTGCTCCAGCAGCGAGGGGTCTGGCGCTTCAACAGGGAGCGCCATCACAAAATGGTTCAAAATCTCGGATTTCGCACGCAGCAGGTCGTCGAAACCGGCATCGGCGCAGTCGCGGCGGAAGGCTTCAAGGTGCAGTCCGGCAAACTCGCGCAACTTTCCGGCGGTGTCGGGAGTCAAATGCGCCGCAGCGCCGCCGATGACCCGCTTCGCTCCTGCTGGCAGCAGATGCCCGACAACCACATCCCCAGTCGCAAGCCGGCGCGATGCTGCGCTGTCGGCTATGACATACGACTGTTCGCTTAACAGGTCGTGCACCTCGATCTCCTGCCCCTTGCGAATGGTATCAACAACCCAGGCGCGCAGCCCAACCCCCGCCCATTGGGGCAGCAGTTGCCGCTCCGGCTCACTCAGGTCAAGCGCTGAGTCGTCCGCCGCCAGTCGCTCGACCAGGGTTTGCCCGTCGTCGAGGCGGTAATCGAACGCGAGCCAGGTGAGAAATCGGTCGGCGCCGCGATCTTCCAGGTCGTCGAGTTCGGCGAGTTGCTCCGGTGCATACTTGCCGTTCCAGTAGCGTTGCAACGCATTGGGGACAACCTCCGGAATGGCGCGTGCGGCATCGATAATCTTCGGCAGCAATGTGTCGACAGACCGACGGAGCCGTAACTGTTCGGCGCGTGCGGCTTCTTCGCGCGGCAGACAGCACTGTTTGTATTTCTTGCCGCTGCCGCATGGGCAGGGATCGTTCCGTCCAACTGCTGGCATATGCGTCTCCTGAACGTGTTATGGTATGTCCCATTCGCGCAGAATTGCTGCGGTATGCTCGCCGTGGCGCGGCGCAGGCGCCTCTGCCGGAACCCCTCCTGCGGCGAATGGCAGCGGCGCATAGGAGCGCGCTTCTTCCAGCGTTGCGGCTACGGCGCATGGAACGTCGGCGGTGCGGAGCAACACTTCCCATTCATGCGCCGGACGCTCCGCCAGCAGTGCAGCGATTTCCGCAGTGAGCGATTCCTGATTCAGTTCGGCGAAGCGTGCCCGCCATTCGGCTCGACCAACGGCGTCACAGAATGCGTTCCAGAACTTCTCTTCAAGTGCAGCAAGCGCCAGATAACGCCCGTCACTGCAACGGTACAGGCGATAACCGGCGCGTCCGCCGCGCAGTAGATCGCCAAAGCGGAGCGGCATCCCCATTTCGGCGCGCTCGGTGAGCAACAGGGCGCCAATGCTTTCTTCGAGCGTGACCGGCACGTGTCGCCCTTCACCGCTCGTCTGACGTGCTGCCAGTGCTGTGACAATGCCAAGCGCAGCGAAGAGACCGCCGACGAGATCGGCGAGCGGCAACGTAGGGTGCGTCGGCGATCCCGCTGTCAGACAGAGCGCACCCGCCACCGCCTGATAGGTGATGTCGTGACCTGCTGCGGTTGCCAGTGGGGTGTCGGCGGCATACCCCGCCAGCGAACAGGTGATCAGGCGTGGATTGTCGCGACGCAGTATGTCCAATCCGACCCCAAAACGATCCAGAACGCCTGGACGGAAACTTTCCACCAGCACATCGGCGCGCTTTGCCAGCTCGCGCAGGATACGCCGCCCCTCGGCAAGGTTGAGATCGATGATTATGCTGCGTTTGCCACGGTTCAGGGCGGTAAAAACAGGATTCATACCGTCAGGACCGTAGGGCGGCAGCATGCGCAGGTAGTCCCCCATACCCGGCGGCTCGACTTTGATGACCTGCGCGCCGAGGTGCGCCAGCAGAAGGGTTGCATACGGACCGGGGATCAATCGCGAGAGATCGAGCACGGTCGTACTGGCGAGCGGCGAATGGTTCATAGAGGACTCCAGAATCTTAGCCAGAAGATGACCAGATGTACGATGTCCTTTGAGGGCGCCCCTACCGCAGAACCACCCCGTATAACGCTTCGGCGCACGCAAGCGCTTCTTCCCAGCCATGCCCGTGATCCTCATACGACCACCAGGCAGACAGAACAGCCTGCGCCAGTCCCCATCCGGCGATGCGTTCGCGCTCAAAGCCAAGCGCTTCTGCAAGCAGATCGACCCGTCGCGTCATGATACGCACAAGCTCGCTCTGCACGCGCCAGGGTGGCGGGTTGCGCAGCAGCGCCCCCACCTCGTACATTGGCTCGCCAACCACGCCTTTCGGGTCGATCGCCAGCCAGGGCGTGCGTTGCGCCGTCAGCACATTTTCCTGATGGAGATCGCCGTGCAACACTACCGGCGCTACGCTCGAAGCATCAAGTTCGGCGTACAACCGCTCCGCCGCGTCTGTCAGCGCCGATGGAAACGGACCGCTGCCATCGTCGAAGGAGCGTCGCATCCGTGCAAACCCTTCGCCCCAGGTTGCGGTCGTCGGAAAAGGATGCTGGTCGGGTGCCTGGCGCCAGATCTGCTGCATCGTTTCAGCGGCGATAAGAACAGTCCGATCATCCGGCTCCAGACGACGCAACGACGTTCCGGGCAGCAGGCGCTCAACCAGCAGTGCGCCGCGCGCTTCATCGGCTGCAAGCAACCGGACGCAGCCGCGCCCGTCAAAGAAGCGCAAGGCGGCAACTTCGGTTGTCAGATCAGGGTCAGGTACGCCGACCTTCAGAACCAGCGGCTCGCCATTGTCTCGAATCGCTGGTGCGACGTAATTGTACGTCAGGTTGGGAAATGGCGGCAGAATGGTCAACGACCAGGACTCTGCGAGGGCGTCAAGGAGTGAGGGCAGTCGCTCCAGCCAGATGTTGCCCGACGCACCGTAGCGTTCGATGATCGTGCGGCTGAAGGCTTCGAGGTGTGAAGCGTGCATGTTGACCCACACCATCAGGGTTGCGCTCCGTTGACCGTCGTTTCTTCCGCAGCCAGGCGTTTGTCGCTGCTGCGTTCGCACAGCGCGCACCTGATGACATCCATCATATGATCGACATACACAAAGTTCAGCCGACGCTTCACATGCGCCGGCACTTCTTCGAGATCGACCGCATTGCGTCGCGGTAGAATAATGGTATGAATACCGGCGCGATGCGCGCCCAGCACCTTTTCTTTGACGCCGCCGACGGGCAGCACCCGCCCACGCAGCGTGATCTCACCCGTCATCGCCACATCCCGGCGCACCGGTCGTCCGGTAAACGCCGAGATCAGCGCCGTCGCCATGGTGATCCCGGCTGATGGACCGTCCTTCGGGACGGCGCCGACCGGCACGTGGATGTGAATGTCGGTCGTCTCGAAGCGCTTGGGTTTGATGCCCAGCGTCTCCGCATTTGATCGCGCAAATGAGAGCGCTGCCTGCGCCGACTCGCGCATGACCTCGCCAAGTTGCCCGGTAAGCGACAATACGCCGCGCCCTTTCATTAACGAGACCTCAACTGCCATCACATCGCCGCCGTTGGCTGTCCAGCTCATCCCCGTTGCGACGCCGATCTCGTCCTGCTGCTCGGCAAGCCCGTAAAGGTATCGTGGCGGACCAAGATAACGCATCAGCGCAGAAGGATGAACAATGTGCGCATAACTGCGTCCTTCTGCGACACGTCGCGCCACTTTCCGGCAGATAGCGCCGATTTCGCGTTCGAGATTCCGCACCCCCGCTTCATAGGTATACCCGCGAATGATCTGTCGCAGGGCGCTATCGCTGAAACGGAGCGCCGCGCCGGGAAGGTTCTCCAGGGATGCATCCCGGTTATGCACGGCTGCAACCGCGCTCTGGGCGGCATACTCCGGGCTGGCGAGACCATTCGCCTCCAGTTGCCGCGGTACGAGAAAACGCCGCGCGATTTCCAGTTTTTCCTCTTCGGTATACCCCGGCAGATGAATGACCTCCATCCGGTCGCGCAACGCTGGCGGTATCGGATCGAGCAGATTTGCGGTAGTGATGAACAGCACCCGCGACAGGTCGTAGGGCAGGTCGAGGTAATGGTCGGTAAACGCAACATTCTGCTCCGGATCGAGGACTTCGAGCAGCGCTGATGCCGGGTCGCCGCGAAAATCACTGCCCAGTTTATCGATCTCATCGAGCATGAACACCGGGTTGATCGTGCCAGCATCTTTCATCGCCTTGATAATCCGCCCCGGCAACGCACCGATATAGGTGCGACGGTGCCCCCGAATCTCCGCCTCGTCGTGGACGCCGCCGAGCGAAATGCGCACAAAGCGCCGTCCCAACGCTTCGGCGATAGAGCGTCCCAGCGATGTCTTGCCAACACCCGGCGGACCGACGAAGCAAATGATCGGCGACTTAAGGCGCGGACCGGCAAGCATCCGGGCTGCCATAAACTCCAGAATACGCTCCTTCACACGCGGCAACCCGTAATGGTTCCGTTCGAGCGTCGCCGCTGCGCGCACTAAGTCGGTGTCATCTTCCGTTTGCTGGCTCCAGGGTACGTGGATCAACCAGTCGAGGTAGGTCCGCAGCACACTATACTCAGGCGATGCTGGCGGCATCATTTCCATGCGCTCCAACTCTTCGAGCGCTTTCGCCTGGGCGCGTTCCGGCATTGCTGCCGCCAGAATCCGCTCACGCAGTTCATCCATCTCGCGCTGGATCGGGTCGGTCTGTCCGAGTTCGCGCTGGATGGCTTTCATCTGCTCACGCAGAAAGAACTCGCGCTGCGACCGGTCGACTTCCTTCTGAACCTGGGTGTGGATGCGGCTCTCAAGTTCGAGCACATCGAGTTCCTGGGAGAGCATGATCGAGAGGCGACGCAACCGTTCCTCGACATCGAGCGTCTCCAGGATTTCCTGGCGACGCGGCACGTCGAGCGGCAGCGTGGAAGCGATCAGATCCGCCAGCCAGCCCGGTTCGCTCACGTTCATCGCCATGATGTAGGCATCATCGGGCAGGGTGCGCGACAGTTTGACGACCTTCTCGAAAAGCGACAGCACCGCGCGCATCATCGCTTCGACCGCAATGGTTTTCTCGGTGTTCTCGTAAATAGCGACGCTGTGCGCATGCAGCGCCTGGCGATCCTGGATATATTCGACCACACGCATCCGCCGCTGACCCTGAACGACGATTGAGATCGATCCGTCGGGCATCTTCAGAATGCGCTGAATCACCGCTTCCACGCCGATAGTGTACAGGTCGGCGGGTCCGACATCCTCAATATCCGGCTCACGCTGCGCAACTGCCAGGATCATGCGGTCGCTGCTCATCGCTTCCTCGATGGCGGCAACCGAACGTTCGCGCCCGACAAACAGCGGTGTCAGCATATGCGGGAACAGGACGGTATTGATCAACGGTACAACCGGCAAGACCCGTTCCTGTCCCTGTCCATCGATCAGCACCGACTCCGGGTTGAGCGGGAAATCGAAGAGAATTGGTGATTCTTCTGGCATGGCGCCCTCATATATGGCGGACCGAAAGCCAACGGTATGCAATGGATTATAGCATGACGCAGAAAGGGTCGATGTGGAAAGGCAGAACGGGCAGAATCATGTGGCAGGCGCTCTCTGGACAGTCTCGTATGATCAGCGAACACTGCTGCGACAAAATCGCACACATCTCGCCACAAAATCGAAACGATCGCAATCGATGATGCCTGCTATACTTGAAGCGGGGCAAGCGGAAGGCTTCGGATACACCGGATAGACATTCTACCGCACCTCGCACAAATCACGCACAAAAAGGGCTTCACAGGGAGCGAACGAGTCGGTATAATACACTCTGCAGCAGCGCAGGTGCTCCCGGTTTCACAAAGAATCTTCATCGACCGGGCTTCGCCAGCGACGCCACCCGGACAAACGCACCTCGCACTCGACGCTATGCATGAATCTGCTGCCCGAAGCAGCATAACCACGTCAGGCGACACATGAGATCCCGTCCAGTCAGCAGAGAACTTATCACATTCGGAGGAACAGTATGGTGGAGCTGATTGTACAGATTGTCGTCATCACTCTCTGGGGCGCAATGATTGCCATCCATACGCGCCGATTGCTGCGTCTGGCGCGCATCGAAGCGCCGGTCTCCCTTCGGGGTCGTGAGTTGCGCCAGAATCTGTCGCGCGTCTGGTGGTGGTTGGGTCGTGAAGAGTTCTGGCGTGCTGTTCAGGTCGATGGGATGCGCTGCACGCAGATGACCCTGATGCTCTTCTTGCTGGCGCTCGGGCTGCTCGTATAGTCAGCGTTCCACCTCGCGGCGCCGAATGCCGCACGCAATACTGTAAGGTCACCGTCTGGAGTCTGGCAGAAGCGCGGCGTGTTGTGCATACGAGCAGATCGCAATGGCGCGACCGGCGCTCGGTGATAACAATGCGCCGCGCCCACGTTTTGTGTATACCTTCATCGTAACCCTCCTCGACTGCGCCTCACTCCTTGCTGCATCGATCAGCGGTCTCTGCCCACACGACAACGCGATCTTTCGTTTGCCGAACCCGGTGATCCGGCAGACGCATTCAGCAGTATAATAGCCCCGAACCGATGGGCAGGAATCTCGGACCATGCATTCACCCCGTGCGCGCCAGCGATCAACGTTACTCTCCGTTCTCGCAACATGCGCCATCGTTGCGATCCTGTCAGCATGCACAGCTCCCTCAGAGAAGCCGCCGATTGCACCCTCACCAACACCGCTCAGCACGCTGCCGACGGTAGCGCCATCTGCGACCCCTGCGCTTCTTTCTGCCACCCCCATTCCTTCGCCGGTTGCGGTTGCTGCGCCCATCGACGAGATTGCCGCAATTGCTGCACATCAACCCGCTCCGCGCGACCAGCACGCGCTGGCGGTTGCATTCAACGGCATCGATGCGCCAGACGCGGGGTGGAGAGAGCCGCTCGACGTGCAGCCCGGCGCAGTGGAGACATTCTGGGTGGCGGATGTCTCGAACGGTGTCAACTACACCGTTACCGCACAGTTGCGCTATGCCGGTCCGGTGGTGTTGATGTATGTCGATACAACGCTCGATATTCCGCAGTACGACATCGAACGGTCGGCAAAGGTCTTCGAGGAGCGGATCTACCCGCGTAATCGTTTCCTCTTCGGCGCGGAACGAGTCCCCGGTATTGATGGCGATGTGCGCCTGACCGTTTTGAATACGCGCATTCGCGGCGCTGGCGGCTATTTTTCCTCCGCCGACGGCGTTTCGCGCGCGGTGAATCGCTTCAGCAACGAGCGCGATATGTTCGTGATCGATGCAGTTGCATTTCCACCCGGCAGCGAGACGTACAACGCAACACTGGCGCACGAATTTCAGCATATGATCCACTGGCATCGTCAGCCGCGCAGCCCTGCCTGGTTCAATGAAGGTCTCTCAACACTCGCCGAAGACCTCAACGGTCTGGGTGACAACGGCGCTACACTTGCGTATTTGCGCAATCCCGATACACAGTTGACAACCTGGTTCTCGGGGAGTGGCGTGTCGCGGCACTACGGCGCAGCGCAACTCTTCATGCGCTACGTGTACGAACAGTATGCTGGCGAAAGTCGCCCTGCCGACTGGATTGACGCCGACGCGGGTAACAACCCGCAGGCGCTCGCCGATCTCGCTGCCCGTCGTCGTCCGGATGTGGTGCGTTTCGAGCATCTGTTTGCCGATTGGGCAGTGGCAAATGTGTTGAACGATCCATCGGTCGGCGATGGGCGCTATGCGTACCGCGGTTTGCCTGTGCGCGCCGCGACTGCGCCGCTGTCGGCAGGAACAACCGCCGCCGATGTGCGTCAGTTCGGCGTGGATTACTTTGGTCCGCTCGAAGGTCCGCTGACGATCCGTTTCGATGGCGCGGATACGGTATCGCTCGTCGGCGCACTGCCGGTTGAAGGACGCTTCGCGTGGTGGAGCAACCGCGGCGACGAGAGTGTTTCGACCCTGACGCGGCGTTTCGACCTGCGCCGCGTAGCGCAGGCGACGCTGCGCTTTCGTCTCTGGCACGAATTAGAGCGTCACTACGACTACGCTTTCGTGACGGTTTCAACCGATGGCGGCGTGCGCTGGCAGACGCTTCCCGGTATCACAACCAGCACCGATGATCCTCAGGGGCATAATCTGGGGCACGGTTTCACCGGTATCAGCGGGGCGCCGGAAGTCGCGCTCGGCAGCGTGCGCGGGCGCTGGATCGAGGAGCGCATGGATCTGACGCTGTTTGCCGGGCAGGAGGTGCTGGTGCGCTTCTGGGTCATCTCAGACGCGGCGATCAACGGTCCCGGTCTGTTAATCGACGATATCCAGATTCCGGAGATTGGTTTTGCCGATGGCGCAGAAACCGATGATGGCGGGTGGCAGGCGGAAGGGTTCGTGCGCACCTCTGGAATCCTGCCGCAGCGCTGGACTCTGCGCCTGATCGTGTTTGATGGCGACCATGTGCAGGTCGTTGCCCCCGCTGTCGATAGTCAGGGGCGCGCTGAGATGCAGATAACCGAAGGTCAGCGCGCGATCCTGATCGTCAGCGGCGTCACTCCTGGTACAACTGAACCAGCCTCATACAGCATCGACGTGTCGATACCATAAGGAGTTTCACAATGGCGGACGAACGATTGAGAATCCTGATCTTCGGCGCGCATCCCGACGATGTGGATTTCACTGCCGGAGGCACGGCGGCGCTCTATGCGCGTCAGGGGCACGAGGTGCTCTGTGTGTCGGTCACCAACGGCGATGCCGGGCATCAGACCGAAGCCGGAGCGTACCTTGCGCGTCGCCGTCGCGCGGAAGCCGAGGCTGCCGGAAAGGTCATCGGCGCGCGCTATATTACGCTCGACAACCACGATGGCGAACTGTTGCCGACCCTGGAGAATCGCCGTCAGATCATTCGCCTGATCCGTCAATTCAAGCCGGATCTGATGATGTCGCCACGTCCTAATGACTACCATCCTGATCATCGCTATACGGCGCAGTTGATCCAGGACGCCGCCTACATGGTGACGGTTCCGAACGTCTGCGCCGATACGCCGCACCTTGAATCAAACCCGGTGATCGTCTATGTGAGCGACACGTTCCAGAAACCGTATCCCTTCACTGCCGATGTGGTCGTTGCCATCGACGAGGTGATCGACCTGAAGTTTGCCATGCTGCATGCGCATACGTCGCAGATGTACGAATGGCTGCCCTACAATCAGGGCATCCTGCACGAGGTTCCCGAAGGCGATGCTGAACGCCTTGCGTGGCTGCGTCGTCGCCTCGATGGGCGTATGCGCCAGGACGCGGATCGCTTCCGTGATCTGTTGATCGAACTGTACGGCGCCGGACGCGGACGCACTGTGGTCTATGCCGAGGCGTTCGAGGGGTGCGAGTATGGCGGGCGGCTCACGCCGGAGAACCTGCACCGCCTCTTTCCGTTCTTTCCGGCAGAGCGGTAAGTGGCGGACGGCTCCCATCTTCCACCGTGGCATTCCACAACCACGCTCCGATGACAATCGTATAGTACGCCAGCAGCAACCAGAGCGGGAAGGGTGGCAGTTGCACCGCAGCCCAGGGCAACTGCCCGAACAGACGAGCGCCCTCCGTCAGCCAGGCGAGAAACAGATAGGCAGGCAGCGCCAGCAATTGTCCCAGCGGCAGCCAGATCATCCCGCCGACCAGCGCCAGCGCCCCGAAGAGCATCGCCGACGGTACCATCGGCAGCATGACCACATTTGCAATAGGGGCGATCAGCGAAAGATTGCCAAAGGCATAGAGAATAAGCGGCAACGCCAGAATCTGCGCTGCCAGCGTTGCCGTCAACGCCTCCCGCGCCCAATCGAGCCATCCGGCGCGCAACGGCGTCCGCATAAGCAACGCCTCAGTCCCTTTGCCATACGCAAACAGCGATGCGGTTGCCAGTGCGCTCAGTTGAAACCCCATATCCCATAGCGTCTGCGGATTCCACAAGGTCATCGCCCAACACGCAGCAAAAAGGGTCGTCCACGCATGCGCCGGGCGTTCCAGGCGCTGTCCCAGCACGACAATGCTGCCCATCACCGCCGCACGAATGACAGTCGGCGTGGCGCCGACGAACAGAGTATACACCCAGATCGTGATCAGAACCGTCCAGAACGCCTTGCGCCGCGCCAGTTTCATCCCATCCGCAAGGCTGTACAGCGCCGCACTGATAATCGTGATGTTCCAGCCGGAGATCACCAGAATGTGCGATGTGCCCGTAGCGCTGAAATGATCCAGCACATCATCAGGGATCGACGATTGCAGCCCCAGCAGAATGCCAACCGCCAGCGCCGCCTGTGGTTCAGGAAGTTCACGCAGAAGCGTCTGACGCGCCCGGTCGCGGAATCCGAGCAACGTCGCCATCACCGGATTCCCCTGATTCACTGCAATCAGGCGCGACCGTTCCGGCTTCATAAGTGAAAAAATGCCGCGTCGCGCCAGATAGACCCGATAATCGAAGTCGCCTGGACGCGCCGCCGCACGCGGGGTTGTGAGCACTCCGGTCAACTCCAGCCTGTCCCCATAAAAGCGCTCCGGGTAACGCGGCAGGGTCACCAGCGCCAGACCTTCGGCTGGCTTCCACGTACCGCCGCTGCGAACGCTCTCGGCGGCGAATATGACCCGTTGCCCATCGGCAAGACGACGCGGGTCTTCGATAATACGCCCGCGGATCTGAACCTCAGCGCCGTCGTTCAGCAGGCGAATGCTGTGGGGAAGGATTGGAATCTCCGCCGCTGCCAGGCGGGCGCCGCCCGCAGTCGCCACACACAGCACAAGGAACACCATACGGATCAGCGCGCGCCGCCGCAGAACGATTGCCGCAACGCCACATCCCACGCTGCCAGCGACGAGATGCCAGAGCGGCAGGTGCAACGCATCGGCGAGAAACACGCCAATCATCCAGGCAATTGCGAGAATAATCAGAGTCATGGTCAGCCACCCTGCCAGTGCTACCGTATCGGTAAAGAAAAAGTTACTGCCCGTCTGCCGGATGAGCCGCTTTACAGTTCGATTACAGACCGGCATATCTTTTTACCGCATCAGGAAGCCATAAACTGCTCTTTGTCCGCAACCCGTCCAGATGGTTGTCAGACGTGTATCAGACGCACATCAGTAGTGTCATAGCCCTATGGTCTACGATAGAACTGCGGAGAATACTGCTAGAGAAGGAGCGATTCGTATGCGCGTCCTGATTATTGCACCACTACGTCTCGTAACCATCGCCATGATGCTGCTCATCGTGCTTTCTCTGGTGCTGCCGTTTCACTCATCAGACGCTCAGGAGAAGACAGGAGATCTGCTGCCTGAACGAACCGTCGCTGTACCGGGTGGCGATGCTGCGCTGGCGATGATCGACGAGGCGGGATCGTACCTGATGGCGCCGGTTCAAACGACGCGCCCGTTCAGTCACCTTGTGATCCGGTACGACGCGCAGGTTCCACCCGGTGCAACGCTGACCCTCTTCGTGCGCACGTCGGATGATGGGGTTGGCTGGACCGAATGGGCGGAACTGGTCAGCAGCGATGATCTGCGCCGTCCTGAAGATAGTCCGGATGTGGTATGGAGCGACATTATTGATGTCGGATCGTTGATGCGCTTCTGGCAGGTACGTGTGCTCATGTCGCCTGCACCGGATGGCGCCCTGCCGATCCCCGGCGTGATTGAGGCGCACACTGTCGATGCACTGACAGGTCCGGCTACGCCTCCGGCGACAGAATTTGTACTGCCCCAGAGCACAGGTCCAGGCAAGCCGCCGGTCGTATCCCGCACGGCATGGGGTTCGCCAGATGGTCAGGGGAGTCGCGCGCGCCCGGCATATTATCCGGTTAGCCACATCATTGTCCACCACACTGCGGACGGAAACACACTTTCGCCAGGGCAGCCGAACTGGGCGGCGCGTGTGCGCGCCATCTGGTCGTTCCACGCGATCACGCGCCAGTGGGGGGATATTGGATACAACTATTTGATCGATCCCAACGGCGTTATCTACGAAGGACGCTCTGGCGGCGACGACGCTGTCGGATTTCACGATACCGCCAACTACGGGTCGATGGGCATCGCGTTGATCGGGACATACTCCGGTGTTGCGCCAACCCCTGCCGCGCAGGAGTCGCTGGTGCGCCTGATCGCCTGGAAAGCAGCGCAGAAGGATATCGACCCGCTCGGTCGTTCGTACTACTACGGATGCTCCCGGTCGAGCAAGTGTCTGCCGTTCAATCCAGGGGCTATTGTTCCCAACATCGCCGGTCACCGTCAGGTCACGCCGGGTCATACCACATGTCCAGGCGATGCAACCATGGCAATCCTTCCCGACCTGCGGAACCGCGCGCTGGCACTGATGCGCGGCAGTGATGGAACATATGACAACGGCGATCTGGTCATCGATGAGCGGGAGAGCGGTTTCAGCCGGAGCGCCGCTAACTGGTACAGCGCAGCCTGCGGTGCGGGTGGTCATGCACTGTACACCTTTGCGACGAATAACCCGGCGGAAAGCGCTAACCGCGGCGTCTGGCGCCCCAACCTGCCCTACCGCGGCACGTATCGCGTTCTTGCGCATATCCCGCGCGATTGTGGACTCGGACCGCTGACCGGTCGCGCCAGGTATGTGATACACAGCGCCAGCGGCAGTGTTACGGTTCCAATCAGCCAGGAAAGTGTCGAAGGGTGGGTTGATCTTGGCGTCTACACCTTCGACGCCGGCAGCAACGGCGCGGTCGAACTCGACGATCTGACCGGCGAACCGCTGTCTGCCAGGCGAATCGTCATGTTCGATGCGGTGAAATGGGTTCCTGAACATTCCCAGGCTTCGGCGCAAATTGTGGCGGTGCGGTTCGCGCGGGAGACGCTTGCCGCTGGTGAATTGCTCCGCGTTGATGTGACGGTGCGCAATACTGGATCGACCATCCTCTCCGGGCAGGAGCCGCGTGTTGATCTGACTGCCGGCGGCGGCATGAACGATCCGGCAAACGCATATGTCTATGAACAACACGAATGTTTTGCTGGCAGTCCGACCGGCGCATTTCCGACATTTCCGAAAGAAGCGGGCAGGATTCGCATTGCGCTTGGCATGCCGGGTTGGAGCGCACTGTATGGCGGCGGATGCGCCGGTCCAACCTCGGATTACCCGTGGCGCTGGGGCTTGAATGGCGACCTGGCACCGGGCGAAGAGCAAACGATCACGGGATATGTCCGCTTCCATACGCCAGGAGCATACCCGCTGCGGGTGGGTATGGTACACGAATATGTGCGCTACCTGGCGCAGGATGTCGCCGCAACGACGATCACGGTCACTGATGAGCGTACTCCGCCCGATGCGGCGACCTTCGACGAATGGTTGCGTCCCACCGCGTGGGTGTACCGGCTCGACGCCGTACCCGACAGCCTTCTGGCGCGTGCTGGCGAAGCGCAGGCGCTGCTGTCCGGGGTGGAAGTCGGCAGTTTTGTCTGGCACGGTGAACTGCTCGATTGGGGCGATGGCGGACCGCTTGGGCTGCATGATCGCTTCGTCATTGCGCAAACGCGCATTTTTTATGCGCCGATCAGCGGCGAATACACCTTCCGTACCATCAGCGATGACGGCTCATGGTTGCTGGTGAACGGACAAACAGTTGTTACGAATAGCGGTCTGCATGATCGCACCGAAGCAACGGGAACCATCTACCTGGACGCAGGCTTCCATGCGCTCTCAGTTGTCTTCTTTGAACTGCGCGGCATGGCGGTGTCAGGGTACGATGTGCGGTTGCCCGGTTCTGGCACATTCCAGCAGATACCCGACGGATTGAGTGATACGCCGCGTTTGGGCGGAACATTTCTATCTCCGGCAGCATTGACGCTTGCCGCCGATGACCGGGGCGGCAGCGGCGTCACTGCGATCCGCTGGAGCCTGAATGGATCGACGTGGCAGACTGCCGTCGGATCGATTGTGCGCATCAACCTGCCATCCGATGGACTCTTCCATGTACGCTATCGGGCGATTGATGCAGCTGGCAACGAAGGTCCTGTGCGCGAACTGAGGGCGCGCGTCGACTCGAACATGACGATCCATCGGGTGACATTGCCTTTGGTGATGCGGTAACTATAGCCAACGTTGAAGGTTGAAGGTTGAGGGTTGAAGGTTGAAGGTTGAAGGTTGAAGGTTGAAGGTTGAAGGTTGAAGGTTGAAGGTTGAACGTCATCCTTTTGACACATGCCGCCGCTATGGTAGACTTCAGCAGACAAAGCACGTGCTTCAGGAGTACAATATGCGCACTATTCTGGTCACCGGCGGCGCCGGATTCATTGGCAGCAACTTTGTTGAACTGATGCTGACGAAATACCCGGACTATCGGATCGTCGTCTACGATAAGTTGACGTATGCCGGGCGATTGGAAAATCTGGCGCGGTTTCACGGTGATCCGCGTTTCACGTTTGTGCGGGGCGATATCTGCGATCCGGCAGGGGTGCGGGAAGTCATTCGTGCGCACGGTGTTGATACGCTGGTCAACTTTGCTGCTGAGACGCATGTGGATCGTTCAATCATGGATCCCGACGCTTTTATTCGCACCGATGTGTATGGGACATACGTGTTGCTCGAGGCGGTGAAAGAAATGAAACTCGAGCGCGCCCTGTTTGTCAGCACCGATGAAGTCTACGGACACATCGAACCGGGTCATTCATCTTCGGAGGACGATCCGCTCAAGCCACGTTCGCCCTACGCTGCATCGAAGGCAGGCGGCGAGCATCTGGCGTATGCGTACTATATCACCTATGGGTTGCCGGTGCTGATCACCCGTGGCACGAACAATATCGGTCCGTACCAGTATCCGGAAAAAGCCGTGCCACTCTTCATTACCAATGCCATCGACGATATTCCTCTGCCGCTGTACGGCGACGGGCGACAGATGCGCGACTATCAATACGTGATGGATCACTGCGAGGGGATCGATGTTGTGCTGCACCGTGGCGTTATCGGCGAAGCGTACAACATCGGCTCAGGCGTGGAGACGGAAAATATCGTGATGGCGAAGGCGATCCTCGATCTGCTGGGCAAGCCCTACTCGTTGATCCAGCCGGTCGCCGATCGACCGGGGCACGACCGACGCTACTCCGTGCGCACGGACAAAATCAAGGCGCTGGGATGGCAGTCGCGTCACACGTTCGCTCAGGCAATCGAGAAAACTGTGCGCTGGTATGTCGAACATCAGGACTGGTGGCGTCCAATCAAGTCGGGTGAGTTCAAGGAATACTATCGCCAGCAATACCTGGAGCGCCAGACCGTATCGTATCGGTCTCAGAACGCACCATCACAGATGTGAAACGAAGCCATCTCCCCAATTCAGGAGAGATGGCTTCGCCACTTCCGACGCCTTGCACAATCAGTGAGTATCTGTGACTTTTCTCACAACCGGTCAGGTTCAGACCAGGAACGCACCCGGATTGAGCAACCCATCCGCTCCCCATCGCCGTCGGAGCGCCTGCATTTTATCGAGTGCATCGGGAGTGAAACCCCACCGGTCGATGCGCGCGCGCGCCGGCGCCGCCAGCGCCACTGCATAGCCGCCGAGGGTTCGCGCCGCCGTGCGCAGACGCTCCAGAATACGTCCGGCGTCATCCGGGTGCGGCGCCGGCGCGCGCACATACACCTGTCCAGCCGCCACATCCGCTACATACGACTCTTGCCCGCCAAAACCGGCGCGTTGCAGCAGCGCCCCAATATCCCTGGGGGCGACGCCAATCCGCACCATCAGATCGTCCGGTTGCGCTGCGCTGAGGAAGGCGCCCCACAGGTCGCTGCCCGACGGATCCTCAATCTGCAGCGCCGGTATGCCAGCGTTGCGCAGGACGGTGCGCACGGCGGCGAGTTCTGCCGCCACGTCTTCCGCCAGACCTTCGGCAGTGTAGACCAGAAGCGTCATTGGGCGGCGATCCAGGCTGACCGGGAGCGACGCCGCCCAACGTCCATCATCGGCGACCTCCAGCAGCAGCACCGCAGAGGCGATCAGGGAGTGTTGCGCCAGTTTCGCACCGGTTTCGAGCGCCTGCGCGATCCGGCGCGGTGCAGCGATCAGTGTTGCCCGCATCCGCGGCAATGGCGTCAGTTTGATGGTTATATCACAGAGCAACCCCAGTGTGCCATGTGCTCCGACGTGCACTTTCGGCAGGTCGTATCCGGCGACATTCTTGACAACCGGTCGTCCAATGCGGGCGACGCGACCGTTGGGGAGCGCAACCGTCGCCGCCAGTATCAGATCGCGGAGACTGCCGTAACGCATGCGCAGTGGCGCATTCAGGTTGGCGGCAATCGTACCGCCAATCGTCGCGGTAGACCAGGGAGATGCTATCGGCGCCCACATCCCATAGGGGTGCACCGCCTTCTGGAGTTCCTCCAGACATGTACCTGCGCCGACAGTAATGTACAGATCATCAGGCGCAAGCACGCGAATGCCTGACAGATGTGCAGTGGATACCACCGCATCGGCTGGCGGAAGCAGGGCTGATTTCGTTCCGCCCCCCCGAATGCGCACGCTTTGCCCCGCACTGGTCAGGTCGCGTAATCTCTCCGCTGCTTCCTCCGCGCTTTCCGGTGCGATGAGCACAGGCGCAGTGGGTGCAGATTCGCTCAGCGACCCGGTCGCTGCCGGTGACATACGCCCCGGTTGCGGTTCCTGCGCATTGTGCAACCCTGCCATCACCTCGTCACGCGGCGGCAACACCTTGCCGGGGTTCATCATGCCGGTCGGGTCGAAAATATCCTTCACATCCCACATCAGTGACAGTTCAGTAGCGCCGTACATCAGCGGCATGAATGCGCGCTTCTCGATGCCGACGCCATGTTCGCCGGTGATGCTGCCACCAGCCGCAACGCAGACTTCCAGGATTTTGCGACCGGTTTCGAGCACCCGCGCGATCAACGCTCGATCCGAGGGATTTTCAATCAGGATGAGCGGATGCAGATTGCCGTCACCGGCATGAAAGACATGACCGGTGCGGAAGCCGTCAGCTTCGATGATCCGGTTCACCGCTGCCAGGGTTTCCGCCAGTTTGCTGCGTGGCACGGTGCCATCGACCAGATAGTATGCTGGCGCCAGACGCGCCATAGCGCCAGCGGCGCTCTTGCGCGCGAACCAGATCCGATCACGCTCTGCGGCGCTTTGCGCCACCCGCACCTCACGCACGTCGCAGTCGCGCAGGGTTGCTTCAATCTCGGCGATCTGCGGTCCAACGCTTTCAGGATAGCCGTCAACTTCAATGATCAACACGGCGCCAGCATCGAGCGGTAATCCAGGATGTGCATACTCCTCAACAATGCGTACAATACTCGAATCCATCATCTCCATCGTCGCTGGCACCAGACCGCGTGCAATAATTGCAGATACCGCTTTTCCCGCCTGCTCGACGCTGTCGAAGGCAGCCAGGAGCGTGCGCACCGCTGGCGGATCGCGGAGCAGGCGCAGATCGGCGCGTGTTATGATGCCCAGCGTGCCTTCACTGCCGACGAAGAGCGCCGTCAGGTCGTAAGCCGGTATATCGAGCGCCCGCCCACCGGTATGAATGATCCGCCCGTCGCTCAGCACCACTTCCACACCGGTCACATAGTTGCTGGTGACACCATATTTGAAACAGTGCGGTCCGCCCGCATTCGTACCGATATTCCCGCCGATGGTCGCCGTGCGCTGGCTGGAGGGATCGGGGGGAAAGAACAGACCATGCTGACGCACCCGGGTATCGAAGATCAGGTTGACCACGCCGGCTTCGACCACTGCGCTGCGACCGGTCAGATCGATATCCAGCACGTGGTTCATCAGCCCGAGTTGCACCACCACGCCGCCGTGTTCGGGGACGGCGCCGCCTGCCAGACCGGTTCCCGATCCGCGCGCGATGAGCGGTATCTGATGCCGGGCAGCCCAACGCACCAGTTGCACCACCTCGTCGACCGAACGGGGGAAGACAACGCCATCGGGATGACCACGGTCAAAACTGCCATCGACTTCGTAGGTGATGAGTTGAGCCGGATCCACAATCACGCGATCAGGTCCGAGCCGCGTAGACAGATCGGCAAGCAACGCCTGGGTGTCGGCAGTGGTCATAGCCTCCTCGCTTTGGAATCTCTATCCTATCGTTGCGTGTAGTGGCAGTATATCAAAAATATGCGGACATGCGAACATCTGAGGATGGCAGAGTTCGACCGGCGCACTCCGGCGGGAAAAGCGGGCAAAGACCGCGCCTTCGCCCGCAAGCAAGGGAGCTCTGCGTCAGCAAAGGACGTGGTGCGAATCAAAAAAGGGCATCCGGCAGTTCACGGTGCGTAAACGCCAGATGCCTGAGACGACACGAGAGTCGTTCACTACTCGATCGCCACCAGTTCGATATCGAAGGTCAGCGTCGCGCCAGCCAGCGGATGGTTGGCGTCGAACGTCACTTCGGACGGCGACACATCGCGCACCGTGACGATGAATGTCTGCCCGTCCGGGCGACGCATCTGATACTGCTCACCGATCGCCGGGTCGATCTGGGGCGGCAGCTCATCGCGGTTCAGCGAAAAGATCAGTTCATCGTGGTACTCACCGTATGCCTGATCTGGCGTCAACACCGCGCGGCGCTTCTCCCCCTCCTGCATCCCGATCACCGCCTCCTCGAACCCCTGGATGACCTGCCCGCTGCCCAGTGTAAACACCAGCGGTTCGCGACCGTGCGAACTGTCGAAGACAGTCCCATCTTCCAGCGTGCCGGTGTAGTGCACTGTCACGGTGTCGCCAGTTTGTGCCGTTGCCATTGTGTACTCCTGTTTGGTAGCGGCTCTACGATATCGCCGGGCATATGATGCGCATGCACATCAGAGCCAGGAGACGGCGCACAGCCACATCTGTTTTTGCATGGGTACAGCATACCATGCGAAGGGCAAGGGTGCAAAGCGGGAGTCATGCGATTTCATGCTGCTGTTGACCCTGTGCCAGGTTATGGTAGGATAGCAGGGTTGCTCACATCTTCCGAAACGGAAAGCGCACCATCGATGAACAGAGGCGTGCTCTATGCAGCCGGCGCATATGCCTGCTGGGGCTTGCTGCCGGTCTTCTGGAAATCGTTGCAGCATGTCGATGCACTGGAAATTGTCGCCCACCGGATCATCTGGTCGCTGGCGTTTGCGTTTGTTCTGTTGACCCTTGGGCGACGCTGGTCGCGGATCGGCGTCACCTGGCGGGATCGCCGCGTCCTGGCGACGTTCCTGGCGACCGGGATGCTGCTGACTGCCAACTGGTTCGTGTATGTCTGGGCAGTGAATGCCGATCATATTGTGGAAACCAGTCTGGGTTATTTCATCAACCCGCTGATCAATGTGCTGCTTGGCGCCCTGGTGCTGAAGGAGCGTCTGCGCATCGGTCAGGGCGTGGCGATGAGTGTGGCGCTGGCGGGGGTGCTCTATCTGACGTTTCAGTATGGATCGTTTCCCTGGATTGCCCTCATCCTGGCATGCACGTTTGCGCTCTATGGTCTGTTGCGCAAAACGGCGCCACTCGACTCGCTCGATGGGTTCACGCTCGAAACGGCGCTTCTGACGCCGATGATGATCATATTCCTGATCTATCGTGAACTGACCGTGCAGACTGCGTTCGCCCATGGCGATCCACTGACCTGGACTCTGCTGATCGCTGCGGGTCCGATCACCGCAGCGCCGCTGCTCTTGTTTGCCGCTGGCGCGCGGCGCGTCTCGCTCGTGACGCTGGGTGTCCTCCAGTACATTGCACCGACGCTCCAGTTTCTCATCGGCGTCGTAGTGTACGGCGAACCGCTCACACCGGCGCGCCTGATCGGGTTTGTGCTGATCTGGACGGCGCTGGCGATCTATACCTTCGACAGCCTTGTCCATCGTCGATCAACCGCTGCCGCCATGCCGTCTCCGTCCATGCGCATTGATGCCTCGTGCGACTGATCGCCCCTGGGCTTGCTGCCTCACAGGGGTAGATGTTTTGGCAAGCCCCTGCGTGCCATTTCCCGTTTCAGCCATCAGGACGCCCAAACTCCCCCTTCTCCCCTTGTGGGAGAAGAGGGTTGGGGGGATGAGGGCCAAAGGCGCACGGGAATGCAGAACATCGCTCATCTCTCCCAAAAACTCTCCCCTTGAGAGGGGCTTGCTGCGTCTTCTGTGTGTGGGGAGCGCCTCCATCGACCCGTGTTGTGCTGATGGTCTTTGAATAAATAATCCGCTACAGCCCGCGCAGGCGGGCTTCGCCTCGCCTAGCCGAGGGCTTCAGCCCCACGGCAAAAGGCGCATACCGGATTTATTTCTCAATCTCCATAAGCAAGCGCACGCATGCGCTCAATTCGCTCTTGCGCCTGGCGCTTCGCACGCAACCATACGACGGCTCTCGTGCTATAATCCAGTGTTTGAAACATGCTGCGTTGGAGGCGTGAGATGACCGTTACGCAGCCGTCGCTTGTGGGTGAAATCTACGATCAACCAGTCAACGAAGCGGAACAGCGGAGCGAGGTTCTGAGCAACCTGCTCGATGTTTCGACCTACCTGGTTTCCGTTCTCGACCCGACCGAACTGTTTGCGGGATTGGTGCGGCGCGTCGTCGAAGTGGTGCCCGCTGTCCAGGCCGGGTTGCTCTGGATCTACGACCGACAGCAGATGGCGCTGCGGCTGGAGTCGTACTACGGGCTTGATCTCGGTCCTGCCACCGAAGCGATCTGCCGTCTGCGATTGCGCCCGGGCGAAGGGCTGGCAGGTGAAGCGTTGCGGCGCGGCGAGCCGCTCCTCATCGAAACGCGCTCATCATACCGTGATCTGGCGCGACGGGTCAGCCCGCGCAGTGAACCGGACATATGCGCCTTCCTCGAACGTCTGCCGCGCGAGTTGACGGCTGTGATTCTGCCGCTGCGCATCGGTGCGGAAGTGATTGGCGTGCTGGAATTGATGAATCTCGGCAACCGTCCACAACTGCGCCGCACCGATCTGCAAGTGCTGCAAACGTTCAGCAACCTGGCAGCCGGCGCAATTAAGAATGCGCAACTCCACGCCCAAATGCAGGCGCACCAGCGACGACTGGAAGCGTTCGGCGCGATTGGCACGGTGATCAGCACGGCGGCGGATCTTGACGAACTCATGCGCAATGTGCTTGATGTCGTGCTTGGCGTTGTGGAAGCGTCGGTTGGCGTACTGTTCCTCCTCGATCCCGGTCGTGGCGTGTTGCAACCCGGCGCCTGGCGTCACGTTCCGCCGCAGTTCGTCGAACAGAACCGTGAAATCCAGGTCGCTGGCGCAGCGTGCGAAGAGGCGGTGCGCTACGGTCAACCGATCCGTCGTCCGCTCATCGTCGGGACCGGCGAAGAACTGTTGCTGGAAGCCGGTCTTGCGGGATGCGCCTATGTGCCGCTGCTGGCAGGCGGCACGGTGGTGGGAGTGATCGGGATCTATGGCGACGCCTCCCTGCCAGAACGCATCGATGTGCAGACAGTGATGATGATGAGCAACCTGATCGGGTTCGCCATCGCCAACGTGCGTCTGTATCAGGAAAGCCACATCGAGCGCCGGAAACTGACTGCGGTGATCAACAGCATTGTCGAAGGGGTGGTGTTGTGTGATCGCCTCGGTCGCCTGGTGCTCGCCAATCGTACTGCAATGGAACTGCTCTCGTCCGACTCGTTCACGTCATTCCCCTACCAGCAACCGATCAGTTCGATGGTGGATTTCTATGCCATCCGCGATCTGGAGGGACGCATGCTGCCGGTTGAACGTCTGCCGCTGGCGCGTGCGCTTGCCGGAGAGGTATTTCACGATTACCGGGTGTTGCTGCGCGGCGCCAGTGGCGAAGATACGGTGATGAGTTTCAGCGGCGCCCCCGTGTATGGCGATATGAACACCATCGAAGGCGCGGTTGTCATCTTTCGGGATATTACCGAGCACCAGAAACTGGAGCGCGCAAAAGACGACTTCCTGGCAGTCGCAGCTCACGAACTGCGCAGTCCGCTGGCTGCGGTGCGCAGTTACGCCGATCTGCTCATCCGACGCGAGCAGCGGCGTGATAAGGAAGATACGACCGAGTTGCGCGGTCTGACCATCCTTTCGCAACAGGTCAGCCATATGCTGCGCCTGGTTGATAACCTGCTCGATATGTCGCGCCTGGATGCGGGTCTCTTCAGTCTGCAACTTCAGCAGGTCAACCTGGTGGCATTGACGCACCAGGTGATCGAGCAGTTGCGCCCGGTCATCGGCGAACGCGACGTGACCCTGACCTGCGACGCTCCCGATCTGCTGGTCATCTGTGATCCGCTGCGTATCCGTCAGGTGCTGACGAATCTGCTGGTCAATGCGGTGCGATACAGCGGGCCCGGCTCTCCCGTCGAAATTGCGGAAGTCGTTATTCGATCAGACGTGCTGGCGGCAAGGTATGCCCATCAACCGCCAGCAACGTTGCGCGCCCTGGTCGGTGAGATGCAACGTCATCCCAGACCGCTGGCGTTGATCACGGTGCGCGATCATGGCATTGGCATGTCGGAAGAGACGATGCAACGCCTGTTTCAGCGGTATGCGCGTGGTCGTCATCGCAGCGGCGAAGGTCTTGGGCTGGGGTTGTATCTCAGTTACGAAATGACCGTGCGTCATGGCGGCACAATCTGGGCGGAAAGCATCGAAGGACGCGGCAGCACCTTTTATGTCGCACTTCCGATAGGGGGTCCGCATCAGGACAAAAGTCCTGATGCAGCAACGTAACTTGTACGTTCCCGCTACGTTCTATTGAAAGCAGGACCTGTGAACAAGGAGATAGGTGATGATTCGCTGCCCGCAGTGTCAGGCTGAACTTGAGGAAGGAAAACGCTTCTGCCCGCAGTGCGGTGCGCGTTTGACGGAACCAACAGGCGATGCTGGCAAAACCACGGTCACACCGCCAGAGCCGCCGGGCGACGTCGGGCGCACGGTGCTGCTGCCGCCGGAAGGCGACGCTGGTAAAACCATGGTCGCGCCGCCGCAACCGCCGGGCGACGTCGGGCGCACGGTGCTGCTGCCGCCGGAAGGCGACGCTGGTAAAACCATGGTCGCGCCGCCGCAACCGCCGGGCGACGTCGGGCGCACGGTGCTGCTGCCGCCGGAAGGCGACGCTGGTAAAACCATGGTCACGCCGCCGCAACCGACTTCGTCAGGTGCACCATCGAGCAGTGCAGGATTGCAGACGATCCTCGAAGATCCAGCCCGCAGGCAATCGCCGTCTCCTGCGGGTGGCAGCTTCGGATTGCCTCCCGCCGCCCCGCCGACCACCCCTTCAGCAGGTGGCGGATTCGGTCTGCCGCCATCACCGCCGCCCCCTGCCGGGGGCGGATTCGGCTTGCCTCCGGCAGCCCCACCGACCACCCCTTCAGCAGGCGGCGGATTCGGTGTGCCGCCATCACCGCCGCCCCCTGCGGGCGGTGGAGCGGGGAGGCTTCCCCCAGTCCCGCCATCGGCGGTTAGGGGCGCATCGGGCGCTCCTGCTGCCACGACAACTGCAAAGAAGGGACCGAACTGGCTGCTGATCATCGGTATCATTCTTGGCGTCCTGGTGCTGGCGTGCGTCCTCATCCTCGGCAGCTTGTACTGGATCGGTCAGCAGGCGGCTCAATCATTGGGCACAGCCGTTGCTGTCACCGCGGTCAGCATTGGCGAACCATCGGCATCGACCGATTTCCCCAACGTGCTGCTGCGCGATTCGCTCGCCAGCGAAGCGACCAGTCAGTTTACTGCTGGACAAACGGAGAGCGGCGATTACCGTTTTGAGAATGGCGCCTTTGTGATCGAATCGCTCGACACCGATCAGATCGTCTGGCAGACCATCGACGAGGTGGTTGATGATGCGTCGTTCGAGATCGAGGCGACGGTCGATAAGCCGCGCAGTGCAGCCATTGCGCTGCTCTTCCGCTATCAGGACAATCAGAATTTCTACATCCTCAACATTGATGGCCGCGGACGCTACCGCGTTGCGCGCTATGTGAACGATGAATTCTCGGTTCTGAGCGACTGGAAGACTTCTCCGGCGATCAATGCCGCCGGTTCGTCCAACCGGTTGCGGATCGACATGGCTGGCGATGCGCTGACCTTCTTCTGCAATGGACAGCGTCTCACCAGTCTACGCGATAGCGCCTTCCGTAGCGGCAATCTTGCATTCGGCACGGAAACATTCGATGAAGGACAGGGAGTGGTTCGTTTCACTAACCTGGTGGTGCGTGGTCGGTAGAGCCAGTGATCAAGGAGTCTGCGTCGTATGAAAATCATTGTTGTCGGCACCGGATTCGTGGGCCTGACTCATGCAGCGGTATGCTCGGAGTATGGTCACGAAGTGTACGCATATGATATTGATCACCAGCGTATCGAGGCATATCGGTCATGCCGCCCAGAGGCGATCGAGCACTACGTGCACGAACCAGGACTGACGAGCATTATTCTCGAAAATCATGGGCGGTATCTGTTCTTCGTCGATGATGTCGAGTCGGTCATCGAGGGCGCCGATGCGCTCTTCTTATGCCTGCCCACGCCACCCAAACCGGACGGCTCGTCGGACCTGAGTTACTACTTCGCGGCAGCGCGCTATCTGGCGGAACTGCTGGCGCGGCGGCGTGATCAGCGTCGCGTGGTGGTGATCAACAAGAGCACGGTGCCGATCGGCACGGCGCGTCAACTTGAGCGCGTGTTGCGCGAGTATAACGTTCCCAACGCGGGGGTCGCTTCGAACCCGGAGTTTCTTCCTGAAGGCGACGCGGTCGAGAAATCGCGCCGTCCGGATCGCGTCGTGGTCGGCGCCGACAATGAGGAGGATTTCCGCATCATTCGCCGGATCTACTCGCAGTTCGTCAACCACGTGCGCATCCGGTATATCGAAACCACGCCGGAAACGGCGGAAGCGATCAAGTACGTCGCAAATACGCTTTTGCTGACCTACATCTCCTTCTGGAACGGGGTTGGGGCGCGTCTTGCCGAAACATTCCCTAACATTATCATGGAGGATTTGAAGCGCGGCGTGACTGCCGATGCGCGCATCAGCACGTGGGGATCGTATGTCTCGAACGGCGCTGGCGGATCCTGTTTCGGCAAGGATATTCAGTCGCTCATCTACCAGCTGAAAACCGCCGGTCAGTCGGTCGATATTTTGCAGTCGGTCTACGGCATCAACGAATACCAGAAGACCTACCTGATCGACCGTGCGATCCGTGAGGCGGGGGTCAGTTTCAACAACAAGACCGTGGCGCTCCTGGGGCTTGCGTTCAAGCAGCGCACCAATGACATGCGCGACTCATCGGCGCTCAAGGTGGTCGAAGCGCTGCTGGGCAGGGGGGTGCGCTCCATCCGCGCCTATGATCCGATGGCGTTGCGTGAAGCACGCAAGTTTTTCGACCCGGAAAAGAACCATCTGTTCGAGCGCATTTCGTACCATACCTCGGTGCGCGAGGCGCTCGCTGGCACCGACATGCTCTTTATCTCCACCGACTGGGAAGAGTTTCGCGGTCTGTCGCGCACCATCGAGGAGACGGTATCTCCTCCCTACCTGGTGATCGATGGGCGGCGGATGATCCCTGACTATACGGAACTGGTTGCCGCCGGCTATGGGTATCTCGCCGTCGGATCGCCCTATATGCCGCCTGGCGATACGCTGCCAGGTCGTGGCAGGAGTCGTCTCTGATCATCAATCTGTCATCATCCGGTCGTAGTCTGATCTGGTATTGCGCTATCGAATACGATATAATTCGGTGGAGGCAGTGTGTTTAAAATACGGTAAAACCGGGACCCATCCCGCTTTGCCTGCCTGAGAGCAGTTCACGCATGGAAGCTCAGGTTCCGACAAATCAGATGTATGACATCGTCGAATGGACCTCCAGCGATGATCCGCTTCTGGAGAGTCTGGGACGGATCGCACAATCGGTTGAGCGCGCCACGACTCTCGACCAACTGCTGCACCTCTCACTGATCGAGTTGACCCGTCTCTGCCGCGCGGATCGTGCGATTGCGCTACTGAAGGACGTTCAGGGGCGGGCAGTATGGGTCTGTGAATATCCTCAATCCGGCGATGCCCCTGAGTTGACGCTGGACGCTATATCGGGCGCTGCGGACGCAATGCGACTGCGGCGCCCGATAATTGTGCATCCCCAAGAACAGGCATTGCTGGCGCGCGACGTTCGGGTGCTGCTGGTCGCGCCGCTGATCGCCCGTGACGAAACGCTTGGCGCTCTGGCTATCTGTAGCGCTCATGCCACGCGGACATTCGATAGCAAGGATGTGGCGCTCATCAGGGCGCTGAGCGGGCAGATCGCGCTGGTAATCATGTCGCACCGCAGTTGCGAATCGGTCGAGCGACGCACGCAAGAACTCAAAACCCTCAACGATATTGCGTCAGTTGTCACATCGACGCTCGATACCCGTGAAGTGTACCGCCTGGTCGTCCAGCAACTCAGCGATTATTTTCACGTCGAAGCCGGTTCGTTACTGCTCGTTGATGAAGCGACCGGCGACCTCGAGTTTGTGATGACCATCGAAGGCGGCGAAGAAAAGCTTGCCGGTTTTCGCGTTCCGGCTGGACAGGGTGTTGTCGGGCATGTGGTGCGCACCGGTCGATGGGAGATCGTGCACGATGTCAGCCGCGATCCGCGCTTCTATCGCCAGATTAGCGAGGCGACCGGTTTTTCGACGCGCTCGATCCTGTGTGTGCCGATGATTGCCAAGGGGCGGGTCATCGGCGCCATCGAACTGCTGAACAAGATCGGCGGGGATTTCGACGAAGAGGATGCGCTGCGGTTGATGCGCATGGCTGCGTTCATTGCGGTTGCCATCGAGAATGCCCGCCTGTTCCAACAGGTGACTGCGGGGCGTGATCGCATGGCATCCGTGCTTCGCTCAACTGCCGATGGCATTCTGATGGCCGATATGCGCGGCGAGATACAGATCGCCAATCCGCTGGCGGTTGAGATTTGCGGATGTCCAGAAGAGTCGTTGATCGGCCGGCGGATCGACGATGTCGTGGCGGAATTGTATGCGCGCGCCCACGACATCACGACCCCATCGTGGAGCCAGGAGGTTGCGGTACCGGCGCAGATCAGCGATCTGGCGTTTGCGAGCGGAGCGCACCGGTATGTGCGCCTGATCCGTCTCCCTGTCTACGATGCCCAGAATGAGCCGCGCGGCGAGTTGCTGATCCTTCGCGATATTACGCAGGAACGCGATCTGGAACAGTTGCGCGAGGATTACACCAGTATGCTGGTGCACGACCTGCGCGCACCGCTTACATCGATCATGAACGGCGTGATGATGCTTCAGCGCGGCATCGTCGGACCGGTGACCGAACAGCAGCAGGAGTTGCTGAAGATCGCCTATCAGGGCAGTCAGACGATGCTGCACCTGATCAATACGCTGCTCGATATCTCAAAGATGGAACAGGGCCGGATGGACCTGGACCTCAAGCCATTGCCGATCTTCAGCGTCATCGATCAGGCAATCGAGCGCCTGCAGCATCTGGCCAGCAGTCGCGGCGTGACGATTGAACAACGCCTGGCGCCCTATCTCCCGCCGGTCGAGATCGATGGCGAAAAGATCGTGCGCGTGTTGCAGAACCTGCTCGATAATGCGATCAAGTTCTCTCCGGCGCAGGGCGTGGTGACTATCGGCGCGTTCCTGGCAGGAGGAACACATGCACCGCCGGATGATGTACCGGTGCATGTGACGTTCAACGATTCACGAGACTATCTGGTCGTATGGGTGCAGGACCGCGGTCCGGGCATTCCACCTGCCTATTTTCAGCGCATCTTCGAAAAGTTCGGTCAGGTGCGCGGGCGAAAGGTGCGCGGGACCGGGCTGGGGTTGACCTTCTGCCGCCTGGCAGTGGAAGCGCACGGCGGGCGCATCTGGGTTGAGAGCGAAGAAGGCGCCGGGAGCGTGTTCGCATTTGCACTGCCCATCAATGGATAGAGTGACAAACTGTTCATCGAATATTTTACAGTCTTCTTAACCTGGTCAGCGATGTATCGCTTGATATATAGCTGTTCAAAGGCTATAATGCATTGTCAAGTCGAGCTTTTGTAAACCATTGCACCAGATCGGAAAGCAGGTCGGGCATGCGCGGGCTTGTATCGGTCTTCCGCTCACACATCCGATACAAAATCATCCTCCCCTACCTGGCGCTGACCCTGGTGGTGATGATGGCGGGGGCGGCGATTGCCGTTGGTCTGGTGGCGGCCTCGTGGGAAGAGCGGTTGCAGAACCAGCTTGCGCAGGTGGCGCGTAACACCACCGATGCCCTGGTGCGCCGCGAGCGCAACAATCTGGAGTTCTTGCGGCAGGTGGTGTTCGCGCCGGCCAACCAGGATATTCCGGCAGTCGCCGATGCGTTTGCCAGCGGTGACGATGAGCAGGTTATGCGCGCACTCGAACCGTACTATCGTTTTGGCGTTGGGAGCGTTAACCTCGATTTTGACCGCATGATCGCCTTTGATCGCAACGGCAAGACTCTCGTCGACTGGTTGCGCGTTTCAGAAGACCCTGACGCCCTGCCTGCCCGGATCACGACGACCGATCTGTCGGGGCTGGATTTTGTGCGCGCGATTGTCTCAGGAACAACGATTGACGGAAACGATAAATTTGCGAACCTGATCTACTTTGCGCCTGATGTGCAACCCTATTTCTACACCGTTGCGCCGGTGCGCCGGGGAAATGACGTCGTCGGCGGGGTTCTGATTGCGGTCAAGTGTGATCGTTTGCTCGCTTCACTCGAACGAAGCAGTCAGGCAGCAGTGACCACCTTCTACGACCTGTCGGGGCGGGCGATCAGCACCACCCTGTTGCCGCGCGCAGAGTTGAGCACCCTCGATATGCCGCCGCAGGTGCTGCAGGCATTGCTCAACGGGCAGGCGCAGTCGATCTTCACTGTCGAACTGCGCCAGCGCGGGTATCAACTGGCGTACAGTCCGCTGGTGATAGCGAATGTTCAGGTCGGTTACTTCTCGGTCGGTCTCTCGCGCGATTTTCAGGTGCAGCAGTTGTCGCTCAGTCGCAATATCGTGACGGCGATTGCCATCGTGCTGGCAACCGGGTCGGTAATTCTGGGGTATCAGATTGCGCGGCGGATCACCCGCCCGCTGGCGGATCTGGTGGCGACTGCCGAAGCAGTGACGGGCGGCGATCTCGAAGCGCGCACCACAGTCATGTCGCCGGATGAATTCGGTCGTCTGGCGCTGGCGTTCAATCAGATGACCGAGCATCTGGCGCGATTGTACCGCACGAGTCGCGACCTCAATCAGGCTATCGAGGTGACGCCGGTATTGAAGGTGGCGGAACGCGCCGTGCGTTCCCTGTTGCCCGATGCGGACGTGCTGGCGTTGATCGCCGAGGAAGGCGCGTTGCGCTACCATGTCGATGAAGGGCTGCCCGCCATCGTGCGCAGTCTGCGCCACGTTCGGGTGCCGGTGAGCGATCCGCTGGTGCGCGAGATCAGTGAAACGCAACAGGCGGTGCTGCTGTCGTCGCAGGATGAGCCGCGCCTGACGGCGTTCGGTCTCACGCAGGTCGCCGGATATCAGAGTCTGCTGCTCTCCCCGCTGGTCGTTCAGGATGAACCGGCTGGCGTGCTGATCATCGCGCACCGTGAACCCGCCGCATTTACCGGCAGTGTGCTGCCATCGGTGGTTGCGATTGCCAACATGACGACCAGTGTGCTGTACAACGCCGTGCTGTTTGACCGGGTTCAGCGCGAAGCGCTACGGCGACGCGCCATTCTCGAGTCGATTGCCGATGGCGTTGTGGTGCTGGATCGCCAGCGTCGGATCCTGATCGTCAACCGTGCTGCCGAGCAGATGCTGGGCATGAGCGACTGGCGCCTGGTGCAGCGTTCGTTCAGCGATATACCGCTGACGCGCGTTGAAGTCCGCCACGAGATGTTCAGCGAGAATGGCGCTACCCAGCGCGACCTGTACCGCCTGGGTGATCGCGTCCTGCGGTTGAGCCACGCACCCGTAACGACCGACGAGGGGACGCAGATCGGCGAAGTGGTGGTGCTGCACGATATTTCGGCGGAGGTCGCCGTCGATCAGGCGAAAACCGATTTTATCGCCACGATTTCCCACGAATTGCGTTCGCCGCTGACGGTGATCTACGGCTACACCGATCTGCTGCTGCGCGGCATGGTCGGCGAGTTGAGCGGCGAGCAGCGCGATCTGCTCGAAGCGGTGCGCAACCGCGTTGAGTTGATGAACAATATCGTCAGGAATGTCATCATGGTCGCCAGTATCGAAGCCAACACGTTGCAGACCGACTTCGCAGCGCAGGATGTGCGCCGGATGATCGATGAAGCGGTCGCGCCGATGCGGAAGTCGTTCGAGAAGAAGGGGCTGGCGTTGACCGTGACAACGCCCGACGATCTGCCGCCGGTGCGCGCCGACCGTGAGCAGCTGTTGATTATCCTGGGACAGGTGATTGATAACGCGCGGCGCTATACTCAGCAGGGCGAAGTGACAATCACGGCGCATCAACGCGACAATGGCATGGTGCAGATCGATGTTTCCGATACAGGACCGGGCATTCCTGCCGATGCGATGAACCGATTGTTCACGCGCTTCTTCCGTGTCGAAGGGAACAATTCTCCCGAACGCGGCAGCGGTCTGGGACTGGTCATCACCCGGCAACTGGTCGAACGTCACGGCGGAAAGGTGTGGGCGCACAGCGAAGTTGGGCGCGGCAGCACATTCAGCATAGCACTCCCTATCGCCCATGAGTACACAAACACCATCACCAGCCCGGGCGGAACGGGCGCGACAGCCTGAGCCGCTGCGCTGGATCATCGCTTCAGCCTTGCTGCTGGCGCTCCTTTCGATCTGCTGCGTTGCGGAGATTGTAACGCGCGCCCTGATTCCGCGTGATCTGGCGACTGCACTGAACCTGCTCTCGAAAGATCGCGCCGACTACCGTCCCTGGCTCCTGCCGCCGGGCCTCGCCGCAATTCCGCCGGAAGTCGCAGCTGCCGAAGCTGCCGAACGCGCAACAGCCACCAGTGTGGCGCTCCGTGGCACCCCGACTGTGCCGGTCGTCGGAAGTGTTCCAACCATCCAGGTGCCGGTGGTGCCGCCAGCGCTCGACGCGCCAACGCCAACACCCGGCGATGTGCTGATCGTCGAACCGCCGACAGTGACCCCACGACCGGTTGGCAGTCTGCCGACAAACACTCCGGTCATCGCAACCATCGAACCGGTCACGAATACGCCAACCCAACCGCCGCTCGCTCAACCGACCGCCACCAGCACAACGTCGCCAGAGTCACAACCAACGAATCCTGCACAACCGCCAACTGCAACCGGCATTTCTCAACCGACCGATACGCCCTTGCCAGCGTCACCGACGGTCAGGCTCTCACCCGTGCCGACACGCACGCCTGCACCGGTCCCAACCGATACGCCGATACCAACGCCATCGGAAGCGCCAACACCGGTCCCAACTGATACGTCCACGCCGGTTCCAACAGCGACATTCACTCCCGTACCGCCTACCCCGGTACCGCCTACCCCGGTACCGCCCACCCCAACGTTCACGCCGATTCCGACGCCGACGCCGACGTTCACGCCGATTCCGACGCCGACGCCGACGTTCACGCCGATTCCGACGCCGACGCCGACGTTCACGCCGATTCCGACGCCGACAGAGACGCCGATCCCGACGCCGACAGAAACGCTGACCCCGACGCCGACGGAGACGCCCACCCCGACGCCTGTGCCCAATGTGCAGGTGACGAAGAGCGCGGCTCCCAATCCGGTTCAGGTCGGGCAGACGATCACGTGGACGATTGGGGTACTCAATACCGGGACAACGCCTATCACTGTGACGCGGATTTATGATACGTTTGAATTCAGTGGCACTCCGGTCTTTAGTATTGGTTCATGCAACAGTCCGCAGGGCGGGAGTTGTACACGTGGAGGATTTAATACCGATGCAACATGGACTGGCACTGTCACGCTGGCGCCAGGGCAAAGCATGCAACTGTTGATCAGCGGCGTCTTTCCATCTCAACCACCGCCAGGCAGCGATGCCCGGTGTAATATCCGCTGGGAGGTGGACGTGACAGGGATTGGGACGATCTTCTCTCCTGGCTCGACAGCGTTGTGCGTGGATGTTCTGCCGCCGTAGATCATGGAGGGGTACGGGGATGCATAGTTTTTCGCATTCCCGTGCGCGTTTGCCCCTCATCCCCCCTGCCCCTTTCTCCCTTAAGGGCGGACAGAACGTTTGAGCAAAGATGCGTTTTCTGGCGTTGCAATGGGCAATCCGCCCTCACCCCCGACCCCTTTCCCGCACTGCGGGAGAGGGGCGAATCTGAAGCAAGTCTACCGCATTGTGATGCTGTCTGAGGCTTGGATCGCACCTATTTTCTGTCCGCTCTTGAACCCACAAGGGGAGAAGGGGCGCACGTGGAACAAACAGCGAGGCGTTGTCGTTGGAATGAGTAGAGATGCCACCCCTTTCCGATGCTCTATGGAGTGACTGATGCGTGCACTGTTGTTGATGAGTGCTCTGATCCTTGTTCTCGCTGCATGCGGGACGCCCGCCGCAACAGGGAACGGCGCGCCTGCACCGGCGACCGGTGAGACTGCGGCGCTGCCTTCCGCCACACCACTGCCCACGGGTGAAGCGGCGACGCCTCTGGTTGTTGAACCTTCGGCGACGCCTGCCGCTACGTTGCCCACGGATGAAGCGGAAACGCCACAAGCCGAACCTCAGACGACGCCGGTGATCGAACCTCCTTCTGCCGCCAGCCCAACGACCGCTGCATCGCCACAACCGACGCCTGCCGCGCCACAGGCGACCATTGCAGCCACGCCGGTTCCGCCGCCACCGAACGTTACCACGCTGGCGTTGCCCAGTCCGGCACTGCAACCACCGCCAGCGATGGTTGGCGAACAGGCGGTGTTGCCCAACGATCTGCTGACGCGCCTGATCGATGACCTGGCGCTGCGGAGCAGCAGCGATCCAGCAGCGATCAGTCTGGTCGGCGCTGAGGCGGTGATCTGGAACGACGGATCGCTCGGTTGCCCGCAACCAGGGGTTGCCTACCCACAGGTGCAGATCGAGGGATACCGGGTGCTGTTGCGCATTGGCGACCGCGACTACGACTATCGCGTTGGAAGGCGCGGATCGTTCGTGCTCTGCGAACAGGGCCGCCCGGTGCGTTCGCCGTAACGTGTTGACATCAGTCCGTGATGCGCGGTACAATCCACGCCCGATAGTACTGGAAAGATAGCATATGGACCCGCTCCCGCCACGGCGTCCGAGTGTGCAATTAATCCTGGCGGCACTGGCATTTCTCACCGGCGTGATCATTCTGGTTGTGCGCTTCGGCGGAATTCTTCCAGCCCCGAAAGTGGAAGTCTCCACGCTGCCGCCGATGACCGCTGCGCCTGCTGGGCGCGCAACCGAATCTGCGCCGGTTACAGCGCCGACTGCACCCCCGTTTCCAGCGCCAACCGTTTCTCCCGTGACGCCAGCGCCCTCCATACTGGCAACCGTGTCTCCTGAAGTATTCCCTTCCGCAACACCGCTGCCATCGTCTGTGACGGTGTCACCGACGGTTGCGCCCGCAGCAATGCTGACGCCATCGCCCGCCATCGTTCTGCCGACGATCGCGCCGATGTCATCTCCATCGCCTTCGTTGACCCCGCTCTCTGCCACGCTGCCGTCAACGATGCCTGCTGCGCCGCCCGTTCCAACCGCACCGGCAACGGCAGGCACGACGCCGGTCGTTCCGACCGCCGTGGCAGGCTCCCCATCTGTACCGGCAACGGCAGGCACGACGCCGGTCGTTCCGACCCTGACAGCAAGCTCACCAACCGCAACACTCACCGCCACAGCGTCTCCCGCTCGATCAACGGCGACTGTGACGCTTACGCCCGATCCAGACGCCCCAACCCCTTCGCCATCCCCAACGTCGACGCCGACGACACGCAGATTGACGCTCTTCGTCCAGGGAACACAACCGCAGGCGGAAATCTCCTACGAAATCGACGATACTGAAGTGGTCGTTGGAAGTGACGTCGTCCTGCCCTGGCAGGCGACCATCGAGGTCGCTGCTGACCGCGATGTGCGCCTGATGGCAGCAGGGGTGGCGGAGATTGGCGATCTCCGGTGTCAGATTACCGGCGACACCGTGCCAACGCCGATTATCATGTACGACTCGAATCCGTATCCGGCGGTGGAATGCCTGTTGCGCGGTTCCTGACCGCGTGGTGTGCTAGAATGATGTGATGATATGGTACGATCGCGTGTTCCAGATTTCGGATGTTCATCGTGCAGAGCATACGTGACATCATCCAGGCGATTGCGCGGCAACGCACACGGGGTGAGAACACGCCGCTGATCATGCTGCGCGTGCTGGACGAAGCGTCCGGCGAGCGTATCAGTCACCTGCCGGTTGATCCGCAACTGGCGCAGGCATGGCTGGCATACAGCGGTGAGCCGTTCCGTCCCCACCAGGCGCACGCGCTTGCGGCGCTCCGGCGAGGTGAACCGGCGGCGTTACGTTCATCGTCCCCCCATGTCACGGCGACGCTCCAGTTGCTGGCGCGTGCGGCGCTTGCCGAGTCGCCGCGCGCTACTGTCATCGTGCTGGCGTTCGACGACGAGCACGCACACGCGCTCTATGTTTCGTTCGAATCTGCCAATCAATCGTTGCCGTCCCACCTGCGGGCGTCGGTTACAACGACAAGTGCGCAGCAGGTTGACCCATTTGCGCGCATCGTTATTGCAACCCCGGAGGCGCTGCACGGTCGGGTATTGCGGTATCACGCGCGTGCCTGGGGTATGCTCTGGAACGGGTTGAGTTTGATCCTGATCCCTGATGTGCATCGGTACACAGGAGTTGCTGGCGCCCACCTTGCCGATCTGCTGATGCGCGCCCATCGGGTTGCCGTCGCGCATGGCGCTGCCCCCGGCTTTCTGGCATCGTTGATCAATGTGCATGACCCCGCACCTGCGCTGAACGCGCTGCTCGGCAAATCCTGGCGCGTGATCGATGCTGATGACGGTCCACGCACCGCCACGGTTGTCGCGGTCTGGCAGGGAGGTGGTGCGTGGCTGCGCGAAACGGCGGAACTGGCAACGGTGCTGCGACGGCAGTCGTATCGGGTTCACGTACTGTGCGATGCGCTGGAGCGGGCAGCGCTGGCGCCTGCCATCGGCGACGCTGGTGAAATAACGGTTGGACCGGAGATCGAACCGGCGCAGGTGCTGGTCTGCGCTGGTTTTCCGGGTTCGATCAGCGCATGCAGAAGATTGCTGGCAGCCGGACATCAGGCAGTGATCGTCGTGATCGGCGAACGTCCGCAGGAACAGGCGCTGGTGCGTCAGGTGTCGATGATACTGGAAGGTCCGCCGACGATGTGGCCCGTGCCGTCGGCGAATGCGTATGTGCTGGCGCAGCACGTGGTATGCGCTGCGAGTGAACTCCCACTCTCGGCTGCGGATGTCGATGCCTGGGGATGCGCCGAGGTTGTGCAACGGATGTCAGCCAACGGGCAACTGGTCGAACTGCCCGACGATGAACCACTCTGGATCCCGTCTGGTGACGCCGATCCCTATGCCGAATTCAGCATCCTGGCAGCCAGCGGCGGCGCGATTACGGCGCGTTCTGAGCAACCGCGCATCCGCGAACGGCTGGATCCGACCCTTTTCGAGCGATGGGCATATGCGGGTGCGGCGCTGCCGCCCGGTGTCGGCGGGTTGCGCGTCGTGCTGCGAGATGAAGAAGAGGGGAGCATTTCGCTCCGCCTGGAAACCAGTGGAAGGCGCACCTATCCATTGCGTCGCGGGAACGTGACCATTCGCGACGTGCACGATGAGCGTGGATTGTTGCGCGATCAGCGCGTGGCGTGGGGAAGAGTGGTTGCACAGGAAACCATCTATGGGTGGCGTGAGGCGACCCCTGGCGCACCGCCTGCCGATGTTGCCCTCAACGCGCCCCTCGAAAGCCGCTGGGTTGCGCCAGCGTGCTGGTTCGAACTGCCGCTTGCGCTTCAGGTGCAGGGGCAGTTTATCGGCTGGTGTCTGACAGCGGCGGTGACATTGCGCGCTCTGGCGTCCTTCACCGATCTCGTACCGCTGTACGACCATGAGCGGCGGCGGTTGTTCTTTGTCGATGCACAACCCGGCGGAAACGGTCTGGCGCAGTGGCTCTATCAGCATGCTGAGGACGTGTTGCCCATCGCCTACGATGTTGCGCTGGCATGCCGCTCCGATCCGCTGCTCGAACCGTTGAGCCGGGTCGATCAGGACTGGTTGCTCGCTCTGCTCGGTCGGGTGCCGGTTGAACCGCCGCGTCGAAGCGAACCGGCGACTCACCTCCCACCGGTTGCGTCGCCTGATGAACGTCGGCAATCGAATGCGGCGTCCGGGTCGCCAGCGGTTGATCCGCAACCCCGGCGAGAGCGACGAGAGGCGCGCATCCCTGCCGCTCCGCCGCCGGTTGATAAGCCGCAATCGTCTGCCGGAAAGCGTGCGTCGGCACAGCAACCGCCGGATCGCCAGAGCGCGCCGGAGACGCCAGCAACGCCAGCGCAAGCGCAGGCGACGCCCTCTGAAGAAGCGTCGGCTGATGTGGCGGCGTTAATCGAACGGCTCCGCCGTCAACGGGAGCAGCGCGAACGGTCGAAAAACCGCGAGATGCACGTGCAACCGGCGCCTGAGACCGACAGCGAGCCGCGCTTTACGACCGGCGAGCGTATTTTCTGCCTGCCCTTCGGTGACGGTGAAGTGCTGGAAAGCCGTATCGAAGCGGGGCGAGAGGTGCTGGTCGTTCGTTTCCCGGATTATGGCGAACTGACCATCGATCCGGCGCTCAGCCTGGTGCGCAAAATCGATACGTCGCAGGGTCTCTGAGAAAATCATTCCCACAAACTCTTAACCACATCGTAACACTCTTCCATGGGTAAACTCTTGCTCTCAGGGGATTGACATGTTACAATTTTGCGTAATCCAGTCACATCTCACGCGCCCTGCACTGTGCCCGATAGCCGAATGATCCGTCATCATCGTAGCTTCGCCCGTTTGCAGGTCAGCGCCAACCAGCGATGTCGTGCGCCTCGGAAGCGGGCGCCTATGAGGAGTGACCATCGCGATGCCGCATGAACGCATCGATTATCCAGAACTGCTCCGTTCACTTGGGCAATTTATCCAGCAACAGCATCTCAACGAGGTCGCTATCCTTGAGTTTGATCGGGGATGGATCATTTCCGGCGTGACCTATCAGAATACAGCGCAGGGGTTCATTCGGGTGGCGGCGGATTTTGTGCTTTCCCATGAAGAACTTCGCCACATTATTCAGCAGATGCGGGATCAGCGCAAACCGGAGCCGCCGCGTAAAGGAAGGTGGCTGGGATGAAATTGTTTCGTGGTCTGGCGAAAACCGACTATCAGGATGTTCTGCGCGCCATCGGGCTGTTTATTGACGAGCATGGGTACACCGATGTGCGCATTATCGAGATCGAGGATGGGGTGGTATTGCAGGGTCGCGTGCGTGAGCAACGCGGCATCGGCGCTTCCAGTTACGAAACATTTCTCATTACCGATGATGATCTGAAAGAAATGGTGCGCACCGCTGCCGAACGGCGCGGTCAAAAGCCGCCAGCATTCACTCAGTGAGAGGAACGAACTTGCCTGGACATACTATCCGAACGTCACGACGCCTTGGCGCTGCATTACTGCTGGCAGTGGTCGCCGGTGCGGGTGCGCGATACTTGATGATCCGCGCTGCCGGCAGCATGCCGCGTCCACGAATGATCGACTGGTTGCAGGCGCGCAATGTCGGCGTCGCGGTTTCACAGTCATACCTTGCGCCGATGATCGATCGCGCTGCGCGTCAGGATCAGTATCGTCAGTTAGTGCAGCGCAGCGAGCCGTTGATCGCCGCGTATATGGGGGTGCGCCTGCCGCGCCCGGTCGAACGCATCTACGTTTTTGACCGGGCGGAATGGATCGAAGCCAACCTCTCCGCCTTTCAGTCGCTTTTTGCGCCGCTCGAAGAGTTGTACGATGAAATCAGCGCGCGTCAGGGGGTGGTCGGGTTGCTCATGGGGCAACTCAACAGTCAACTGCTGGGGATGCAGATGGGCGCGCTGATCGGGTTCCTGGCGCGGCGCGTGCTCGGTCAGTACGATCTCGGTCTGCTCTCGCCCGATCCGGATCTGCGCGGCGCGCTCTACTTCGTCGAGCCGAACATCACGCGCATCTGCGCCCAACTCGGTCTTGATGGCGACGACTTCCGCATGTGGATCGCACTCCACGAAACGACGCACGTCTTTGAGTTCGAAGCATTCCCCTGGGTGCGCGACTATTTTCAGGATCTGCTCCGTCAATTTATCGGTCGGGTGAACGACCAGGCCGCGATGCTCAGCGTCGGTATCGTGCGATTGATCGAACGGTTGTTGCAGGGTCAACCGATCGACCGACACTGGATCGAGTTGATGCTGACGCCTGAGCAACAGGCGATCTTTACCCGCATGCAGGCGTTGATGTCGGTGGTGGAAGGGTATTCCAACCACATTATGAACGTCATCGGCGGGCAGTTGCTCCCCAGTTATCAGCAGATCGAAGCACGGGTACGCCAGCGCCAGTTGCGTCGCCCGCTGATCGAGGAAGCGTTCAATCGTTTGACCGGTATGGACCTGAAACTGGCGCAGTATCAGCAGGGCGAGGCGTTCATCCAGGCAGTCGTGGCGGCGCGCGGCGCCCGCTTCGCCAACCGTATCTGGGAAGGTCCGGAATATCTGCCGACAATGGAGGAGATCCGCGCACCGCAGCGCTGGATCGCGCGCATGGGCGGATGACGCGGGCGGCTGTTTCTATCCGCCGTGTCGCGCAAGGCGCCTGCTTTTGCTCGCTCCCCATCTCCGCACCTCCGCGTGAGCCGGTCTGATGCACACAGAGACGCGGAGCACGCGGAGGGATGGCGTACACGGCGTCTGCTTTCGATGGCGGGTGCAACCCTGCCCAACAAGACCAATCTTTGTGAGAACTACTATATTCCGCTATCCCGCGCCAGCCGCGGGGCTGATGGAGATTGAGAAATAAATCCGCTATACCGCGTTAGCCGTCGGGCTAATGGAGATTGAGAATTTATAGCAGTTCTCAAATACGTTGACCCTCGTCCGGGTCTGCCGCGTTGCGCGAGGCGCCCACTTCCAGCGACGGGTGTGGGGGCACGGCATGCCGTTCCCCCCACGGCGCCGCCTCGAGGTGGCACGTGAAGCGCTCGTTTCCAGCGACGGGTGCAGCCCCGTCTGACAGACCTTGCAAGACCTGCGCGCGCTCTCCGCGCCTCCGCGCTTCCGCGTGAGCCGGTCTGATGCACACAGAGACGCGGAGTAACTGTGTTGCTTGTCAAGGGGCGCTCGTATGCACAGCCGGATCCCAGGGCTTTTGCTGACGCAATATTGCGCCGAGAATAGTCAGCAGCTTGCGCATCGCAGCGACGATGGCGACCTTGCGCGGCTTGCCAGCTTGACACAGGCGCTGATCGAAGGCGCGCCTGACCAGACGGCGCCGCGTGGCCGCCAGGGTCGCCATGTACAACACGCTGCGCACATCCCTCCTGCCGCCGGAGATATGCCGGGGTTTGTGCTGTGCGCCGCTCTGATTGGCATACGGCGCAACGCCCACAAAGGCCGCCGCTTCCGTGCGCTTGATGGTCCCCAGTTCGGGCAGGCGGAGCAGCAGGTTCAGTGCGGTGATCGCGCCGATGCCGGGCACGCTTTCGCGCAGCTCCCGTTTCCGGCGCACCTCGTCGGTGCGCTCCGCCTCGTTGTCGCGTTCCTGCTCAAGCGCACGGATCTCCTGATCCAGCCAATCAATATGCTTCTGGATGCCCGGGCGGAGGTTCGGCGCGGCAGCCGTCAACCGATTGATCTCAGCCGTCCGCATCTGAATCACCTGCTCCCGCCGGACCAGCAGGTCGCGCAAGGATGCGCGCTGCTCGTCCGTCGCTTGGTGGTGCGGCGGGCGCACCCGTTCGGCAAAGCGGGCGAGCAACCGGGCATCCAGGCGGTCGGTCTTCGCCTGGCGTCCTTCCGCGTGCGCCAGGGCGCGCACGCGGCGTGGCTGCACCCGCGCCGTCGGCACGCCAGCCTGGAGCAGTTGGGCGAACACCATGCGCTCCAGCCCGCCGGTCGCCTCCAGCACAATCAGGGTCGGCTGCAGGCGCTGGAGTCGCGTGACCAGGAGCTGGACACCTTCGTCGGTAGACGGTATCGTCTCGCGTGGCGCGTGCGGGTCGGCGCCAAACGCCACATCCAGCGTCTGTTTGGAGACATCAATGCCGATAAAGAGCGACTCACGGGAAGCCATACACAGAACCTCCTGAGGAAAACGGCGCCAGCCTTGCTAGCATATGCGGGTTTGAGGGCCCAGATAACTGTTCGGCTTGGTCGCGTTGAAGGACACGGCTACCCAACACTCCGCGGCGATCTCGTGAACCTGGCGCAGAACGGTATACCGTGTCCCGTTAGATTATACTAGCACGCGAAGGGATGGCACACAAGGCGTCTGCTTTCGATGGCGGGTGCAACCCTGCCCAACAAGACCAATCTTTGTGAGAACTGCTATATTTCCGCTATCCCGCGCGAGCCGTGGGGCTGATGGAGATTGAGCATTTATAGCAGTTCTCATAGAGGTTGAACCTCCTCGGACGACCGCAGCGCATGTGGGCTCAAGCCCTCCCTGAGCGCGTGGAAGCCCCTGCGGGGCTGGCATTTCGGTGATCCTTGCCATATTGCGGGGGGGGGGACCCTCACAGGGGTAGATTTTTTGGCAAGCCCCTGCGTGCCATCTCCCGTTTCAGCCATCAGGACGCCCAAACTCCCCCTTCTCCCCTTGTGGGAGAAGGGGGCAGGGGGGATGAGGGGCAAAGGCGCGCGGGAACGCAGAACATCGCTCATCTCTCCCAAAAACTCTACACTTGAGAGGGGGGGACCGGGGTTGATCCAGCCCGCAGGGCTTGCCCGACCTCAGCCAGGGCTTCAGCCCGCCGGAGGCGAAGAGGGAACACTCCAGAAATCCAGTCAAGGGTTCAACGTACCTGAGAACTGCTATAATCCGACATGCGCTTCGTACCGTCGGGCTAAAGCCCCTGGCTATGCAAGGCGAAGCCCGCCTGCGCGGGCTATTCCAGACAAAATGTCATCCGTGCTGATCCGTCGGATCCGTGCCGATCCGTGTTCTCTTCCCGCTTCCGGGGCACAGCCCGCCTGCGCATAACGCGAACTCCAGCGGCGACCCTGTCGGCTATCGGCTATCGGCTATCGCCTATGATAAGCCCTCGGCTATGCAAGGCGAAGCCCGCCGCGCGGGCAAGAGCGGATTTACAGCATTTCTTAGAACTGCACTCTGAAGTTCTGGTGCGGTGAAACGTCTGCCGGGTCAGGCGACATGGAGCGATGCCAGCCCCGGCGGACTGGCATTCACCGTTCCGTGCAAAGCGCAGGATCCTGTCCGACGGTAGTTCGTATCATTGCGACGAAGCAACCTTCCTGCCTGGAGATTGCTCCGTCGCAATGATCGGACGCCTAGCGTGCGCCGGCCGCCTGCTTCCCGCTGGCGATGCTGGTCATCAATTCATCATCGAGTTCCGGGCTGCGCAGGTGATCGACCAGGTCCTGGATCTCCTGCGACGGCGCCGCCGTCAGTTTACTCACGATATAGCAGAGCAGGAAGTTGACCGGCATACCAAAGATGCCAGCCGCCAGGTGCGTGATGCCCAGGACGTTGAACGACGGATCGACATAGTTGCTGTACATGTAGAAGAGCGTTACCGACAGACCGCCGACCATACCGGCGATCGCGCCAGGACCGTTGCAGCGTTTCCAGAAGATGCCAAGCAGCACCACCGGGAAGAACGACGATGCCGCCATCGAGAACGCCCACGCCACCATCTGCGCGATCAGCGCCAGGCGTGGCAGCGCGAGCAGTGCCGCAATCACGGCTGCCACCACGAGCATCGTCTTGCCGAGCCAGATGCGGGTGTTCATGCTGGCTTTCGGATTGATGATGCGGTAGTAGAAGTCGTGCGCAATGGCGGACGAAATGACCACCAGCAGACCGTCGGCGGTGGAGAGCGCCGCCGCCATACCTCCAGCAGCGATCAGCGCGGCGACCGTGTACGGCAGGCCAGCAATTTCCGGCGTCGCCAGCACGATTGTATCCGGATCGATGTTCAGTTCGCTGAACTGCAGGATGCCGTCAACGCTGGTCTTGGTGATCGCCGTGCCCGACAGTTCGCCGAAGGTGCCGATCTTCTTGCCATCGACTTCGGTCTCGCTAAAGGTTGCGCCAGCCAGGTCGATCTTGCCGTTGCCGTTGGCGTCGGTGATCACCAGCGCGCCGCTCTTCACCTGCGGTGCAGCCCAGGCTGGCAGCTTATCAATGTCGCGCCCGTTGAGGGTCATGTAGTCGCGCTGCGTGATCAGACCCAGGCGGCTCCAGTTCTGCGTCCACTCCGGCAATGAACTGATCTCCTTGCCGACCACGTTTTGCAGGATTTCCCAGCGCGCGAATGCAGCATATGCAGGCGCTGTGAAGTAGAGCAGGAAGATGAAGAACAGCGCCCAACCGACGCTCAGGCGGCTTTCACGCACACTTGGCACCGTGTAGAAACGGATGAGGATGTGCGGCAGACCGGCAGTGCCCACCATCAGACAGAAGGTGAGCGCCAGGAAGTTCCACGGCGTCCCGCGCCAGTCGGGCTGGATTTCCTCGGCCGGTTTGCTGGTATCGGGGATCGACTGCGCCTTCGGCGGCGTAATGTTGACGCCGAAGTAGGTATTGATCTGATTGATCGCCGTCACAGCGGCTGCGTTGCTCAGGCCCTCGTTGTATGCGGGCACATATCCGCCCTGAATAACGCGCCCGGTACCATCGCGCGCCTTCGACTCCGTAGCGATCTTGAGCTCACTCTCCAGGCGGGTGATATTCTGCAGCGCCTGACCGTAGCTCAACTGCGGGATCGGGAAGCCGGTCAGTTTGAGCGAAAGGAAGGTCACCGGGATCATATAGGCGATGATCAGGATGATATACTGTGCCACCTGGGTCCAGGTCACCGCCTTCATGCCACCCAGGAACGAACAGACCAGCACGCCGGAGAGACCGATCACCACGCCCCATTCATACGGCACGCCGATGAAGCGCGACATAATAATGCCAACGCCGACCACCTGCGCCGTTACATACGTCAGGCTGACGATGATGGCGCAGATCGCCGCCACCAGGCGGGGCCAGCGCCCGCCATAGCGCGTACCGACGAAGTCGGGAATGGTGTACTGACCGAACTTGCGAATGTAGGGTGCGAACAGGAGCGCCAGCAGCACATAGCCGCCCGTCCATCCCATAATGTACGCCAGCCCGTCATACCCCAGCGCATAGAGCGTACCGGCCATCGAGATGAACGACGCTGCGCTCATCCAGTCGGCGCCGGTCGCCATGCCGTTGAAGACTGCTGGTACATTCCGTCCGGCAACGTAGTACTCATCGAGGATCTTGGTGCGGCTCATGATGCCGATAAAGGCGTACATCCCCATCGTCAACATCAGGAACGTCCACCCGATCCAGGCTTTAGGCATGCCTGCGCCGAGTTCCAGCGCACCCATGATCAGGGCGAAAACGATCAGACCAACGGTGAACATGCCATAGTACTGCGCCAGACGATTGTTGCGCAGTTTGACTGCTTCATTGACCGCCATAGTGGTTGCTCCCTCCGCTGTTACTTATCCCGGTCTTTCAGGTGATACTTCGCGTCCAGTTTGTTCATGGCGTATGCGTAGTAGAAGATCAAGATCACGAACACGACCAGTGAGAACTGGCTGCCGAAATAGTAGCCAAGCGGGAAGCCAGCGATCACGATCTGGTTTAACTGATTGACGAACAGCGGCGGAATGTAGGCGACCGAGAACCAGATGATCAGCAGGATCGCAATCAACCGGTTGTTCTCTTTCCAGTAGGCGTTGATCCGTTCCTGACGACTCATGTTGGCAATGTCTGACATAGCGCCTCCTTGCTCTCATGTTTCAGGCGTCGTTGCTCAAGAGGTCGATGGCTTGTCGCCTTCGCGTTCAACCAGAGACAAACCTGGGAGTTCCACCTCCTTCAGAGTCAAACCCTGGGATTTCCACCTCCTTTCGTGGTGAGGAAGCGCACTGTTGAACAGCCGGGCTGTACTACCAGGCGTCATGACACAGGTAGCACAAGGCATCCGCAGTCGGGGCGGCGCCCGGCGGTCAACAGACGATTGCAGCAAACAAACATTGTTTGCGCGGAGAGAGCTTCCTCGACTTTGGTTAAGTGGCGGTAATCAGGAATGGTGCGACTATAGTACGCAGTCTTTTTCAGCGTATGATAAATCTTCTGTAAAGTTTCTGTAAAATATGTGATGTTCGATAGTTGTGATCTACAACCCGCACACCTCAGCATACACGGCGCGCACTCGCGCGTATACGTGATCCCATGTCAGGCTGCGCAGCGTCTTTTCGCGCCCGGCGGCGCCCAACCGCCGGGCAAGCGCGCGGTCGTCGAGAAGCACCCGGATCGCCTGCGCCAGCCCGGCGACATCGCCGAAACGCACCAGCAGACCGTCACCCCCATCGGTGATGACGTCGGGAATGCCGCCGGCGCGCGCTCCGATCACCGGCACGCCGTAACACCACGCTTCGAGAAAGACGATGCCGAATGAGTCGGTGCGGGATGGGAGGACAAACACATCTGCCGCCGCCAGTGCGTCGCGCTTGACCGCCTCGGGCGCGTAGGGCAGGAAGCGGATGCGCGCGCGATCTGATTGGGGAAGGCGTGCATAGAATGCTTCGAAGTGCGCCAGCGGCGCACCGATGAGCGCCAGCGTTCCCGGATGCCCTGCGCGCCACAAACGCTGCATCGCTTTGATCAGGTGGATGGCGCCTTTATCGTATGCCAGCGCGCCGATGAAGAGCACAAGCGGTCCGTCGATACGCTGTTCGGCGCGAAAACGGTCGCCGTCGCCTCCCTGAAGGTCTTCCGGTGCCACGCCAACCCCCACCACCCGGAGTCGTTCATGCGTCACACCGCGCGCCGCCAGAAAATCGCGTTCCAGTCCGGTCATCGTGATGACCCGTTCGCTTCTGCGAAGCAGGTCGATCTGATGACGCATGCTGTAGTACCGCACAATGGCGCGACTCCCCGGCTCTCCCAGGTGGATGAACGGCGTGCAGAGGAACGGGATGCGCTGGCGCTGTGCACAGGCAAATACCGGCAGAAGGGCGAAATCGAGCGTAATGTTCGTTGCATGCACCAGGTCGAAGGGTCCGTACTGCTCGAAGAACGTCTCAACGCCGGGCCAGCGCGGCGTCCAGGTTGCAAGACGTTGCAGCAGCGGCGTTGTGTTGGGCAGGCGCGAGATTTCTGTCATCAACCGGCGTATCACCGGGTAGATCAGGGGTGGTCCTGGTCGGCGAACGATGGGCAAACGCACGATCTGTACGCCGTTGAACCATTCGGTTGCGGTTTCAACCCGCCGGCGTCCCGGCATCCAGATGTGTTCGAGATCGTGGGCGTCGGTGGCAAGAACGGTCACCCGATGCCCTTCGGCTGCCAGGCGCTCGCCAATCGCGCGAAAATAGCGCCCTGCGCCGCTGGCAACCGGGTGGTAGAGCTGGACGACATGCAGGAAATGCACTACTTTCCCCAACTCAACCCGGAGTCGGCGTCAGCGCGCAGCCCCATGCTCACCTGTCGCGGTGAAGACGCCTGGATGCTGTCGCCGATGATACGGATGTCTGCCACCCACAGATCGAACCCGGTCTCGCCTGGAGCGACTGCCAGGAATGCAATCCGCCTTCCATCCGGTGAGAAAGCGGGTGCGCGTGCGGTTCCCAGACCGGTCAGACGCACAATGGTTCCACCCGCTGCCGGAACGGCAAAGATGTCGGTGCGGTCGCCATCGCGACCGGCGAATGCCAGCCAGCGCCCATCGGGCGAAAACGCCGGATCGTAACTGCCTGAAGGAACATCGGGTTGGGGCGCTACCGTGCCGGTGGTACGGTCGTAGCGCATGATCTGCGATGAACCGCCAGCATACGCCGGTTCGAGCGTAAACACGATTGCTGAACCGTCGGGAGTATGCGTCACCCGCCCGACGTGACCGGTATCATCGGCATAGATCAGGCGGCGCACACCGCCGGGTTGCGCCGGTATGGTAAACAATGCCAGGTGATATTCCGCTGCTGGCGAACCGGAAGGCGGCGCGTACTGCGACGCATATGCAATAGTTTGACCGTCGGGCGCGAATGAGGGATAGAATGCCCATACGCTGTCGGAGATACGCTCGAAACTGCCGGGAGGATGCCGCGAGCCGTTGTTGGTCAGGCGCAGCGGTCCGCCGCCATCTAGCGGTGCGATCATCAGATCGCTCGAACTCTGATCGCGTTGAATATATGCAATGGCGCTCCCATCCGGCGCCCAGACCGGCTGAACCGCCTGATCGTCCCCGATCAACGGGCGTCCGGTCTGATCCTGCCACATCCAGATCGTACCGTCGCGAACGAAGAGCAACCGTCCAGGGAGACGCACACCAGCGGCGATAACCGTCGGTTGGGGTGCGCCGGGTTCTGGTAGCGGGGCGGTGGCAGGCAGGAGCGCCGGTGCGGGTGTGGGGTTGGGCGCTGACGATGCGCATGCAGTCAAGAGCATGATCACCAGACAGATCACCGGGAAGCGCATAGTCATACCTGATGCGGCGGGACCGGCGCGCCGCGCCGCCCTGGAGCGTCCGAGAATGCCATACGGCGGGCGAACCAGCCAATCACGCGTTGCCACATGCGGCGTCGGCGGGGCGGCGCGGCGCGCAGCAGGTCGTCGGCTGGCGGCGTTTGCGGCAGCAGGGCATACAACGCGCCGGGTGCGACACTGAAGGTCATGGGAGTCGAGCCGGACTGATCGCCATCGACCTGGACCGGCAGCGCGCCGCGGGTGTCGATGTGAACGACGCGCGCGCGGTGGTACTCGATCCGCGGATCCAGGTTGTACCGCTGACGCAGGATGGAGAAGAGGCGCAACGGCGCTTCCGCCAGGCTGTCGCCTTTGATGATGCACACATCGAGCAGTCCATCGTCAATGCAGGCGCGCGCTGTGATCTTGAAGACGCCGCCGTACAACTGACTGTTGCCGATCACCACCAGCAGCACACGCCCACGAATGATGCGCCCATCGAGCGCGATGCGCGCGCGCCGCCCCCGATAGCGCAACGCCAGGTCGAAGGCGCGCACCACGTATGCCAGCGCCCCCAGGCGTCGCTTTTCGTCGCTGCGCACTTCGTTGACAACCGCAGCATCGAAGCCGATGCCTGCCATCAGCAAAAAGTATCGGTCGCCCGCGCGCCCGAGATCGATGCGATGACGACGGGCGTGCAGCAGCGCTGCTGCTGCGGCGCGTGGTTCGAGCGGGAAGCCGAGTTCGCGCACCCAGACATTGACTGTGCCGATCGGCAACGCCGCCAGTGCGGTGCGCGTTCCTGCCAGACCATTGATAACCTCGTTGATCGTACCGTCACCGCCGGCTGCCGCTACGACGTCGTACCCCTGCTCCGCCGCTTCACGCGCCAGGCGGATGCCATCGCCGGGTTGGTGCGTCATTTCCACATCGACCGTCCATCCATGCGTCAGCCAGACGTTGCGCGCCTCTTCCACATTCTGGCGCAGGGAGGAAGCCTGTCCGGCATACGGATTCAGAACGATCAGCGCCCGCGCATCACGCGGCAATCCATCGCTGCCGTCGAGCGAGGTCGGCGCTGCTTGATGCAGGGCAGTGAAACGATCCAGGTTACTCATCCTCATCATCCTCAGTATCGGAGGATGGCGGTCCGCTACGGATCGTGCCCGGCGCTTCGATCCAGCCGCGGCGCAGCGCGTAGAGCACTGCCTGCGTCCGATCGTTCAGCGAGAGTTTGCGCAGGATCGACGAAATATGGTTCTTGACCGTCTGGGTGCTGATGTGGAGTGCTTCGGCGATCTCGCGATTGCTGCCGCCGGCTGCGATGCGTTCGAGCACCTCGATCTCCCGATCGCTGAGCGGCGTAAAGAGCGGAAACTCAACCTCCGGCAGATTCGTCAGGTCTTGCGGGAGATTACGGAACTGCGACAGCACCCGCCCGGCGACTTTCGGATCGTCGAGCACCACATCGTTGATGACATACTCGCCGCGCGCCACACGCCGTAGCACCTGGGCAAGTTCGGCGGGGTTGACATCCTTCGAGCGGTACGCCGACGCACCGGCGCGGAGGGCATTGAACGCCTGCTCATCGCTTTCGTACACGCTCAGGACCACGATGCCCACACCAGGGTAATTGAGCCGCAACTGACGGGTCAGTTCCAGACCGTTCATCCCCGGCAGGTTCAGATCAACAACCACCGTGTTTGGTTCCTGGTTGGGTGGGGCGGCATTCATCCACGCCAGCGCCTCCTCGCCGGAAGATGCCTCTCCGACAACCAGAATGTCCTGATAGGTGGAGAGCGCCGCACGCACTCCCTGGCGGAAGAGCGGGTGGTCGTCGACGATCAGCAATTTTACGGGAGGGTTGACGGACACGACGGAGTCTCCTTTCCCTGATCACGCAACCAGCGCCGATATCCTTCGACTGGATCACGCAAACCGCGAATGCCAGCCGCGCTGAGGATGCGGTAGGTTTCGACCAGCGGCAGACCGACGACACAGGTATAACTGCCGGTCACCGCGTGCACCAGTTGACCGCCCAAACCCTGGATGCCGTAGGCGCCGGCTTTATCGAGCGGTTCGCCGGTTGCGACGTACGCATCGATGTCGGCATCACTCAGCGGAGCGATGCTCACCTGACTGGCGACCAGATCGAGCAACGGCGATGCGTCTGCGCGCCGGGCATCAATGACTGCCAGACCGGTATAGACCGTATGCGTTTTTCCCGCAAGGCGGCGCAGCATGCGACGTGCGTCATCAGGATCGACCGGTTTATTGAGCACCGTGCCTTCAAGCGCCACAATCGTATCAGCGCCGATGATAACACTATCGGGCGCTGATGCGCAAGCGGCATGGGCTTTGCGCCAGGCGCGCAACGTCGGATGGTCGAACAACGGCAACGCCAGTGGCGGCAGCGCAGCGACAATCTCCGCTGGCGGGTCGTGTTCGTGCTCCTCGGCATCCGTGGCGATGATCCTGAACGGCACGCCCAGGTACGCGAGCAACTCACGTCGGCGCGGCGAGGCGGATGCCAGGACCAGCGGCGGCGATGATGGAGTGTCGTCAGTCGTGGTCATAGGCGGGTTGCACCGGCAGTCTGTTGGTGACGGAACGCCTTCAATTCGGCGAGTCGCGCCTGACTCATCGCGTCGAGGGCGCGTTGCCAGTCGTCGCGGTAAGGTCGCAGGGTTTCAACCAGCACCTCGCTGATCGCCAGGTCGCGGTACCATTTCCGGTTCGCCGGAATAATATACCATGGCGCATACTCCGTACTACAGCGGGTCAGCGCCTCTTCATACGCCGCCATGTACTCGTCCCAGCGTTCCCGCTCACGCCAGTCGCCAGCCGAGAGTTTCCAGGCTTTTGTTACGTCCTGCTCCCGCGCCAGCAACCGCTTTTCCTGCTCGTCTTTGCTGATGTGCAAAAAACATTTGACGATAATCGTGCCGGTGTCGGTCAACAGGCGTTCGAACGCATTGATCTGATCGTAGCGCGCGCGCCAGACGTGCTCGGGAACGAGCGAATGGACGCGCACAACCAGAACATCTTCATAGTGCGAACGATTGAAGACGCCGACCATCCCTTTGCGTGGCACGACTTTATGCACGCGCCACAGGAAATCGTGGGCGAGTTCTTCTTCAGTAGGAACCTTGAACGACTCGACCCGACACCCCTGTGGGTTGAGGTTGTGCATAACGTTCCGAATAGCGCCATCCTTGCCAGCCGTATCCATTCCCTGCAGAATGAGGAGCAGCGCGTGGACGCCAGCAGCGTACAGTTCTTCCTGCATGGCGTCAAGGGTGGCGTTGAAGCTGGCGAATCGCTCCCGCCCCTCGTCCTTCGTCAGCCCGCCGCTGGCATCGGGATCGATGTCGCGCAGGCGCACCTGCGTGCCTGGAATGACGGTATGGGCATAGTGCATACGACGCTCCCGTTGCGTGCTACTCACGCCGTTGCTGTAATCGTCGTCAGCGGCACGTCAGTCGTCAGGGGCAGATCGATGCGACCGCGACGTCGGCTCGACTCATACGTTGCGAAGATTAACTCTGTTGCCTGCAATGCGCGCCGCGCCGATACTTCCGGCTCGCGCCCGCTCTTCAGCGCATCGATGAGATCCAGGATCGCGCGCGTATGACAGGCTTCGTCGTGCAACCCTTCACCCACGTCGATGTTCTGCCATCCTGATGCGCTGCGATTCCAGAGGCGCAACGGTGTATCGTTGCTCTGCCCGATCTCGATCAGTCCCTCATCGCCGTACAACCGGATGATGAGTGGAGGAATGGCACTGTCGCCTGTCAGCAGCATGCCGGTGACCCCGTTGCGAAAGCGGAATTGGCTGATCCCCTGACTCTCGACGGTCACACCAAAAATGGTTTGCGGTTTGCGCGTATCGATCTGACCAATGACCCATTCGACCGGAGTTTCATCATTGAAGAAGAACAGCATATCGAACCAGTGCGTTCCCCAGTCGAACAGATTGTCGCACGTCGCTTCCATACGCTGCAATGTGCCGATCGCACCGGCGCGCAGCAGATCGCGCGCTGCCCGAAATGGCGCGCCAAAACGTCGCTGGTGGTTGAAGGTCAACTGTGTGCCGCTGGCTTCGCATACCGCGACCATCCGCTTTGCTTCGTCGAACGATGGCGCCATTGGTTTTTCGCAGTGAACGGCGCGCACGCCAGCTTCTGCGCAGGCAATGACCATTTCGGCATGGAGGTGGGGCCAGGTGCAGATGCTGACAATATCGAGACGTTCCTTTGCCAGCATCTCACGGTAGTTCTGATACACAGCATCGCCGCCGTGTTGCTCCTGAAACGACCGTGCATGATCGAGGTTCAGGTCCGCCAGGGCTACCAGGTGCGCATCAGGAGCGGCGCGATACCCTCGCGCGTGCATATGCGCCATGCCGAACCCGGTTGCGCCAGCGGAACGCCAGGGTTTACCGGTGCCGATAATACCAACCCGATACATTGTTGTGGTGCTCCCCTGATCTCAAGAATTGCGAGGTCGGCGACGGCGACGCTGCCGCTGCGACGTGGATGATTGCGATGCAGTGTCTGGCGCGGATGGCGTCCTCTCGTCGGTGCGCGTCCCGGAATCGTGATGATGCCCGGCGGATTTCTTTGGTGATGGCGGAGCAGCCGAACGCTTCGATGGTTGGGGAACCATGGGCAGATCGTCGGACAGCATATCGAGGTCTTCCTCTTCGAGCAGTTCGAGCGGCGGATCACCGGCGCCTTCTTCGAGCCAGGCCAGCGCCTCGAGCACGTCTGGATTATCGATCGAGTCGCGCAACAGCCGCTTTTCGCCCCGCCGTTCCTGTTCAGCGCGACGTTCTGAGCGGTTCAATCTGGCAGCTGGCGTGATCCCCTCGGCATTGCGACTGCGCGCAATCTCGCCGACCTGACGGATAGCTTCCTGAATCTGCGTCGGTGAAAATTCTTCCTGCATCCCGGTGCTGGCAAGCGCAACGATCACCGTCTCACGCAGCACATTGACCCCCACTACCTCACCCGGTCCGTCCGGCGTCTGCACCCATGTGCCTTTGCGCGGCATCCGGCTCTTGACGCTCACGTACTGATCATGTTCGTAGGAAAGGCAGCAGAGCAGGCGTCCACACACTCCGCTGATCTTCGTCGGGTTCAGCGGGAGGTCCTGATCCTTCGCCATTTTAATCGACACGCGCGCGTAGTCGGGAAGGAATGTGGCGCAGCAGAGCAGGCGACCGCATGGACCGATGCCGCCCAGGAGTTTTGCCTCGTCGCGCGGACCGATCTGGCGGAGTTCGATGCGGGTGCGAAACGCGCGCGCCAGATCGCGCACCAGGGCGCGGAAATCGACGCGTTTTTCAGCGGTGAAGTAGAAGGTCAATCGCGAGCCGTCGAACGAATACTCGGCTTTGACCAGGCGCATCGGCAGTCCGTGTTCCTGGATTTTTTCGGCGCAGCGGGCGAGCAATTCGTCCTGATGACTGTTCAACTGGCGCAGACGCTCGAAATCGATCGGTTCTGCGCGGCGGAGGACCGGTTTCAGTTCACCGACGATCTCTTCTGGATCGACCAGTCGCGGTGGATAGGCGACCTTTGCAAGTTCCGGGCCGCGTACCGTTTCGACAATCACGTGGTCGCCCTGGGATAATGCTTCAATGCCATTGGGATCGAAATAGTAGGTCTTTCCTGAGTCCTTAAAACGAATACCGACCACAACGGGCATAACAACCTCATGTTCTTTCTGCTAAACTCATGTGCAATGGCGCTTTGGAGATGCTGATTTTACCCTCTTTCCCGCCCCAATTATACGCCACTGCCAGCGACCCGGATCAGCGCGTCTCACGGCGCGTTCATCGAACCGATCGCGCGGGATCGGCGCGCCGGTGCGCGACCGATCACTTTATACGTGTGAACGAGTTGCGCTTTGCCCTTCAACTGGTAATCGCCCATCTCCTGGAGAATGAACGCATCCCCGATAGCGTTGCGCGTCGCTTCGGAGATCAGCACCGAATTGAGATCGGCGCGACTTTCAAGACGTGCCGCAGTGTTGACGGTATCACCGATCACCGTGTACTCCAGGCGCTGACGGGTGCCGAAAAAGCCGGCGTAGACCGGACCGGTGTTGATGCCAATGCGAAAGTCGAATGCTTTGGACGGATCGAGTTTTTCGATCAGGCGACGGTGCGCTTCGATCATGTCAAGCGCAGCATCGACCGCCTGGATGGCGGTGGTGTGATAATCCTGGTATTCGTTCACCTGCGGCGCGCCAAAGATCGCCATAATCCCATCGCCGATATATTTATCGAGCGTGCCGTTGTGCTGGAAGATAACCTCGGTCATTTCGTGGAGGTACTCGTTGAGCAGGTCCTGCACTTCGCGCGGCGAGAGGCGCTCGGAGAGGGATGAAAATCCCTTGACATCGGCGAAGAGAACGCTCACGATCAACTCCTGCGGTTCACGCAGGCGACCGTGTTCGGAGAAGTAACTGGCAACATCGCGCGCCACGCTGGGGGAGACGAAGCGCTCGAACAACTGGCGACTGGCCTCCTGTTTTCGCAGTTCTTCCGTCAGCCTGGCGCGCTCAATCGTGACCGCCGCCTGGTTGGCGATTGCCGCCAGCAGGTCGCGCTCACGTGAACCGAACCGGTCGCGTCCGGGGGAGTCCAGGTAGATCAGCCCGATTGCGCCCTGTTCCACCAGGAGGGGGGCGCACAGCGCCGAGCGAATGTTCGCACTGATAATGCTTTCGGTGCCGCCAATTTCGAGGCGTGCGTCGCGGGTGAGCACCACTTCGCCAGCTTCGAGCGCTTTGCGAACGATAGTCGAACTGATGACCACCTCCTGGCGCGACGGCGGATAGATGACCCGCGGCACGAGTTCATTCTCGCGTTTCAGCAGCAGCAGGGCGCGCTGCGCCGGGATCAGACGGAGCACCTCTTCGACTATTGCGTCGAGCAACTCGCCCATATCGATGATCAGGTTGAGGCGCCTGGCGATGCGGAAGAACTCGCGCAGGTCGATGTTCAGTTCTGGTACGACGACGCCGCTTGCCTCAGATGCAACCGGGAAGTAGCGACTATCATCGAGAACGACGTTCTGTGCTGCGCGTTCCTCGAAGCGCAGTTCGAACGGACCGATCTGAACCACGTCGCCGTCGCGCAGTTGCTCTTCTTTGATCCGCAACCGGTTGACGAAGACGCCGTTGCGACTGTTGGTGTCACGCACCCATACATCGCGCCCATTCACGACGATTTCTGCATGGTAGCGCGACACAATCGCGTGGTTGAGCACAATATCGTTCTCCAGCGCACGCCCGATGCGTAACCCGCGCGCTTCGATCGGGTAGGTCTTGTGCTCGCCGTTGATGTCGAGAGTGATCAGCGCCATGGTACGGTCTCCTGCGTTCCGAACAGCGCCGGAACGAGCATTGCCCTGTACGCGCCTGTCCTGTTAGTATAACAGACGCCATGGCGTGCGGCAATAAATATTATATTATGATGAGGCGTAGGGGTGCAGCACCGCTGCGCCCCTACGGTGTCGCACGTCGCGCGATCAGAACGCCACCCGCCAGCAAGATCATGCCCAGCACCGCCATCCACGGCGCCTCGTTCGATGCGCCGGTAGCCGGAAGCGTCGCAGGCGGCGGCACAGGCGCAGCATCCCCTGATGGTTCTGGCGCGGCCACTCGTGCCGGACTGCGAAATGCCATGTCCTGTCGGGCAGTCTCGCCTTCCGGCAGGGTGATCGGGATCGCCCCCTGGACGGATGTTCCGCGCTCTGGAGGGACGATCAGTTCCACGACATACGTTCCCGGCATCAAGTTCTCGCGCCCGTAATTTCCGTTTGTGTCGGTCAGCAGTTCCTGGTCATTGATGCGCACGGTCATCCCCGCGACAGGTGCGCCGGTCGTCAGGTCGATGACGGTTCCGACGATCCGCCCCAGACGCGGTTCACGACGAGGCTCTTCCGAAGCGACAACCGGCGTCAGCGTCGGGCGGGGCGGCAATTCCTGCGCCTGCATTGGGCGCGACGCGATGACGATCGATCCGATGCTCCACAGGAGCAACCATCCTCCGGCAATCATCGATATGGCGGTTATGAGTTGCCTGGCGTTCATATGTGTTTTACCTTTATGTATCAACGTTCAATCTTCCCGCCCGGTCGTGCATACGCCGGTCGATCCGGCAGGAGCGACGAGTGCGCTGGTCCGGCAAGATACGATGGCGTCCATGGCGGCGCTGGCGGATTGGTTCCGCTGACGATCAGACCGTCGCGTATGCCGCGATTGTTCGTTTCGTCAGACTCGAATACCGCGCCGCTCACGCCGACCGTGTTCCAGCTATCCGCCAGGGCATAGATCGTCGTTGTGTCATTTGCCAGCCAGCCGAGCCAGTATGTGCGGAGCGCATCATAGCCGCCGCTCGTGCTGAGGGTGATCTGCTCACCCGGTTGCAATGCCTGCGTGACCCCCCATGCAACGCCGAAACAGGGTTGCAGTGCGCAGCGGTCGTGCCAGAGATCATTCACCCGTGGCGGACGATCCGGGTTGAGGTACAGATCGACCCAGAACGGTCCGGCAGGCGCAGTGCCGACATTCTTCACCGTCACCCGAATCTCGACCAGTTGCCCGGCAGCGAACGTTGTCTGGTTGGGAATGATCTCGATGCTGGCGATGATCAGGTCAGGCTGCCCTGGTCGCATGATCAACGGCAGATATGCCTGCTGAAGCGACGGAGTCGCAGCCGTAACAACGCCGCTGATCGGAAACCGGAACGGACTCTCATCGGCGTCGCCGTTGACGAAGGAGAGCGTACCGCTGAAGGTTCCGGCAGTCGCAGCCGTCAGTTGCACCGTAAACGTGACCGTCGCGCCGGGAGCGACTGGTCCTCCGGGAAAAGCGCCGACGACCACAAAACCGGCAGGAAGGGTCAGTGCGCCGAGGGTCAGCGGCGCGGTACCGGCGTTGCGGATGGTGAAGACGCGCGCGACCGGTGCGCCGACGGTGGTCGTTCCGAAGGAGACCGCCGTCGCCTGATTGTTCGTCAGTTCCGGGCTGCTGGCGTCAGGACCGTCGTACACCGCGATTTCAGGCGCAGGTACCGCCTCAAATGCGCCAATATCGCAGGCGCTGCCCTGTGGTCGAGAAACGCCGCGCTGATCGGTCGTCACGCTGCATGCACTCGCCGGAATCTGATCCAGAGCTGGCGAACCTCCCGTCAGCGCGTGGGTTGGCGTCGGACCGCCATTGCTGGCGAGCGGCGCAAGCAACGGATTGATCGGTGTTGACGACTCAATTGCGCCGGTGTTCGGTGTAGTGGTTCCGACAGGATCGCCGTACTGATCGCCAGTGGTGTTCGCGGCGAAATCATAGTTGCCGACATTCCCGATGAGATTGTATCCGTTGCTGGAAAGAGAGCCAGCGATGTCGGGATAGTTCTCGCCCCCGCCCGGCGACGTGTCGGCATTGCCGGCGATCAGAGAACCGCGCAGCGTGGCAGTGCCGTACAGCGCGCCGTTGCCGCCGGTTTGCGTCCCGGTCATCGTCACATGTTCAAGTTGAGCTCCCATATCAGAAAACAGCGCGCCGCCGTTGTCACCAGCCTGATTGCCGCTGAAGGTGCTGTTGCTGACAGTAACGTCGTGGTATGCCGCGATTGCCCCGCCTTCGCCCGTCGTCTGGTTGCCGCTGAAGGTTGTGCCGGTCACCGTTGCGGGATCGACGAAGCCATCAGTACGGAACGTGATAGCGCCACCGCTCCGCTCCGACCGGTTGTTGCGAAAGATGCTGTCGGTAATGGTCGTGGTTGCATTAACCGTGTAGAGTGCTCCACCTTCGGCGCTGCCAGCAGTCAATGCGCGGTTGTTCTCGAACAGGGCGCGGTTGAGCGTCAGTTCAGAGTTGCGCGCAACGACGGCGCCGCCGTCAAACGTCGCCTGGTTGTTCTCGAAGGCGACGCGGTTGAGGGTCAGTCGGGCGTTGCGCGCCAGAATTGCGCCCCCCTCGTCGTTGTCTGTATCGCCGTTGCGGAAGGTCAGGTCATTGATCGTCACCACAACGGTGTTTACGAAGGTTTGATCGCGAAGATACAGGAATCGAAACGGCGGGCTTCCAGCCACGCGCTCAATCGTTGCGCCATTCCCGTTGATTGTCAGGCTGTTTGTCGAAGAGCTATCAACAATAATGACCGGCAATCCGTTTGCTGATCCACCAAACGTATTGTCAACCGTCGCCAGCGAGTAGGTGCATCCGGCGGCAAGTTCGATGGTGTCGGGCTGATTATTGCTGTTAGCGGTGTTAATGGCTGTGATGAGCGCCGAAACGTCGCTGCACGGAATGGTGAACGTTGCAGCGCGGCTGACGGGTATGGCGAGGAACCAGCCGGTGGCGAGGGTCATCACAAGGAGCAGCACCACGAGAGAAAAACGTCTGGATGGGCGCATGTTGCACTCCTGGCTGCAATGTCTGATTGTTCGGTCGGCGGGGGATCATGCTCAATAACTGGCGACACATGACGCTTCGGATCGTCCATCCTGGATCACTCCAGGAGCGTGTGCGCCGATGCGTCAACCGGAAGCGGTGCGCTGCATGCGCCTGAGGAGCGTCGCTGGATGCGGATTGTAGCGAAATCTGCGCCATTATATACAATGTTCGCGGTGCGGGTCAAGCATGCGTCAACGATCCAGTATAAAACTCCTGGCGTTGTGCTATAATTCTGGCAACGTATTCTTAATGACATTATCCGATTGACGCTTTCATCTCCGCTGCACCGATGCCGGTTCGCTCCAATGTTCGTTTCGCCAGATGCGCGCAGTGACGCCGACCGGCGAGCGCGCCAGCGCAGCGGAAGCGGTTCCGCACCTTTATGACAGGCTGTCCTTTCCTGTCTTGTGACGCGCTGTTGTTGAACGATGCAAGCCGGACGCGCTATGAACCAAGGGATAGCAGTTGATCTGCGCAATGTCGTCAAGCGATTCGCAGATGTCTGCGCCGTCGATCACGTCTCCATGCAGATCCGCGACGGTGAATTCTTCTCGATGCTCGGTCCCTCCGGTTGCGGCAAAACCACTACCCTGCGGATGATTGCCGGTTTCGAGTTTCCCACGTCGGGCGATATCCTGCTCCACGGCAGATCGGTCGGAACCACGCCACCCTTCCGGCGCAATGTGAATACCGTCTTTCAGTCGTATGCGCTGTTTCCGCATATGACGGTGGCGGAGAATGTCGCCTTCGGTTTGCGCATGAAGAAGGTTCCGCAATCCGAAATTGCGCGGCGGGTGACCGAGGCGCTCGATATGGTGCGCCTGGGTGATTTTGCCGCCCGCCGTCCCCGTCAACTCTCCGGCGGTCAACAGCAGCGAGTGGCGCTGGCGCGTGCGCTCGTCAACCATCCCGAAGTGCTGCTGCTCGATGAGCCGCTCGGTGCGCTCGACCTGAAACTGCGCAAAGAGATGCAACTCGAACTGAAAAGCCTGCAAGAACGGGTCGGCATAACCTTCATCTATGTCACCCACGATCAGGAAGAAGCGCTGACGATGAGCGACCGGATCGCAGTGATGAGCGCCGGGAAGGTGTTGCAGATCGGCACGCCGACCGAAATCTATGAGCGCCCGGTCTGCCGTTTTGTCGCCGATTTCATCGGCGAGACCAACTTCATCGAAGGAAAGGTCGAAGCGGTTGAGCGCGATGGAATCGCCTCCATCCTTTCCGATGACGGGTTGACGCTGCGAGGGCAGACCATCCGCCCGGTTGCGTCGGGAGCGCACGTCACCCTCTCGATCCGTCCAGAGAAGGCGTTCCTTTCAGTGCAGGCGCCGCCGCCCGGCACGCCGAACTGCTATCAGGTGCGGGTGGAACGGGTGGCGTATATCGGGAGTGATACGCGCATCGATGTGCGCTTGGGATCGCGATTGTTCGATCTCTGGGAACAGAACAGTCGCTCGACGCTCGACCGCGACGCCTACTGGCAACCCGGCGAAACAGGGTATCTCTGGTGGCCCGCCGAAAATGCGATTATTCTGACCGAGTGACCACGACCGCGCGAGGTGACGATGGCTGCTGATACGCTTGCTTCCGACTCTCAACCGCGCGAGGGGCGCATTGCCGCCATCCTGCGCCGTAACGAGCGACTTCAACTCGGTCTGCTGCTGTTCCCCGGTCTCTTCTGGCTTGTCATGTTCTTCGCACTGCCGCTCATTGTGGTGGTGTTCTACAGTTTCGCCGTCAATGGTCCTGGCGGGCGGATCGAGTGGACGTTCACACTGGAGAATTACCGCATCCTGTTCACGGAAAGCCTGTACGTCAATGCCTACTGGCGCTCGATCTGGGCGGGGGTGTGGACGACGCTTATCTGTCTCCTTCTGGGCTATCCACTTGCGTACTACATCGTCCGCAGCCCGCCGCGCTGGCGCACCGTGTTGCTCTTTTTGATCCTGATCCCGTTCTGGACCAACTTTCTGGTGCGCACCTACGCCTGGATGCTTCTTCTATCAAACAATGGCATCATCAACAGCGCCATTCAGTCGCTGGGTCTGCCGCGCGTCGCGCTCTACCCGTCCGAAGGGGCAGTGCTGGTCGGTTTGATCTACGGCAGCCTGCCATTCATGGTGCTGCCGATCTACGCCTCGCTGTCACGCTTCGATTTTACGCTGATGGAAGCAGCCGCCGATCTGGGCGCCAGCCAGGTGCGCGCGTTTCTGAAGGTGATGCTGCCGCTGACGATGCCGGGCGTGGCTGCCGGGTCGGTTCTGGTGTTCATTCCGACGGTCGGGCAGTTTGTGGTTTCCGACCTGCTCGGTGGGGCGAAGGTCGATTATTTGGGGAATCTGCTGCAACGCCTGTTTACCCGCTCGAACCCGCCGAACTGGCCCCTGGGGTCGGCGATGGCGATTGTCTTTATGGTTGTGTTGACCGTGGCGATTATCATCTATTTCCGCGTGACGACCGAGGAGGATCGGTGAAGGTTGAAGGTTGAAGGTTTGGAAGGTTGAAGGTTGCGCTGGCGTCGTGTGTATTCGTCAGGGCGTTTGTTTATTCGCCAGCGGAACCACGGAGTAACTGTGTTGCTTGTCAAGGGGCGCTCGTATGCACAGCCGGATCCCAGGGCTTTTGCTGACGCAATATTGCGCCGAGAATAGTCAGCAGCTTGCGCATCGCAGCGACGATGGCGACCTTGCGCGGCTTGCCAGCTTGACACAGGCGCTGATCGAAGGCGCGCCTGACCAGACGGCGCCGCGTGGCCGCCAGGGTCGCCATGTACAACACGCTGCGCACATCCCTCCTGCCGCCGGAGATATGCCGGGGTTTGTGCTGTGCGCCGCTCTGATTGGCATACGGCGCAACGCCCACAAAGGCCGCCGCTTCCGTGCGCTTGATGGTCCCCAGTTCGGGCAGGCGGAGCAGCAGGTTCAGTGCGGTGATCGCGCCGATGCCGGGCACGCTTTCGCGCAGCTCCCGTTTCCGGCGCACCTCGTCGGTGCGCTCCGCCTCGTTGTCGCGTTCCTGCTCAAGCGCACGGATCTCCTGATCCAGCCAATCAATATGCTTCTGGATGCCCGGGCGGAGGTTCGGCGCGGCAGCCGTCAACCGATTGATCTCAGCCGTCCGCATCTGAATCACCTGCTCCCGCCGGACCAGCAGGTCGCGCAAGGATGCGCGCTGCTCGTCCGTCGCTTGGTGGTGCGGCGGGCGCACCCGTTCGGCAAAGCGGGCGAGCAACCGGGCATCCAGGCGGTCGGTCTTCGCCTGGCGTCCTTCCGCGTGCGCCAGGGCGCGCACGCGGCGTGGCTGCACCCGCGCCGTCGGCACGCCAGCCTGGAGCAGTTGGGCGAACACCATGCGCTCCAGCCCGCCGGTCGCCTCCAGCACAATCAGGGTCGGCTGCAGGCGCTGGAGTCGCGTGACCAGGAGCTGGACACCTTCGTCGGTATACGGTATCGTCTCGCGTGGCGCGTGCGGGTCGGCGCCAAACGCCACATCCAGCGTCTGTTTGGAGACATCAATGCCGATAAAGAGCGACTCACGGGAAGCCATACACAGAACCTCCTGAGGAAAACGGCGCCAGCCTTGCTAGCATATGCGGGTTTGAGGGCCCAGATAACTGTTCGGCTTGGTCGCGTTGAAGGACACGGCTACCCAACACTCCGCGGCGATCTCGTGAACCTGGCGCAGAACGGTATACCGTGTCCCGTTAGATTATACTAGACGCCGGAGGGCAGCGTGCGTTATTGATTTGCGCATTCGCGCATTCGCTGGGGACGTTCGTTTCCCTGCTGTTGGGAGTCTGACCATGGTTGATGTTCAAATGTCGCAATCGGTGCGTGTCGCAGGATCTGAACGTCGCCGTTCGCTCGGATCGCTGGCGCTCAGTGCGCATACTGCGTTGACCCTGGCGTTTCTCTATGCGCCGATCGTGGTGCTGGTGCTCTTCTCGTTCACGCGCGACAGTTTCGGTGTGCGATGGACGGGTTTCACCTTCGACTGGTATGTGCGCCTGCTCGCCGATCAGCGCCTGCTCAACGCTGCAATGAACACGCTCATCGTTGCGCTGATCTCCACCGTGGTTTCGACGGTCATCGGCACAATGACGGCGCTGGCGATGGAACGCTACCGTTTTCGCGGACGCACTGGCTTCGATGCCCTGCTCTACCTGCCGATCGTCATCCCTGAAATCGTCATGGCGCTGGCGCTGCTCGCCTTCTTTGCCTTCTCCTTTGGCCTGCTCGAATCGCTGTTCGGCGTTCGTTTCCAGTTCGGGCTGGCAACGGTGACGATTGCGCACATCGCCTTCACGATCTCGTTCGTGGTTGTTGTGGTGCGCGCCAGCCTCAAGGGGTTCGACATGCGCCTGGAAGAAGCAGCGCAGGACCTCGGCGCGAACGAGTGGCAGACGTTCCGCTACATCACGCTGCCCCTCATCATGCCAGGCGTCATCGGCGGAGCGCTGCTCGCATTCACTCTCTCACTCGACGATTTCGTAATCACCTTCTTCACCACCGGTTCCGGCGTATCGTTGCTGCCGGTCGAAGTGTATGGGCAGGTCAAACGCACCATTACGCCAAAGATCAACGCAATCTCGACGCTGATGCTGCTGATGTCGATCACGCTTGTGTTTCTCTCACAGTTCGTGCAGCGCAGACGGGAGTGACGGGCGACGTCGCTTCTCGGACGCAGATTAAAGCGATCGCAACGCTAGAAAGGCAGGAAGATGCTGAAAAGACGAATGAGATTGGGTACACTGCTGCTCGTGGTGCTGCTGGCGCTGGCAGCGTGCGGCGGACAGCCGACCGGAAGCCCTGGCAATGAGTATGGCAGCGGCGGTGCAACCGAGCCGACCACGGCGCCCGGCGCAACGCAACCGCCAGCTGGCGATGAGTTGCAGGTTGATCGCTCCAGACTCTCGCGTGAACTCAGATTCTTCAACTGGACCGATTACATCGATCCCTCGATCCTCGAAGACTTCGAGAAAGAGTATGGCGTCAAAGTGATCGTCGATCTGTTCGACGCCAACGAAGACATGCTCGCCAAAGTGCGCGCCGGTCGCTCCGGCTACGACATCGTCACCCCCTCGGATTACGCCGTCGAGATCATGTGGCGCGATGGACTGATCGCAAAACTCGACAAATCGCTGCTGCCCAATCTGAAGCATATCGATCCCGATCTGCTCGATAAATACTTCGATCCGGGGAATGTCTACTCCGTACCATACATGTACGGCATTACCGGAATCGCTTACAATCGATCCTTCTTCCCGAACGGCGTCGATAGTTGGGCGGCACTATTCGACACAGCCCAGATCGAGAAGTATCGCGGGCAATTCAGCATGCTCGACGATGAGCGCGAAACCCCTGGCGCTGCGCTGAGATTCCTCGGCTACTCACTGAACGAAACCTCGCCAGAGGCGCTGAAGAAAGCGCAGGACCTGCTGATTGCGCAGAAGCCGTACCTGGCAGGGTACAACAGCAGCGACGTGAACCGGAAACTGGCGAGCGGCGAGTATGTCATCGCGCATGCGTGGAGCGGCTCGGCGTTACAGGCGCGCAATGGGCTTGGAGACGAGTTCTCCGGCAACCCGGATATTGCCTTCGTCATCCCGAAGGAAGGCGGGATGATCTGGATGGATAACATGGTTATTCTGGCAGACTCACCCAACGCCTACACTGCGCATGTGTTTATGAATTTTCTGATGCGCCCCGACATCGCTGCACGCAACGCTGAATACATCGGCTATCTCTCGCCGAACGTCGAAGGGATCAAACTGTTGCCGCAGGAGATCATCGACCTGTACAACGAAGGGTTCGCACCGAACGACGAAGTGATGAAACGCCTGGAATGGGCGATACGCAACGAGCAGACAGCGGCGTTCACCGATCTGTGGACGGCGGTCAAGGGGGAGTAGGCGCCGCCGACGGCGGATTTATTTCTATTTCGGTCGCCGTGCGGGGCGCGCCATTCCCAGGAGTGTTCAACCCTGTCCATGCATTGTGCGCCTGGCGTACCGGCAGCAGCGATCAGATCGCGTAACTTTCATAAAAAAAGACTGACCATCACAGGTCAGTCGTTCGCTGGCTGGGGGACAGGGACTCGAACCCCAACTACCTGATCCAGAGTCAGGCGTTCTACCGTTAAACTATCCCCCATCGTGGGAACAGGGGCGAGATTCTCGCCCCTGCTGCTGGTGCCGAAGGGGAGATTTGAACTCCCACGAGGTCACCCTCACTACGCCCTGAACGTAGCGCGTCTGCCAGTTCCGCCACTTCGGCTTACGGGAGCCGACATCATTGCCAGCGCACAATATGATACATCAGACGCAACAATTTGTCAAACGCCAACCTTGACAATGCCATGCTCAAGTTCATATAATAATGGGGCGCAATCGCATAGTCTGGAGAGCAGGTCAATGGCGTTCAAGGACTACTACGAAATATTGGGCGTCGACCGCAACGCAACGGACGCGGAGATCAAGAAGGCATATCGCAAACTTGCGCGTCAATACCATCCCGACATTAATCCCGGCAACAAGGCTGCCGAAGCGCGCTTCAAGGAGATCAACGAAGCGTATGAGGTGCTGTCGGACAAAGAGAAGCGCGCCAAGTATGATCGGTTCGGGCGCGACTGGCAGCGCTACCAGGATGTCACCGATTTTGGCGGGTTTGGCGCGGGTGATTTTGCCGATATTTTCGAGACGCTGTTCGGCGGCGGGCGTGGTGTGCGCAGCAGTGTGACTTACCGTACACGGGGGCAGGATATCGAGCAGGCAGTTGATATTACCCTCGAAGAAGCCTTCAGTGGCACGCAGCGCACCCTGCAACTGCAATCGCCGAACGGTCAGATACGCTCACTGACGGTCAGAATCCCGCCGGGGGTCGATACCGGATCGCGGGTGCGGATCGCTGGCGAAGGCGCTCCCGGCATGGGTGGCGGTCCGCGGGGCGATCTCTACCTGGTGATCAATGTGGCGCCGCATCCGCGCTTCGAGCGACGCGGCGATGATCTCTACGTCCGCGCGCCGGTTGATCTGTTCACGATGCTGCTTGGCGGTGAGGTGAAGGTGCCAGCGATGGGCGGCAGGACGGTTACGCTCAAGGTGCCTGCCGGGACGCAGAATGGGAAGGTGATGCGTATCAGCGGGCAGGGTATGCCACGTTTGCGCGAATCGCAGTCGCGTGGCGATATGTATGTGACGCTCGAGGTCGCGTTGCCGACCCATCTTTCGCCGCAGGAGCGCGCGCTGTTCGAGCAATTGCGCGCGATGGCGACGGCGCGATAATCAGGCAGGGTGTTCTGGCGATGAAGCAGCGCTACTACACGATCAAAGCAGCGGCGGCGCTGTGCGGAATGCACGAGCAGAGTTTACGCCTGTACGAGCGGCGCGGTCTTATTCGACCCCAGCGCACCCCCGGCAATATCCGGCGCTACAGTGAGAGCGATATTGAGCAGATCCGGTTCATCAAGCGCCTGATCGACGACCTTGGCGTGAACCTTGCCGGTGTCGAAGTGATCCTGCACCTGCGGCAGCAACTGATCGAGGTGCAGCGCGAACTGGAGGAATTGCGCAGTCGCATGCCGGTCGACGCCTCGTAGCCAGCGTCGCCGGGTGTTGCATGCCGTGCCGCATGTCGGATTCGTCCATTGCTGGACTGTGTTCATAGAGGAGTGTATGCTACGCTACAAGTTGATCCATCCCCAGATCCTCGCTGCTCTGGGGGGCGCCGGTCACGGGTCGCAGGTGCTGATCGCCGATGGGAATTATCCCTTTGCTACCGGCGCGCCAGCCAGCGCGCAACGGGTGTATCTCAATCTTGCGCCGGGATTGTTGACAGTCACCGATGTGCTTGCCGCGCTGGTCGATGCCATTCCTGTCGAAGCTGCGCACGTTATGGTTCCCGATGCCGGTCCTGAGCCTTCGATCTTCACGGAGTTCCGCGCCCTTCTACCGTATCTTTCGCTGCAACCGCTGGGTCGCTTCGCCTTCTACGACGCGGCGCGCTCGCCGGATACGACGCTGGTCATCGCCACCGGTGAACGTCGGGTGTATGCCAATATCCTGCTGACGATCGGGGTCGTGCCGCCGGAATAAGTGCGCCTCCGATCAGAAGGACGGAGCACACGCCGGACGTGTCTGCAACCATGGTTGAAAGGCGATGTTCGGTCCTGCCGCTTCACCGCGCCCCTCTGGATTCAACGCTGGCTCGTAGGGACCATTGGCGACTTCCCACCAGTTGTTGGTCATCGTGAGCGGCAGGTCGCTGGTAGCCCCCTTGCCGATGTTGAACTGGCGATAGAACGGGTTGTTGGGCGGCTCGTGGGCTTCGATGGCATTGTCGCGGATGTTGAGCATCGGGCTGAGGTTGGGCGGGGCGTCGCTGCGCAGACTCAGCCCGTTAGCGCCGCCGATCAGCGTATTGCAGCGAATATTCCCCATAAGCTGGGCATTGGTGAACAGTGCCAGATTGGGTCCCGCAGCGCCAACCAGCAGGTTCTGCTCGATTTCGATCCGCGCCGGACGCTCGAAACTCAGGTTCGTGACGCGCAGCGGCGCGGTTCCTGCCACCAGCGCGTTGTTCAGGATGCGATTGTTGATAATCACGACATCGCTGCCGGGACTACCGCCGCCGCCACGCGTCAGCGTAATGTCGATTGCCGAGCCGTAAGGCATCCGGTTGCCGGATATTTCGCTGTCGCGGATGATGACGAAACTGTCCTCAACGCGAATGTGCCCGCCATTATTGACGATCCGCGCGCTCTGGAGCGACAGACGCCCCGACTGCATGGCCAGCACCGTACCGCCCCCGCCTCCGCCGGTGATGAGAACATTGCGCAGATCGATGACGCTGCCCGCCCGACCGATAATACTTTCCCAGCGCAACCGCGGATCATCGCCGCCGCCAATCTGCGTAAAGCGCACCGGTCGATCTGGCGTTGCCAGCGCCACGATCGATCCATCAATGACCAGCGATGCCCCTTTCCCGATCTGCACCTCGACGCCCGGCTCAATAATGAGGGATGCGCCGCTGCTCACCAGCAGATCGTTCTGGATGATGACCGGGCTGTTGGCGGTTAACCAGCGCACATTGCCCCGAAGGGCATGCACAGGCGGGCGCGTGGTTGGAGCGGGGCGGGATGCACCTCCGCCGCCTGAGTCGGCGGGTCGCGCGGCTGGCGGCGGTTGCGCCGCTGCCTGAACCGGTGCGGCTGGCGGTTGCACTGCTGCCGGTTGGGGTTCAATGCGAAAATCGACCGCCGCTGGAGGATCGGCGTCTACCCCGGTTGGCGCGGGTATCACCGGCGCTGCATCGGTTGGCGCAGGGATCGCAGGCGCTTCGGTTGGGCGGATGAGTTCGAGCGTTGGTTGAACGGCAGGTTCACTCGTTGGCGCACTGGTTGGGGGCGCAGGGGTGACAGGGAGCGGCAAAGGTGATGCACTCAGTGTCACAATCGATGGCGCAACCGGCGCAGGATCGACAATGACGGGCACCTGAACCGGCGCGGCGGCTGGCAGAGCCGGACGAAGCGCCAGTCCCGCTATGAAAGCCAGCGCGACCAGCAACAGCGCGATCAGTGAACCCAGCGTCCAGAGCGCGGTCAGTGCGCCACGCGGAACCCGCAGGGTGATCATGTCATCACGTTGACGGTCGGAATGGTCGTTGGACGTACTCATCGAGTGACCTCCCTGCGCCGGGTTCATGCGCACCATGCGGTGTGTCGCCGGAGAAACGGGGCGATTGCGATCCTATCACAGAAGCGCCTGGATCGCAATCGCCATCATCCGTTCCGTTCAACAAGATCAGGTTGCCAGGAAGACGGCGCGTAGTACGCCGATCTTTTTACCTGTTTTAGGGATTGACTCTGTGAAAAGCCGGACTATAATAGGAGTCGCTTCCTTCCCCACGCTGCGAAGAAGCCTGTTCTCCGCTTGCATCCGTTCTCAGGGATCGTATCGTTATGAGCAGCGCGCTTGCCATCGCTTCGGTCACCGCTTTTCTCAAAAATCTGCTCGAGAACGGGTTGGTGGACGAAGGAATAAATGCCAGTATCGGCGGTGATGCGGTGGTCTCCGCACTACCGCCCGACCGCATCACCACCGGAACAGATGAGCGTCCGCAACTCAACCTGTTCCTGCACCAGGTGACGCCGCATACCGGTTTGCGGCCGCGTGAGCGCAGTGACCGGCGCGCGTTGCTGGGGCTTGATCTGCACTATCTCCTTACCGCATACGGCGCACAGGATTTTCAAATCGAAATCCTGCTTGGGTACGCGGCACAGGTGATGAACCGAACCCCCATTGTTCGCCGCGATGTTCTTCGCAGCACGCTTTCCACACTGGCATCATCCGACAATGGCGGTATTCCGACGCCGACGCTTCAGGCGCTGACCAGTTGTGATCTCGATACACAGGTCGATCAGATCGAGGTTCGTCCACAGTACCTCAACGGCGAGGAGTTGTCGAGGATCTGGTCGGCGTTGCAGGCGCGCTATCGTCCATCTCTGGCGTACAAAGTCTCGATGGTGTTGATCGGGTGATCGACAAAAGATAGAGAGCGAAATGGCGGCGATTTCTGCCGAAACCTGGGAGCAGATCAATCATCGTGCTCTGGGAGTGGCGCTTGCACGGGTGCGCACTGCGCTCGAACGCTATGTGCGGGGCGAACGTCCGGTTTCTGAACAGCCTGCGGCGCCAGAGGCGGACGATGGCGGCAACCGTTCGGCGCTTGCAACCCTCTGCGCCGCCTTTCGGTTGTCGCCGTTCGAGCGTGATCTGCTGGTTCTCTGCGCTGGCGTCGAACTCGACGCCAGTTTTGCTGCGCTCTGCGCTGAAGCGCAGGGCGATCCGCAACGAGTTCTGCCGACCTTCAGCCTGGCGCTGGCTGCGCTGCCAGGGGCGCACTGGAGTGCGTTGACGCCCGACGCGCCGTTGCGCTACTGGCGCCTGATCGAACCTGCACCCGGAGGGTTGCTGACGCGGGCGCCGCTACGGATCGATGAACGGGTGTTGCACTATCTGACCGGTATTGCGTGCCTGGATGAACGTTTGCGCGGGTTGGTAGCGCCGGTGCGCGCGTTCGATGCGTTGCTACCATCACACCAGGCGCTGGCGCAGCGTATCGCGGGCGCCTGGCGCCGCACCCGTGGTCGATCACTGCCGCTCATCCAGGTCTGCGGCGATGAACGTGTGACCCGTCAGGCGATCGCGGCGGCAGCGTGCGCATCGGTCGGGCTGGAACTGTATGTGCTGCACGCAGCGTTGCTGTCGCCAGTGCTTGCCGATGTCGAGACATTGATCCGCCTGTGGGAGCGGGAAGCGGCGCTCAGCGCCGGCGCATTGCTGGTTGAGTGTGACGACGTTGATCCCGCAGAAACGACGCGCGCCAGTATGCTGACCTGGTTGCTCGAACGGACCGGCGGCGCGCTGATCGTCTCGGCGCGCGACCGCTGGCGCCCGACGCAACGGGTGACTGTCACTGTCGATGTGCAGCGCACGGGGAGCGATGAGCAGCGTGATGCCTGGCGCACGGCGCTCGGCGCTGCTGCCGGGAATCTTGACGGTCAGATGGATGTGCTGGTGTCGCAGTTCAATCTCAGCGCCCACGCCATTCGCGCTGCCAGCGCCGATGCGCTCGGTCGGCTGGACGGCGATGCCGGTCACGATATTGCGCAGGCGGTGTGGGATGCCAGCCGGGTGCAGGCGCGACCGCGCCTGGACGATCTGGCGCAACGGATCGAGTCGTCGGTGACGTGGGACGACCTGGTGCTGCCAGCGCCGCAACGCCAGGTATTGCGCGATATTGCCGCGCATGTGCGACAACGGGCGCGCGTCTATGAAACCTGGGGGTTTGCTGCGCGCAGTTCGCGCGGTCTGGGGATCAGCGCATTGTTTGCGGGCGCCAGCGGTACCGGCAAAACGATGGCGGCAGAGGTGCTGGCAAACGAATTGCACCTCGATCTGTATCGCATCGATCTCTCGTCGGTCGTCAGTAAATACATCGGCGAGACGGAGAAGAACCTGCGACGCATCTTCGACGCCGCCGAGTCGGGTGGCGCGATCCTGTTGTTCGACGAAGCCGATGCGTTGTTCGGCAAGCGAAGCGAGGTTAAGGACAGCCATGATCGCTATGCGAATATCGAGGTCAGTTACCTGCTCCAGCGGATGGAGGCGTATCGCGGCCTGGCGATTCTGACGACCAACCTGAAGAGCGCGCTGGATACGGCATTTCTGCGGCGCATTCGCTTTGTGGTGCAATTCCCGTTTCCCGATGCGGCGCAGCGCGCCGAAATCTGGCGCCGGTCCTTCCCGCTGGGCGCGCCAGTCGAAAACCTCGATTTTGACAAACTGGCGCGCCTGAATGTCGCCGGCGGGAATATTCGCAATATCGCCCTGAACGCCGCCTTTCTCGCCGCCGATGCCGGTGAGCCGATCCGTATGATGCACCTGCTGCGCGCTGCGCGTACCGAGTATGCCAAACTCGAAAAACAACTGACCGAATCCGAGATTGCGGGGTGGGTGTGAGGAGGGCGAGGGGTGAGAGGCGAGAGGCGAGCGGGGATTAGGCGAGAGGTGAGGGGCGCGAGGCAAGGGGCAACGTAGGGACGCAGCGGCGCTGCGTCCGTACTGGTAGTGGTAGCGGGGGGACGTAGGGGCGCTGTAGGGGCGCCGCGCAGTTACGCCCGGACCGGCAGCGGGGGTCAATGGTGCTCACAGGGGTAGATTTTTTGGCAAGCCCCTGCATTCCTTTTCTCATTCTGGGCTTCAGGAAGCCCGGACTCCCCCTTCTCCCCTTGTGGGAGAAGGGGGGCGGGGGGATGAGGGGCAATGGCGGAGCGACGGGGGCGCAGCGCATCTGCAACCATACCGGCAGCAGCGGACAAGGATTAAGAGCATGACTGAACGTCAGCGAATCTTTCTTCAGCGTCGTCGTCCTGTCGAAACAGCAGCGCAGCGTTCGACTGCCCGGGCGGTTGCCGAACAGAGCGCGCCGGTGAGCACCGGGCATCTGTTCAACCAGATGCGTTTGGGCGCGCTGTTTCCTGCCACGTTGCCGCATGTCCAGCGCAAAGAGCCGTCGTCCGACGCCACAACCAGCACCGGCGCGCCTGCGAACGGTTTGGTGACCGTCGATGCCGCCATCAACCCGCTCGTCGGTTTGAAACGCGGTGATGGATTGACCTACGGCACATGGGATCTGCGCCCGCGCGTCAAACTTCTGCAACATAAACTGAACGAAAAAACCGGCGCTGGACTCAATGTAGACGGTATGTGGGGTCCAAAGACATCGGCGGCGCTCGAGTCGTTCATGCTCAGTCGAAGTACGGTCCCGGCGGAGATTGTGGATCAGAATACCGCCGATGCGCTTCTCGACCGCAAGAAGGAAACGCCGGGTCCCGGTCCGCAGCCGATCCCGCCCGGTCCGCAACCGGTCGAGTCGACTTACAACCAGACGCTCGAAGATACGCTGGACGCGGTGTGGTTGCAGTATCAGTTGACGTTTGAAGGGCAGCGTGGCGGCTTGCAGAAACTGGAGAAAGACCTGGCGCAGATCGAGAAACCGAAGAATGTGATCGTTGAAGCGCTGAAGGATGCTGGCAAGGCGGCGCTCGATGCGTTGCTCGGATTGGGCGGTGGCGCGCTGCGCGTTCCGATCAAGGCGGCGCTCGCAGGGTTGGGCGAAACGATTGCAAAAGATGGCGTCGATAAGGTCTTTGATAAAGCGCAGGAGGCAGCGAGTACGGAGGTTGGCAAGAAGGTCGATGAACTGGGGAGTGAAGACGGACCAACGCTCGAAACATTCATTGAGGCGCAGCGTGCTGCCCTTGAAGAGGCGTCATCGCAGACCCAGGAAGCCTTTCTGCTCGAAACGCGCGCCAGGTTGCGCCAACCCGCATCTGGCGAGCCGGTCAGCAGCGGTCCTGAGGATCCGCGCGTGCTACGGGCGCGCAGGTTGCTCAACGCGGTGAAACAGGAGCGACCGCAGGCGTTTCAAAAACAGTACGACGAATCGCTGGCGAAATGGGCTATCGCTCAGGCGCAATCGAAACTCGGCACAATGGACAGCCCCAGTCGCTCGGTCGGCGACGAGAAGGTGAAGACCACCGATATGAGTAAGGCGAAACCGGACATGCCCGGCGTGTTGACATTCGAGATCGAAGGGACGAAACCGGACATGCCGGTGAAGATCACCGGCGCGAAAATTGTGGGGTTGAGCGAAAAGACGCGCCAGACGCTGGAACGTCAGCAGCGGAGCATTCTCGATCTCGGGTTGCCGCGCTATGCGTCGGGCAAAGTGGAGATCAACACCGGGTTGGGGTCGATCCTGAACTTCACGAAACCAACCATTCGCATTGCGCAGAACGAAACCAGCGACCTGTTCGAGCGCGAGAGTACGGAGGGCGGCAAGGAATGGCTGAAGAAGAAAGCCAGACCGTTCGAAGAAGTGCTCACCGAAGACCTGGTGAAGGAAGGCATGCGCATGGTGTGGGAGGAGATCGACCGGAAACGTCTCAGCGAGGTTCCGGGCGGCTTGAAAGGTCCCTGATGCGCTGCGCTGTTGTGCAAGAAACGAGGTGAACCTGTGAACGATCGCATAGTGCTGCGTCGTCAGCGTCAATCGATCCATCATCGCTCCATGCGTTCCGACCTTTCGCCGGACAGTTCCCTGCTCTTCGCATCAGGGAACGCGCTGCGCGGTCATACCTTCAACGCGATCGCCATCCACCATCACGCGCCGTTGGGTGCGCCTCAAACCAGGCTGACTGTCAACACGCCAGGCGATGCGTACGAGCAGGAGGCTGATCGTGTCGCAACGCAGGTGCTGCGGATGAGCGACGAGGAGGTGCTGACGGCGCGCGCCGGTGAGGGCATTCAGCGCCTGACGTCGGAGGAAGAGGAAGAGGAGTTGCTCCAGGCGAAGGAAGAGTCGGGCGCCACGCCGCAGGTGCTGGCGGCGCGCGCCGGTGAGGGCATTCAGCGCCTGACGTCGGAGGAAGAGGAAGAGGAGTTGCTCCAGGCGAAGGAAGAGTCGGGCGCCACGCCGCAGGTGACTCCCGAAACCCAGGCAGCGATTGACGCCATGCGCGGTGGCGGCGCTCCGCTCGATCCGACGACGCGCACGTTTATGGAACCACGCTTCGGGCACGATTTCAGCCAGGTGCGGGTGCATACCGATGCGCGCGCCGCAACCGTCGCGCGGTCGCTCGACGCACTGGCGTTCACCGTCGGCAACGATATCGCCTTTGCGCCAGGGCAGTACCGACCGGGCAGCGACGAAGGGCGGGCGCTGCTGGCGCACGAGTTGACCCATACCCTTCAGCAGACCGGCGGCGCGGCACGGGTGCAGCGGCAGGAAGCGGGAGCGGAACGTGCGGCATCGTCCGACAATGCGACATTGAAGCGCTGACCGATGGGGCGATCAGTGTTGCCGGCGGAGGTGCGGTAGTGCGTATCAGTGCGGGTATGCTGACTGTCGATAGCGGCTTGATGCGAACGAGTGGCGTGACACAGACCGACACGCTGATCGCCAACAGTGTGGTGGCTTCATCGTACACGCCGGGCGCTGGCAATCTGATGTGAGTGTGGCAACCAATGACTGTTCGACGTGCTTCCCCGATCAGGCGCCTTGAGAAAACCGGTCATCACGAGATTGTGCGGCGGACGTCGCCAACCGATGATGCTCCGACCGGTCATCGGTTCAGCCATGATTTTCGTCAGGTGCGTCTCAGCAGCGCAGAACCGCCTGTGACGTTCGAAGCGGAGACGGAGGAAGCGCAGCAAGGGGAATCGTTGCAGTCGGAAGAGGTTGAAGCGACCCGAACTCATCCGACGCAAAGAGTGTTGTCGGGTTCCTGGTTGGTGCAACGTCAGGAGGGTGCGTCAGGTTCGGCTTCGATATTCGATGAGATTACCGCTGAAGCAGCAGCGTTGCGACCAGGATTGCCCACTACGTTTGCAGACTATCGTCAACGCATTCAGAGCGCAACATTTCTAGGTGTGAGCATCTCTGGCGGCGTTGATCAGGAAATGGCGGGTGTGTTACAGCGTGCTGAGCGGGAACTGAACTTTACACCGGGTTCGCGCAATCAGCACGGGGTCTATCAGATTGGCGGGATGGATGCCAGTCGGCTCCACGGTTTGCATTCATGGGGACTGGCAATCGATATCAATACACCAACCAACCCCTACATTATGCACGAAGCCGGTGAGGCGCAACTCGATCAACAGCTGGCGCCGGTTTATGATCGCATTGCCTGGTTTATTCTGGGGAGAAGCTCGGTTATTCCCCGGCAGATCCAGCAGTCATCCGGTGGTTCACGCGAACAACGGATTGGCGACATGTATGATCGTCTGGCAGAAGAAAGTCAGGCGATGCAAACCTATTTCCGCTATATGCAGAATGTCGCGGAACTGGAACAGTATCTGAGCACCCCTGAGGGATACGAACGCTATCTGCTGATCACGCACACAACCGAGCCGGACCGCTCGATGCCGCCTGATATTGAGGCATTGCGCCGACAGATGATGGCAGATTTTGCAGTGTTGACATCGCGTCCTGGACCGGTCATTCAACCCATTGAGAATGAGCAGGCTGGCGCATCGGTTGCTCCACCGCTCACATATCCACATCCTGAACGCCTGGAGGGACGACAGGATCGCCCATTTGATCGTGGCGGATCGAGGCGCACACCGCTGCGAGGGTTTCTTGACCTGGAACGTGAGGTGGTGATGGCGCTGACGCGCGCCGGATTGCGCTGGGGCGCCTGTGAGTTGGGTGCAGAGAGTGGCGACATCATGCACTTTGATATGGCGCTCCAACCGCTCGGTCAGGCGGTTTTTCAGGCAATCCGCACTGTCAAAGCGCGTCATCGCTCTTCGGCTCGTCCTGCGCAACGTATGACTGCATCGAGTGGCGATGCCGTTCCTGATGTTTCACCCGCTATCGAGTCGGACATTGACGCCATGCGTGGCGGCGGCGCTCCGCTCGATCCGACGACGCGCGCCTTCATGGAGCCGCGCTTCGGGCACGATTTCAGCCGGGTGCGGGTGCATACCGATGCGCGCGCCGCAACCGTCGCGCGGTCGCTCGACGCGCTGGCGTTCACCGTCGGCGACGACATCGCCGTTGCGCCGGGGCAGTACCGACCGGGAAGCGACGAAGGGCGGGCGTTGCTGGCGCACGAGTTGACCCACACCATCCAGCAGACCGGCGGCGCGACGCGGGTGCAGCGGCAGGAGAACGTGAACACCGGCAGCCCATCGACAGGCAACGGTTCGTCACCGGGTAGCGGGCGACGCATGATCAGTTATGGCAGCCAGGGGCAGGATGTCGCCGATGCACAGCAGTTGCTCAACCAGCATGGCGCTGCGCCGCCGCTTGTGGTAGACGGCATCTTCGGACCGAAAACACGCCAGGCGACGATTGAGTTCCAGAAGTCGCGCGGTCTCGCGCCCGACGGCATTATCGGACCATTGACATGGGGGGCGCTGGAATCGGGAGCGCCGCAACCGCAACCGCCAGGACCGCAACCGCAACCGCCGGGACCGCAACCGCAACCGCCGGGACCGCAACCGCAGCCGGTCGAACGCTGGACGAACGAAGACCGGACGATGATCGCCGCGCATATCCAGCCTGGTGTGTTGACGGCATACCAGGCGTCGCGGATCGAACCGGCGGTGATGGCGCTCGCTGATGCGGAATATACCAGTTTTCGCGCCCTGCTCCAGAATGCCGGTTCCGCTATGGAACGCGCCTTTCTGTGCAAGGCGCTGGCGGCAGGGCGTTCACTGAGTGATATAACCGATTTCGCCGCCACAATCCACGGCATGAGCGACAACTGGTTGCTGCGCAATCTGAATGTCGTAGACCTGAACGAAGCGGATGGCGTCGAGCGCGGCATTATTCAGCAGTACGGCAACAGTTGCGGTCCCACGTCGGTGCAGGTCATCCGCGCTTCCGCCGACCCGATCTATGCGCTGGCGCTGCGTTCCGCCGGTCCGATCGAGCAGGCTTCGGAACATGCGGTCAGTGCGCCCGACACCATTCCAAACCAGATGCTCGCCGGCGAACAGAAAGCCATTCTCGACACCCATGCTGCGACAGGAACCGGCAATCCGGCGACCGACCGCACCCAACCCACCGGCGGCGCCTGGGTGGAAGGGGAAATGAATGCGCTTGCCAGCGCCACCGGGGTTACATACCAGACACGGATCGTCGGAACGCAGATCACGCTCGATGCGGCACTCGATGTGCTGCGGACCAATCTGACCGCCGGCATTTTCGTGCCGATTGTCGTTGGCGGCAGTGTTGGCGACACGGCGCACTATGTGATGGCGATGGCAATCAGCGGCAACCGTATCCAGATCCACGATGTCGCCACCGGCGACACCATCTGGCGCACTGAACAGGAGTTCAAGGACAGCGCGCTCAATCTGCCGAGTGGACACAAGATGCTGACTGCCATCGACGTGCCGACCGCTGTGCCGACGACGCAACCGCAACCTGCAACGCCGTGACTGCGCCTGTAGAAGGGGAAAAGCGATGCCAATCGATCCGCACCGTGACTACACGCGCCAGGATCAACTCGCTCTCGACCTGACCGAACTGTTTGCCGGAGGGTTACGCGATGAGCATGGACAATTGCCGCTGACGCTTCAGGGGATCGGCAGCGCGGCGATGGCGTTGCAAACCGAACAGGCAGGCGTTCCGCTGCCCATGTTCAATCGCATGCTGACGACTGCGAATGAGATCAGCCTGCAACGCGCCAGGGCGATGCCGGAAGAGCTGGTCGAGGAGTTGGAGAAGCGCGGTTTCCCGCAGATCGCGCGGATCATTCGTGCCGGTATCGACGCATGCCGTGACGACGCCGATTACCGGAATTTCGTGCGCTGGTTGATCCAGGTGCGCAACCTGATTGTGTTTCGCGCGCAGACCGGCGGCGCTGCATCCCGGAAGTGACATGCCATGATTGCCGATCTCCATCCTGCCATTCGCCACCTCCTCTTCAGTCGCGGACTGATTCCGTCTGATGAAGTGGATGTGCGCTTCGAGCGCCCGACGAAGGAGTGGCTCGATTCGCTGGTGCGCCCGACAATCAATCTGTATCTGTTCGATATCGAAGAGAACACCGACCTGCGTCAGACAAACATGCCGGTGATGCGCGGCAGCGGCGGCGCGACCTACCGCATGCCGCCGCGCCGGTTCGATCTGCGCTACATGGTGACTGCATTCACCACTGTCGCCGATGATGAGTATCTGCTGATCTACCGCGCGCTCGCCACGCTGTTGCGCTACCCGACCCTGCCGCCATCGGCGCTGGCGGCGGCAATGGCGGTCATCGCCGGGCGTGAGGGGAGCGGGGCGGAACAGGCGCGATTTGCGGCGCTTGCCGATGCTGGCGAGCGAACAACATCACGCGACCTGCGCAGCGCCGTGGCGTCGGCGGAACTCGGATCGTCCACGCGCGCGGCAATGCTCGCCCTGCTCGACGATCCGCCCATAACCGCCAGGATTGCAACCGGCGACGAGGGTCCGCGTTTACTCGAGGTATGGAACACCCTCGAACAGGCGCCGCGCCCGTCATTGCTCTACATCATGACGATTCCGGTCGATCTCGACCTGGCAATCGACACGCCGCTGGTGCTCACACGTATGCTGCGCATCCGGCAGCGCACCGAAGCAGGCGGCTCTGCAGAGCATATGCGGATTGGCGGCGTTGTGCGCGATCAGCATGGCACGCCGCTTGAAGGGGTTGTGGTGGGCATCGAAGGAGGTGCAATCGAAACGGTGACGAACAACGAAGGACGATATGCGCTGAGTCATGTTCCTGTCGGGAAGGTGACGCTGCGGGTGACGCGCCCTGATGGGAGCGTTCGCATCATACCGGTCGAAACGCCGTCGGACACATACGACATCTCACTGGATTGAAAGGAGCGGTTCATGCCTGAGTATCTCTCGCCTGGCGTCTACATTGAAGAGGTCAGCAGCGGTCCCCGCCCGATCGAAGGCGTCGGTACGGCAATGGCGGCTTTTGTCGGGTTTGCTGCCGCCGGTCCTGTCAATCAACCGGTGTTAGTCACAAGCTGGACGCAGTATGTTGAGAAGTTCGGTCGGCTTGACGAGAGCGGACGGCGGAATCCGCATATGGATGGCGCCTATCTGTCGCACGCCGTGTACGGCTATTTCCTCAACGGCGGCGGTCGCTGCTACGTGACCCGCATTCCGCAGCAGTCGGACGGCAAAGCGCCGCAGATGCCGCGTCTCGAACTTCCCACACGCGCGTCGAAAGCGTTGACATCGCTGATTGTGACGCCCAAGAGCGAGACCGCCAGCGACATCCAGGTCGAAATCGGTCCGCCGGTTGGCGAAAATCCGCCGCCTGAGGCGTTCACCGTCAAGATCAGCATGGGAGAGATCAAAGAGGTCTACGAGAACGTTTCGTTCAACAAACGACCCAAAGATGGCACGTCCTACGTCGTCGAGAAGATCAACAGTTCCAGCACGCTGGTGCAGGTTGCCGAAGGTCCGGCAACCGGTTCGCTGGCGGATCGCGTGCCGGAGTTTGGCATGTCGGTCATCAAGCCGCCGGCGCCGCTGGCGCCAGCGCGAGTGGATGCCACGTCATTCGTCGGCAGTGCAGCCGAGCGCAGCGGTGTCGAAGGTCTGGAGATCGCCGAGGATGTGACGATGATCTGCGCGCCAGACCTGATGTCCGCTTATCAGTCAGGCGCGATCACGAAGGAAGGGGTCAAAGCGGTTCAACTGGCGATGATTGCCCATGCCGAGCGCATGCAGGATCGCATGGTCATTCTCGATCCACTTCCCGGTCTGACGCCGCAGCAGGTCAAGCAGTGGCGTGAGCGCGACACGAACTATGACTCGAAGTTCGCTGTGCTCTACTACCCGTGGATCAAGATCATGGGACCTGATGGTAAGACCGAGATGGAAATTCCGCCATGCGGTCATATTGCAGGCATCTGGGCGCGCAACGATAATACGCGCGGCGTCCACAAGGCGCCAGCGAACGAAGTGGTGCAGGGTGCGTTGGGTCCGGCAATCGCCATCACCAAGGGTGAGCAGGATGTGCTCAACCCGATCGGCGTCAACTGCATCCGCTCATTCACCGGCATGGGGTTGCGGGTCTGGGGTGCGCGCACCCTTTCGAGCGACGCCGCCTGGCGCTATGTCAATGTGCGTCGCCTGTTCAACTACGTCGAGAAGTCAATCGAACGCGGCACACAGTGGGTGGTCTTCGAGCCGAACGATCCGAACCTGTGGGCGCGGGTCAAGCGGGATGTCGAAGCGTTCCTGACCGTCTGCTGGCGTGATGGCATGCTGTTCGGTCTGACGCCGCGCGAAGCGTTCTACGTCAAGTGCGACGAAGAACTGAACCCGCCCGAAGTGCGCGATCAGGGCAAACTGATCATCGAAGTCGGGCTGGCGCCGGTCAAGCCCGCCGAGTTCGTGATCTTCCGCTTCAGCCAGTTCGCTGGCGGCGGAGCATAAGGTGCAGCATATCCTCTGCCATGCGCAGGGGACGATCATCCACATAAGTTTCAATGGAGGACACGATGACCGACAAAGACCCTCTGATTTCAGCATGGTTCGGCGTTGATTTCGGTGATGGCGTCGTCGGCGCCTTCCGCGAATGCACGGGCCTCGGCAGCGAGAACGAAGTCGTCGAGAGCAAAGCCAGCGGACCGGACGGGAAATACATCATCAAGAAAATCCCCGGTCGCATGAAGTGGAACAATATCACACTCAAGCGCGGCATTACCGATGCCATGGATATGTGGAAGTGGCGCAAGATGGTCGAGGAGGGTGATATTCAGGGCGCGCGTCGCAATGGCACGATCACCATGTTCAACACCAGAGGAGAACCGGTCGCGCGCTGGAAGTTCGTCAACGCCTGGCCCAGCAAACTGACCGGTCCCGACGCGAATGCGACGAACAACGAGGTGGCGATCGAGACCCTTGAAATTGTCCACGAGGGGTACGAGCGCGTTCAGTAAGGATCGGCGCAAACGTCATTAAGGTAGCAGGGGCGCGGCATGATGGTCTTTGAATAAATCATCCAATATAGCCCGCGCAGGCGGGCTTCGCCCTGGCTAGCCGAGGGCGAAGCCCCACGGCTAGTTTGGTATAGCGGATTTAATTCTCAATCTCCATCACGCCGCGCCCCGCCGGAATGAACCATGCTCCAGACTGAATTTCCATTCGTGCTGCCCTGCGGCTATGTCGATGATCAGGGAAACCTGCATCGCGAGGGTTCGATGCGGCGCGCGACGGCAATCGATGAAATCGAGCCGCTCGAAGATCCGCGGGTGCAGCGCAACGAGGCGTATCTCAGCATTCTGCTGTTGAGCCGGGTGGTGACGCGCCTGGGAACCGTCGGCGTCATTACGCCGGCAATCGTCGAGCGATTGTTTGCAACCGATTTTCTCTATCTGCAGGACCTCTACATCCAGATCAATGCCGCCGCCCCGCACGTGGTCGAAACCCAGTGCCCGACGTGCGGGGCGCGTTTCGCGATCGATGTGGGGGTCGGTGACATGACAGGATAACGGGATGAGTGAACCAGTACCGCCACGCAGGTCTGCTCCCGCAGCGCCTGATGCGTCGTCTGCGGATCAGCGCGAACAATCGGAGCGCACCATCGATATCGAGGCGCTGGCGGAGCGCGTGTATCGGTTGATGCGCGAAGAAGCGCGCCTGGAGCGCGCCCGTGGCGTGACGGTCGGCAAACAACGACGGAAGAGGTGACACCGTGCCGACGACAGAAGAAGCCTATCCATCCTATCGTTTCTATGTCGAGATCGCCGGCGTGCCGCAGGCGGTGTTTACCGAAGTCAGCGGGTTGCAGATCGAAACCGAGATCACGGAGTACGAGGAGGGTGGCAACAACGACTTCGTTCACCGCCTGCCGGGGCGCACGAAGATTGGCAACATCACCCTCAAGCGCGGGATGACCAGTTCGAACGAACTGTTGCAGTGGTTTCTCAAGATTGCTCGCGGTTCGATCGACCGCCGGAATGTGACGGTCATTATGTACGACTCGGCGGGTAAGGAACTGTTTCGCTGGAATTTCATCGAGGCATACCCTGTCAAATGGACGGGTCCGCAGTTCACTGCCGCATCGACGGAAGCGGCGGTGGAAACGCTCGAATTGACGCACAACGGGATGACGATCGGGTGATGTGATGATCCGTCGGACATTGATTACACGATTGCGCCGCCACATGCGCCTCGCGCGCGCGCTCGCCGGGCGCTCGCCGCTTGCGGTGCGCCAGGCTGTGGGTCAACCGCTTCTGTGGGCGGTTGGGCGCGCCGATACGCCTCCCCGGCGAGCGCGCGCGCCGGGTTTGATCCGGCTTGCGCCGGATTCTCGTGCGTTTACCGACGCATATGCTGTGCTGCCGCCAGTTGCGCCGGAAACGCCGCCGGTTGCCGATCCGCCACGCTTCGATGAGCAGGAATTGCGGGAGGTTGCCAGCGAAGCGCAGGCGGTGCCGGTCGAAACTGCGTCCCCTGCGCCTGGTGCGCCTGCGGTGGAGACCGGTGCATCCCCGGCGACGATCATCGATGCAGCGCGCGCCTGGGTTGCACAACAGTTGCGTGATCGAACAGCGGTTCAATCCGTGGACCGATCCGTTGCGCAACCTGAACCGGCGCCGGACAGTCGTCCGACGGCAGCGCCATCGCCGCCCGCTGAGGTGCGCGTCGCCCGTCCACCGCGCTTCCTCGAGCGCACACCTCCCCGCCGTGAAACATCGCCGCCATCGCAACCTGCAGCACCGCCGGACGGCAGTGCTGCACCATCATTCGACCGCTCGCCGGCTGCGTGGATGGAGCGCCTGCGCGCCGATGCCCGCCGTCGGTCGGAGGCGGCGACGCAGGCGTCGTCCGCGGTGCCGGAGGAAGGAACGCCGCCGGAAATTGTTGCGTCGCCGCTTCAGGGACAGGCAGAACAGGCACGCGATGACGGGGATTATCATACCGGGATGCCAGATTCCATTCTTGCCCCTGATGCCGCTCCTGCTCAGCGTGACGCCGGGCAGGATGTTCCGGCGCAGCAATCGCCCCTCCCGCCTGCCGACATGTCCGCCCGTGCACCTGCGGCGGTTCCGACGACAGAACCGACTGCACCTGCGGATGATACCGCATCAGCATTCGCCCCGCCGCCCGCTGTCGCGCCAGCATCGCCGGGCATGTTGGAGCCGGAAGCGCCTTCACTGCCAGAAGGTGGCGCTACGCCAGCATTCGCTCCCCTGCCCACACCTGCGCCAGCATCGCCGGGCACGCCGGAGCCGGAAGCGCCTTCACCGCCAGAAGGTGGCGCTATGCCAGCATTCGCTCCTCCGCCTGAGGTTGCGCCAGAATTGTCAGACACGCCGGAGACGGGTGCGCCTTTGCTGCCGGAAAGCAGTGCTGCGTCAGCATCGCCGGACATGTCGGAGACGGGTGCGCCTTTGCTGCCGGAAAGCAGTGCTGCGTCAGCATCGCCGGACATGTCGGAGACGGGTGCGCCTTCGCTGTCGGAAAGCAGCGCTGCGCCAGCAGTCGCCCACCCGTCTGCAGCCATCCAGGGATCGCCGCGCGCGCCGGAGGAAAGCGAATCTTCGCCAGCAGGACTGATCGCATCGCCGGAACGTGGCAGCGCTCCCGTGTTCGACCGCTCACCGGCTGCGTGGATGGAGCGCCTGCGCGCCGATGCCCGCCGTCGGTCGGAGGCGGCGTCACAGTCGGCACCGCAGGCATCGGGGGAGGGTGCGACGCCTTTGACGCCGGAATCTGCGGCGCAGCCGGTTCAGCGCCGGATCGAACGTCGGGGTGGCGCCGATCACGAGCGTGTCGCCGCCGTACAGGGTGATGCCGGGCAGGATGTTCCGGTGCGACAATCAACCCATCTCGACATGCCCGCGCGCGCTCCAGAACCGGTTGCGGCGCCGGTGGACGACGATGCGCCGGAGTTCGACCGCTCAGTGGAAGCCTGGATGGAACGTCTGCGCGCCGATGAGCGCCGCCGCCAGAAAGAAGCTGCACAGTCGCCGGATCGTTCTTCTGTGGAAGCGTCTCAACCGCTGCCCGACGCGCCTCCGGTGGCGCAACCGGCGGGAGCGCCTCAGTCGGGTGGTGCGCTGTGGGTCGAGTCGGGCAGGGGACAGCAACGCTCCGGGGCGCAACCAACCGGCGCGTCTCAGCCGGGTATCGCCGCATCTCCAGCGCGCGCAACGCGCTTTGCGCCGCCGGTGGGCGCCGCCGTTCGATCCACAACGCCCGGCGGGGCGCGGCTTCCCGCCCGTCCTGCACCATCAGCGCCGCTGCTGTCTGAGTCGAATCGGCGTTTCCTGCGCGCCGCGGTCGGCGTCGATCCGGCGACGGTACGCCTGTCGCGCGGACAGGATGCCGGTCGCCTGACGTCGGCATACCGCGCCGATGCCGTCACATTTGGCGACGATGTGGCGCTGGCGCCCGGCAGGGGCGATGAAACCGCCGAAGGTCTCGGTCTGCTGGCGCACGAACTGACCCACGTGGCGCGTCGGCGCGATCCAACGGCCATTCCGCCCATCGCCCGACCTGCCGAACGGCGTCCCGGATTCCGTCCAGCGTCTCCGGGACCTGCGACGGATGAGGAGGCGCTGGCGCGCATCGTCGAAGCGCAGACCGTTCAAGCTGCGCGGATGCGCTTTGCACCGCCGGTCTTCCCCGCCAGAGCGGAGGCGCCGGTAGCGCAACCGTTCGATAAACAGGAGAGCGCACGCACTGCGCCGCCGGTCGAAGACGCGCCTGCTGCGCCGGATCGCGGGCGATGGGGAAACCTGCCTGCCCCCTGGGAGCCGCTGCCCGACTGGCTTGCGCCTTCGAGATCGGTGGAAGCGCCGCCGTTACCGGTAGTAACCGTCGCGCCTGCACCGCCAGCGTTCACAACACCACCCCAACCGGGCGCGCCCGTCGTGCATGCGGCTGAGACAGCGCGCACCCTGCCCGCGCCTCAGCAACGAGAAACACCAGCGCAGGAGCAGGCGCCAGCCCCTGCGCCCGATATCGACGCCCTTGCGCGTCAGGTCTATGCCGTCCTGAAACGCCGCCTGGCGGCTGAACGCCGCCGCAGCGGATGGGAGTGAGGAGCAGCCCGTATGCCTGACACAAGCCTGGTCAAAGCAAAAATCATCAACCTCGACGATCCCTCGCAGGAGGTCGAGTGTCTGTTCAACCCGAAGGAGTACACCTTCACCAAACAGAACAGTTGGAGTCGCGGCGAAACGCCAAGCACGAATGTGCCGCAACTCGAGTTTAGCGGCGGGCAACCGGCAACCCTGTCGATGCACCTGCTGTTCGACACCTACACCAGCGCGCGACCCGGGTCGAAGCCGAGGGATGTGCGGAAGGTCTATACCGACAAACTCTGGTCGTTCATGATGATCGATCCGAACCTGCAAGACCCCAAAAGCACTCGTGGACGCCCGCCCAAAGTGCGCTTCCAGTGGGGTACGTCCTGGTCGTTCAAAGCGGTCATCACCAACATCACACAGAAATTCACGCTGTTTCTGGTCGATGGAACGCCGGTGCGCGCCGAACTCGACGTAACATTCCAGCAGATCGAGGATACGGCAAACCTGCAACCGCAGAACCCGACGTCGGGCGGTGTCGGCGGTGAGCGGGTCTGGCGGGTGCGCGACGGCGATACACTGGCATGGATTGCGTACAAGTCGTATGGCGATGCGACGCGCTGGCGCCCGATTGCCGAAGCCAACGGTCTCGAACGGGTGCGCGAGTTGACGCCAGGAGCAGTGCTGGTGATCCCTCATGAGTGACAATCGCCATGTTGCCGATCTCTATCTGAAGCTCGACGGCGCTGATGCGCCGCGCGAGTTGGTCGGGGATATGCTGGAAATCACCGTTGAAAACAGTCTGCACCTCCCCGATGTTGCGACCATCGTGCTCAATGATCGGCGGTTGAAATGGGTGGATGATAGCCGCCTGGCGCCGGGCGGCTTGATCGAGGTCAGCGCCAGGCACGGTCGGACGACCGAGTCGATCTTCGACGGCGAGATTGTTGAGATCGAACCGCAGTTCGAGGCGGAGGGTCTCAAGGTGACTGTGCGGGCGTTCGACCGTCTGCACCGTCTGGGGCGCGGCAAACATACGCGCACATTTCTCAATGTGACCGATAGCGATGTGATCACCCAGCTTGCGAACGAAGCCGGTTTGCAGGTGCAGATCGACGCCACGACGCAGGTGCATCCATACCTGGTTCAGTGGAACCAGACGAACCTTGAGTTTCTCCGCGAGCGGGCGGCTGCGCTGGGGTATCTGATGTATGTCCGGCGGAAAACACTGCACTGTACGCGGCTTCCATCTCCCGGCGCGCCGGTTGAACTTAAGTGGGGAACCGATCTGGTCGCCTTTCGTCCGCGCCTGAGCACCATCGATCAGGTGAACGAAGTCACCGTGCGGGGCTGGGATCCGCTCGAAAAAAAGGCGGTCGTCGGCAAGGCGACGTCGGCATCGGTTGCGCCCCGAATAGGTGCGCCTGAAACGGGCGGTAAACTTGCCCAACAAGCGTTTGCCATCAAAGCGGAGGATGCGCTGGAGTCGGCTGCGCGCATCCAGCCGGAAGCCGAGCGGATTGCAAGGGCAATCCTGGCGCACCATGAGAGTCGGGGCGTCGAGGCGGAGGGAACCGCTGCCGGAAATCCAAAAATTGTGGCAGGGGCGGCGGTGAAGATTACGAATGTCGGTACGCGGTTTGGTGGCACGTATGTGGTGACCAGTGCGACGCACCGCTACGATGCCAGCGGGTATGTGACCGACTTCTCAGTTTCCGGGATGAACCCGGCTACCCTGCTCAGCCTGGTGCAACCGGAAACGCCGCGCCTGAATTTCGAGGGACTGGTGATCGGGGTTGTGACCGATACGAACGATCCGGACAAAAGGGGGCGCGTGAAGGTCAAATTCCCGACCCTCGCCGATCAGCAGAGCGACTGGGCGCGTGTAGTCAGCGTCGGTGCAGGCAATAGGCGCGGCATCGAATTCCTGCCGGAAGTGAACGATGAGGTGCTGGTGGGATTCGAGCATGGCGATGTGCGCGCGGCGTATGTCATCGGTGGTCTCTGGAATGGGAAGGATCAACCGCCAAAAGCGCCCGCGGAGATCGTCAAGAACGGGAAAATCGAGCAACGGGTGATCAAATCGCGATCCGGTCATATCATCACGCTGGACGACAGTGATAGCGCGCCATCGATCACCATCGAGGATAAGAGCGGCAATGTCATTAAACTCGACAGCAAAAAGAACGAACTGACGATCAACGTCAAAGGCGACGGCACGATCAGCGCCGATGGCAATTTGACGATCCAGGCGAAGGGGAAGGTGAACATCAAGTCGCAGCAGGCGCTGGCGATTGAGGGTTCGACCGGTCTCGATCTGAAATCGAACGCCAGCGCCTCGCTTCAGGCGAATGCGAATCTTGATCTGAAAGCCAGTGCTGCGGCGACGCTCCAGGCGAACGCGACGCTGGATGTCAAATCATCGGCAATTCTGACCATTCAGGGGACGCTGGTCAAAATCAACTGAAAGGAAGAAGCGCATGCCTCCTGCTGCGCGAGTCGGCGATATGCACACATGTCCGCTGTCCGACGGTCCCAAACCGCACGTTGGCGGTCCGATCATGCCGCCCGGCGTGCCAACAGTGCTGATCGGCGGATTGCCGGCTGCGGTGGTTGGCGGCATGGCGACGTGCGCCGGTCCGCCCGATACGATCATCAAGGGGAGTGCAACGGTGATGATCGGCGGGATGCCGGCCGCACGCATGGGAGATCAGACGGCGCATGGTGGTGTGATTGTGATGGGATTTCCGCAGGTCGATATTGGCGGGTGACAGGCTATGAGCGATTTTCTCGGTGTCGGATGGGCGTTTCCGGTCGGATTGGACGCGCGCGGTCGCGTTGCGCTGGCGCGTCAGGAAGTCGATATCGAGCAGGCGATCATCATGATCCTGCTCACGCCGAAGGGACAACGATTGATGCGACCGACGTTCGGCTGCCAGATTCACGATCTGATCTTTGCGCCGAACGACGCTGCAACAGCGGGGCTTGCCGTCTACTATATCGAAGAGGCGCTGGCGATGTGGGAGCCGCGTATCGATGTGCTCAATGTCGAGATTGACACCGATCCGAAAACGCCGGAACGGATGCTGATCACGATTGAGTACCGTATCAAAGCCACCCATGATCGTCGTTCGCTGGTCTTTCCGTTTTATCGTATTCCGGGTGAATAGGACGAGGATTGCATGCCGCTGCCAACACCCAACCTCGACGACCGTCACTTTCAGGACATCGTCGATGAAGCCAAACGTCTGATTCCGCGCTTCTGCCCGGAATGGACTGATCATAACGTCAGCGATCCGGGCGTGGCGCTGATCGAGTTGTTCGCCTGGATGACCGATCTGCTGCTCTATCGGGTCAATCAGGTGCCCGATAAGGTGTATATCACGCTGCTCAACCTGATCGGCATTCAACTGGAACCGCCGCAGTCGGCGGTCGCCCCGGTGACGTTCTACCTGTCGGCGCCGCAGGAGACGGCGATCACGATTCCTGCGGATACCGAGGTGGCGACGGTGCGCACCGAAACCAGCCCGGCGGTGATTTTTACCACCGAGACCGATCTGACGATCCATCCGGCGATGGTGGTTGACGATAAGGTATATACGCGTCAGGTGGAGCGCCCGAATATGCCCGCAAACTGGCGCGCAAATGAGTTGCGTCAGTTGCTGTTGCCCAACGGACGCATCGCCATGTTTGCGCCCAACCCGCTGCCGCACGACGCTTTCTACATTCCGCTGCGCCATAACCACGGCAACCACGTCCTGGCGCTGGTGGTCGATTGTGATGTGGCGCGCGGGGCAGGCGTCGATCCGACCAATCCGCCGCTGGTGTGGGAAGTGTGGCAGGGTGGAGTGGCGCGCTGGTCGCCGTGTGAGGTGGAGTTCGATGGGACAGGCGGGTTCAACATGCCCGGCGAAATTGTGCTGCACCTGCCGCCGATGGCGCCCGACACCATTCAGGGGGTGACAGCTCACTGGTTGCGTTGCCGCCTGACCGATGCACAGGCGGATACGCCCGAAAATCGGCATAATCGCTACAAAGTCTCGCCCGAACTTCTGGATTTCCGGGTCGAGTCGCGCGGCGGAACGGTCAATGCTCGCCACGCAGTGACGGTGCGCAATGAGGTGATCGGGCGCAGCGACGGCACGCCTGGTCAGGAGTTTCAGTTGCTCAACAGACCTGTGCTGTCGCGTGATCCGCAGCGTGATATCCTGATCGTCGATCCGCCGCTGCCGGGGCGCCTGCGGGAGTGGGTCGAAGTTCCCGACTTTGCTGCATCTGGTCCTGATGATCAGCATTATACACTCGATAGTCTGAGCGGTACAGTCAGTTTTGGTCCGGCGCTCCTTCAGCCCGATGGGGCGGTGCGTAACTTTGGCAGTGTGCCGCCGCACGGGAGCGTCATAACAATGACGCGCTACCAGTATGGCGGCGGCGTAGTCGGCAATGTGCAGGCGAATACATTGACGACGCTCAAGACCTCGATCCCGTATGTGTCGCGGGTGACCAACCGCCGCGCCGCCGAGGGCGGGCGTGATCCGCAGGGTCTTGATGATGCGCGCGTCCGCGCACCGCAAATTCTGCGCACCCGCACCCGCGCGGTGACCGCCGATGATTACGAGCATCTGGCGCGCGAGGTGGTCGGTGTGGCGCGGGCGTGCTGTATCGCCCCCGGCGCGCAACCGGGCAGTCCGGCGGATCCGCGCCCCGGGCAGGTGCTGGTGTGCATTCTGCCGCAGACCGATAATCCCGTCGGGCGTATTCCGCCCGAAGCGCTCACCCTCTCCGCCGAACTGCGCGCCCGGGTGCTTGAGTATCTGGATCGGCGCCGCCCGCTCGGGATTGCGCTCGATGTCCGCCCGGTCCAGTATCTCTGGGTGAGTGTCGAGGTGCGATTGCGCGTGCCTGCCCGGAGCGATCAGGCGCTGATCCGCGCTGTGCAGCAGGATGCGGAGGAGACGCTCTACCGGTATCTCAATCCGTATGTTGGCGGACCGCAGGGGGATGGTTGGCCCTTTGGTCGTGATCTGCACGTGTCGGAGATCTACGCCCTGATGCAACGCCTGCCACAGATCGAGTTTGTTGAAGAAGTGCAGATTGGTCTGACCGAACCGGGCAGCACTGCCAAACCGCAGGTAGTATCGCCGCGCCTCGATGTGCCGCGCCACGCGCTGATCTGTTCCTGGCAGCATCGCGTGTCGGTCAGCGCGTCGTAATGCACGGTCGGCAAAGGGTCTGAAGCGGGAAACGAACGGTCGCTGATGGAGCGGCGCTCCTCCCGGTTCGAAGGTTGCTTTCTGGCAGGATGAAGACCTGCATGGCGCTCTTCAGCAAGGGGGCGCTCATGTTGGCGATGATGGTGAGAACCTGGAGCACAATGTGGAACCCGATTTTGGCAGACTGATCATTCGCTCCGCCGATGGCGAACGTGTTGTGACGCTGCGCCAGCCACAGTACACCATCGGGCGCAATCCGGCGCGCGATCTGCACCTCGACTCGCCGGTCGTGTCGAATATGCACGGTCGGATCGAGGCGGGACCGCAGGGCGCGCAACTGATCGATCTCGGCAGCACGAATGGGACCTTCATCGGTGAGCGTCGCCTGCCGCCGAATCAGCCGTACCCGCTGGTTCCCGGCGAGGAAGTGCGGATCGGACCGTTTCTTCTGATCTATGTCCCGCCTGGCGTGACGTATCCGCCTGAAGAAGTCGCGCTGCCGGTCGCGGAAGCGCCTGAACCGCTTCCCATCGTTGTGGAGCGACCGTCCGCAGCCGAAGCGCTGTTTGATGAAGCGGCGGCAGGCGAGGAAGGCGCCGGCGGCGAATCTGCGGCAGCAGTGGAGACGCCTGAAGCGCCAGGTGCGCCGCCAGCGCCGCCCGAAGCGCCGGTCTTTGTGGCGCAGGAGTTCCCCGAACGCATGCCGGTGCGCTATACCGCGCCGCCCGATGGGCTCGACAGTCGCTACCTGCGCTACCTGCCAGCGATCTTTCAGGAAAACGAGTTCCTGGGGCGCTACCTGCGCATCTTCGAGACGATCTGGGAGCCGCTGGAGTGGCGCCAGAACCATATCAACCTGTATTTCGACCCACGCACCTGTCCGCCGTCGTTTCTGCCCTGGCTGGCAGGATGGCTCGATCTGGCGATCAATCCCTACTGGCCCGAATCGCGTATTCGCCGCCTGATTGCGGAAGCGGCCGATCTCTACCGCTGGCGCGGCACTGCCTACGGTCTCAAGCGACTGATCGAGGTGGTGACCGGTCTGACGCCGACGATCACGGAACATCCGGCGCAACCGTTCGTTTTTCACGTGTCGCTCGTTATTCCACCGGGGAGTGATGTCGATGCGATCCTGATCGATGATCTGGTGCGCACCCACAAACCGGCGCACGCCGGGTATATCCTGGATATTCGCCATGGATGACATTACGGCTATGCTCAGACGGAGTTACGATGAAGCGCCGTACCCTGGACGCGCCTATGCGCATACCCATCCCGACTACATGGCGGCGCTGGCGACGTTGCTCGGTCTGAACCCGCCGCCGGTTGCGCATTGCCGCGTACTGGAAATCGGGTGCGCTGCCGGTAGTAACCTGATACCAATGGCGCTGAGTCTGCCGGAGGCGACGTTCGTCGGCATCGATCTCTCGCCACGCCAGATAGCCGATGGGCGTCGGATCATCGAGACCCTTGGCATGACCAATGTAACTCTGCTGGTGCGCGATGTGCAGGAGGTCGGCGATGAATTGGGGCAGTTCGACTATATCATCGCGCATGGAGTCTACTCCTGGGTTCCGGCGCCGGTGCGCGACCGGCTCATGGCGTTGACGAAACGCTCGCTTGCGTCACATGGAATTGCATATATCAGTTACAATACCTATCCAGGATGGCATATCCTGGGAGCATTGCGGGATCTGATGATCTATGCCGCCAGGGGCGTCGAGGATCCGCGCGAACGCGCACGTATCGCCCTGGCGCTCCTCGACATGCTGGCAGAGAGCGACTCGGAGAACGCGAATGCGTTTCATAGTTTTCTTGCCGCGTATGCCGGGCAGTTCCGATCAGTGCTGAGTCGTCTGGGTTCGCTCAGCCACGCATTTCTGATCCACGACGCGCTCGAGGTGGTGAACGAACCGGTCTCCTTCGCACAATTCGCCGCTCACGCTGCGCAGCACGGGTTGCAGTACCTGTCCGAAACCGAATTTCCGATGGTCTTGCCGCTGGGATTGAAACCGGAAACGGTCGATGCCATCCGTTCTTTTTCACGAAGCGGCATTGATCTGGAGCAGTACATGGATTTTCTCCGCGGTCGACAGTTTCGTCAGACGCTCCTCTGCCATGATCATGTGACCGTGCGACGAACGTTGCGTCCAGAACGGTTGATGGGGATGTCGGTCGCTGCGCTGATGCATCCGGAGACGCAACCGCTCGATCTTGCCGGGAGCGAGTGGGTGGTGTTCCGCAATCTGCATGGTGTGGCGTTCAGCGTCTCTGCGCCGATCACCAAAGCGGCGCTGATCTGCCTGGCTGAGGCGTCGCCGCGTGCGGTTGCATTTGAGGATCTGGTCGTCGCAGCGCAGCGTCGAGCAGTGGCTGCGGGAGCATCACTGGAGGACACGGAACCGTCAGCGCTGGCGCGCCGGTTGGGCGGCGATCTGCTGCGCGCATTTGCCACGGCGACCTCGCTCGTGTCGTTCCATCTACATCCCCCGGCAGTGGCAACGCGCCCTGGCGAACGTCCAAAGGTGACGCCCCTGGCGCGCCTGGAGGCGCAGCACGGTGAAGAGGTGACGAATCTGTACCACGATGTGATCTCCCTCGATCCGTTCGACCGTCACCTGGTGCAGTCGCTCGATGGGCGCCACGACCGCAGGGCGTTGGAGGAGATGATGGCTGCCGCAGTGACCGCCGGTGAGGTTCCGTATGCCGGGGATGATGGACGGGCAGCGTCGCTGGCAGGGCTTGCCGCCGACATTGAGCAACGGTTGAACTGGTTTGCGCAGGTTGCGCTGCTGGTTGAGTGATGGGTTAGTGCGCCTGGACGCCAGAGGTACAACCCAAATGTTTGAGACATTCTGGATCAGGGAAGTTTGACTTCGCTGCAAAAACGCACCGCCGAGACGCCGAGAGCGCAGAGAACTTCAAAAACGAAAGGTATGCGCGGCGAGGCATGATGCATTGGAGCGACTCGCTCTGGCATCTTCCTCTGCGAACGCTGCGCCGCTGCGGTGATATGCCCTTTTTGCAGTGGACTCAAGTTTGCTTTACTCGCCCCCGGATGACAGACGCTCAGGAGCGGTTCTATGACAGAGTTCATCGGTCAGACGATCGGTAATTATCGGGTTGAAGCAGTGCTCGGCGCCGGGGGCATGGGGCAGGTGTTTCGTGCGCGACATATTCACCTTGATCGCCCGGTGGCGTTGAAGGTGATGCATGCCAATCTGTCGCACGATCCCGGCTTTCAGGCGCGCTTTCGCCAGGAAGCCCGTGCGATCGCCGCGCTTCAGCATCCGAATATCGTTGAAGTGTACGATTTCGGTGAGCAGAATGGCTTGATGTATCTGGTGATGGAACTGTTGAGCGATGGGTCGCTGCGCGGGTTGATGCAGAAGCACGCTCGCGAGGGCAAGCCATGGCCCCTGCTGCTGGCAATCGATCTGGTGCGCCAGGCAGCCGAGGGGTTGGCGTATGCCCACAGTCAGGGGATGATCCACCGCGACATCAAGCCGGACAATATGCTGCTGCGCGCGGTTTCTGGCGCGCCAGGGCGCTATACCCTCAAAATTACCGATTTTGGGCTGGCGCGCATGGCGGAAGGATCGACGATGACGGCAACCGGTACGGCGATGGGCACGCCTGCCTACATGTCGCCGGAACAGTGTCAGGGAGCGCACGTCGATCTCCGTAGCGATATTTATGCGCTGGGAGTGGTGCTCTACGAGGTGGCGACCGGGTATCTGCCGTTTACGGCAGCCACGCTGAGTGAGGCGGCGTACAAGCATGTGTTTGTGCCGCCGACGCCGCCACGTCAGGTGCGCGCCGATCTGCCGTCGGAGTTGGAGGAGATTGTGCTGCGCTGCCTGGCGAAGCGCCCGGAAGAACGGTTTGCCAGCGCCGCTGAGGTTGCCGCCAGTCTGAAAGCGCTCCTGGCGCGCCCCGATCCGACGCTGACCCACGCCACGGTGATGGCGCATCCCAATGAAGCGCCGCCGGTCTCGCCGCAGGGGGTTGCACCACCCCCGCCTCCGCCTGTGGTTGCTCCGCCGCAACCAACGGCAGTGGCGCCATCGAGTGGGACGTTGCCACCGGCGATCCCGTCGCTGCCGGGCGCCGCGCACCTGCCGCGTATCCAGGTGCGCGATAGCAGCGGCAATCTGCTGCGCGTGGTTGAGTTGACGAGCGATGGCGTCACGGTGGGACGGCAATCAACGAATACGCTGGTGCTCGAATCGGAAGGGGTCTCGCGTTCGCACCTGCGGGTAGACTGGGATGGGCGGCAGGTGACGGTGACCGATCTGGGGTCGAGCAATGGAACGTTGCTGGGTGCAACGCGCCTTCCGGCGCGGGCGCCACACCCGTGGGGTTGGCGCGAGGTGGTGCGCGTCGGTCCGTTCTGGTTGCGCCTGGAGCCGCCAGCGCGCCTCGCCGAACAGGGCGGCGCGCTGTTGCAGCAACTTCTTGATGCGCAACCGACCGCCACACCGCCGCCTGCCGCCGCAACGCGCCCGATGCCGACCGGTATGGCGACTGCCAGTATCAGCACCGGGCGCATCGGTGTGGTGCTGGAAGATAAAACTCTGACTCTGAATCCGGGGCAACCGGCGCCGCTGCGCCTGACGCTGGCAAATCTGGGAACGGTCGTGGATCATTTCAGCATCGAAGTGGATGGTGCGCCAGCGGAATGGGTGCGCCAGCCTGCCGATGCGCTTCAGTTGATGCCGGGTGTGCAGATGCCGGTGGTGCTGACCGTAACCGCCCCGCGGTCACCGGCGAGTCGCGCCGGTGATTACCAGGTGACGCTGCGGGTGCGTTCGCGCGAAAACCCGTCGGAGGTGGGCGTGGCGCACGGGCAATGGACGGTGCTGCCCTTTGCTGCGCCAGTGTTGTCCCTCGCGCCAAAACGGGCCGCCGGGCGCGGACAGGCGCGCTTTACCACCACCCTGCGCAACAATGGCAATGCTCCAATCCAGTGCGCGCTGCGCGCCGAAGATGATGAACACGCGCTGCGTTACCGCTTTGATCCGCCGGAGGTGACGCTGGATCCAGGCGCCGAAGTCGATGTGCCGACGACGGTCACCGGTCCGCAGCGCTGGTTTGGTCGCGAACAGACACGCAGTTTCATGGTCGGGGCCGTTGTAGCGGGCGGCGAAGGACCGCCTGTGGCAACCGGGCAATTCGTGCAGATGCCGATCATTCCGGCGTGGGCGGTCACGCTGTTGCTCCTGCTCATTCCGCTGTGTCTGGGCGGGGTGTTCTTCGGCAATGAAATGCTGGTTGTGCGCCCGGCGGCAGCGACGGCGACTGCGGCGACCGCCGAAGCAGCCGGTGTGATCGCGGCAGCGAATACCGCGACTGCGATTGTTGTCAACACAGCGGTTCAGGCGACAATCGAAGCCAAAGAGACGGTAGCGCTCGTGCAGCAGCAGACGATCGCCGCCGCGCCGATCGAGACCCAGATCGCGTTCCAGTCGGAGCAGAACACACAGATCGCCCAGGCGCAACAGACCCAACAGGCGCAGCAGGCGCAGCAGGCGGCCGCGCAACAGACCCAACAGGCGCAGCAGCAACAGCAGCAAGCGGCGCAGCAGACGCAACAGGCGCAGCAGGCGATCCAGCAGGCGACCCAGCAGGCGGCCGCACAACAGACTGCCGCTGCAGCCGCACAGCAGGCAACACAGGCAGTGCTGGACGCGCAGGCGACGCAGCAGGCGCTCGATGCACAGGCGACCATGGCGGCGGCAGCGAATGCAGAGACGGCCAGTGCGGTCGCCGCGCAGCAGACCACACTGGCGCAGACGGCGGCGGTCGTCGCGGCGCAGCAAACATCGGTCGCTGCAACGGCAACGACGCAGGCAGCGGCATTCAATGCGTTTCTCGGCGATTGGGTCAATGTCGATACCGCAACGAGCGGTATGACTCGCCTGGTGATCGAAAAGCAGAACGAGACGAACTATACGTTCCACGGCTATGGCAAATGTACGCCGAGCGACTGCGACTGGGGCGTGATCCAGGTGCCGTATACGTCGGGGCAACTGGTCGGGGTGTATGATTTTGGTTTCAAGACGACGCGCATCACCGTTCGTTTGCAGGGCGACGATCTGCTGGCGGAAGTCTTCGATGATTACCGTCCTTCCGATCCCCGTCCTGATCGAACGACGAACTATGTGCTGCGCCGGCAATGGGTCTTGCGACCGGACATAATTATTCAACCCCCGCTCATTCTGCGGTTGACGCCTACGCCATAACCAGGGTGTGCCGCGCAACACAGACGACGCAGCTTCATTCCCATCACACAGGAGCCGCAGACCATGACTGAGTTCATCGGCAAAACGATCGGCAACTATCGCATCGAAGCGCTGCTCGGCGCGGGCGGCATGGGACAGGTCTTTCGCGCGCGCCACATCCTGCTGGATCGTCCGGCGGCGCTGAAGTTGCTGCACGGCAATCTGGCGCAGGATCCGATGTTTCAGACCCGCTTCCGCCAGGAGGCGCAGGCGGCGGCGAAACTGCGCCATCCGCATATCGTCGAGGTGTTTGACTTCGATGAATTCGAGGGGATGGCGTATCTGGTGATGGAACTGGTGACCGGCGGCTCGATGCGCGGCTGGTTGCGGTCTGCGGCGTCGCAGACCGCCGGGAGTCTCGTGCAGGGGCTGGAACTGGTGCGCCAGGCGGCGGACGCGCTGGCGTATGCGCATGCGATGGGCATGGTGCACCGCGACATCAAGCCGGATAACCTGTTGCTGCAGCCCGGCTTTGCCGGACGCGGTCCGACGATGAAGGTGGCGGACTTCGGGCTGGCGCGCATGACCGAGGGCAGCAATCTGACGGCGACGGGGATGGCAATGGGGACGCCTGCCTATATGTCGCCGGAGCAGTGCCAGGGGAAGCCGCTGGATGGACGGAGCGACATCTATGCGCTGGGGGTGGTGCTGTACGAAGTGGCGACCGGTACGCTGCCGTTCGTGGTCAAAACCGTCAGCGAGGCGGTGTTCAAACACGTGTATGTGCCCGCGCCGTCGCCGCGCCAGGTGCGTCCGGAGTTGCCTGACATCGTCGAGGCGATTGTGCTGCGCTGTCTGGCGAAACTGCCGGAGGAACGGTTTGCAACTGCGGCCGATCTGGCGGCGGCGTTATCCGAGGCGCTCGGCGCCATTGCGCCCGATCTGGCGATTGGGGAGGATGAGGGTGGCGCGATGTTGACCGACATCGCCGCGCGCACCCGCATCCAGACGCCGCGTGGCGGTCCGGCGCCGGTGGCGCTGACGCTTATGGGTGGCGGGTCGTTGCCGCGGGTGCAGGTGCTGGACGATGCGGGCACGCTGCTCCAGGTGGTGGCGGTGCGTCCCGGCGGACTGACGGTGGGGCGGGTGGAGCGCAATGACGTGGTGCTGACGGGGGAGGGAGTGTCACGCCACCATCTGCGCCTGGAATGGGACGGAATCCAGGTGCTGGCGACCGATCTGGGGTCGAGCAACGGCACCCTGCTGGAAGAACGACCGCTGCCGCCGCAGGAAGCGGTGGTCTGGCCCTGGCGCACCATGCTGCGCGTGGGGTCGTACTGGTTGCGCCTCGATCCGCCGGAGCGCGCCGAGAGCGGTCAGGTCGCCACGCCGTCTGGAGGTGCGCTGATGACGCCGCAAACGGTGGCAACGCCAGGCGGCGGGGTGATGACGGTGCCGCCATTGTCAGGCGGGAGTGCGCCGCTCCCCTATTCCCAGGCGTTTGTGACGACCGGACTGGTGGGGATGACGCTCGAACCGGAGACGCTGGCGGTGACGCCGGGGCAGACCGCGACCGTGGCGGTGACGCTGGCGAACCTGAGCGATCAGGTGGATCATCTGACCGTCAGCGTCACCGGTGTGCCAGAGACGTGGGTGACGCTTCCTCCGGCGGCGCAGATGCCGCCGCGCGGTCAAACGACGGTGATGCTGGCGGTGCGCCCGCCAGCCGAACCGGACGCTCGCGCCGGTGAGTATCCGGTGGAGGTGAGCGCGCGGTCGCGCGCGCGCCCTGCGGAGGGCGGGTCGGTGCTGGCGCGCTGGACGGTGCGCCCGTATGTGCGAGAGGAACTGACGTTGTCGCCTGGGCGCGCGCGCGGGAGGATGCGGGGGGTGCTCAGAGCGACGGTGCGCAATCTGGGGAATGCGGCGGTGCGCTACCGGTTGCAGGGTGAGGCGGATGAAGCAGGGGTGCAGGCAACGGTGGCACCGGAGGAACTGGTGCTCGACGCGGGTGCGACCGGCAGCGCAATGGTGACGGTCGAAGGACCGCTCAAGCCGTTCGGCGGCGAGACGACCCATGGGGTGACGCTCTCGGCGACGGCGGATCACGGAGCGACGCTGCGCGCGCATGGGATGTGGGTCCAGGGAGCGTTGCTGCCGGTGTGGAGTCTCATTGCCGTCGTGTTGATGGCGGGGTTCGGCGTCTCGCATGTCTTTGGCGCATTGCCCGCGTCACTGGCGGGCGGATTGCCGGGGTATGCCATCCTGCGCAGCGGCGAGCGTGTCAATGCGGACATTGCAGGTCAGTCGGGAGCGCTGCCGACGCCTGCAGCGACGGCGACGCAAGCGCCGACGGCGGAACCCGTTGCGCCGGTCGAGCCGACGGTTGAGACCGGTGCAGCAACGCCGACGGTTGAGACCGGTGCGGTCATCACCAACGACCAGGCGACAGCGACGGCTGTGGCGGCGTCTGGCGGAAATGGTGCGAATGCGGGTGGCGGAAGCGGCGGCGATAGCGGCTCAGGTGGCGGCGGGGGAAGCGGGGGCGCAGGAGGTTCAGGGGGTTCTGGCGGCGCAGGTGGCGCAGGTGGAACCGGGAGTGCGCCAACCGCAACGGCGACGGCAACGCGCACCCCAACCCCGACGGCAACCCCCACGCCGGTTGCGACCGCGGCATCGACTGCGACGCCGGAGTCGACCGCGACGCTGGAGCCGACCGTGACTCCGGAGCCGACTGCGACGCCGGAGCCGACCAGCACTGCCACAGCATTGCCGACGAATACGCCGACTCTCGCGCCCTCGAATACGCCAACGCCGACAGAAACGCCGATTCCGCCAACACCCACGCCCACGCATACGCCAACACCCACGCCCACGCATACGCCAACACCCACGCCCACGCATACGCCAACACCTACACACACACCAACACCCACAGTCACGCCAACACCTACGAATACGCCAATACCCACTGTGGCAGTGCCGCTTCATCGCGCTCCGCCGAACGGCGCCGTGTTCTACCATTTCCCACGTGATACCATTCTGCAGTGGGCGCAGGTTTCAGGCGCGGTGTCCTACCGGGTTGAAATCGATTGTTTTCATTGTTGTGGCTGGGGTGTGTGGTGCACAGATGTCGGGCGAACATGGAGGGTCGAAAGTGTTCCCCATATCGATGGAGCTTCATTCAATGAGTTCCGTTTCTCCTGGGTTGGCGCTCAGCCAGGGCGCTGGCGCGTGTCGGCAATCGATGCCAATGGGCGCGAAGGTCCGCGCCATGAGTGGTGGTACTTTGAGTTTCGACAGTGAGCAATGAACGAGTTGCTGGGACAGATTATCGGCAACTGTCGCATCGAGGCGTTGCTTGGCTCCGGCGGCATGGGGCAGGTATACCGCGTGCGCCATATGCACCTTGATCGATTACAGGCGCTCAAGGTCATGCATGCGCATCTGGCGAGCGATCCTGGCTTTCAGGCGCGTTTCCGCCAGGAGGCGCAGGCGATCGCCGCGCTCGAACATCCGCACATTGTGCGCATCTTCGGGTTTGATGAACAGCAGGGGCGGTACTACATCACCATGGAGTACCTGCCGGACGGATCGCTGCGCACGCTGCTCGACCGCCGCGCCCGCGATGGGGCGACATGGCCGCTCCACTTCGGGCTGGACCTGGTGCGGCAGGCGGCAGAGGCGCTCGACTTCGCTCACACCCGGGGCATTGTGCATCGTGACATCAAACCGGACAACATCCTGATCGAGCGTCATGCCGGTCCGGGTGGACGCTCACTCTATGTCGTCAAGTTGACCGATTTTGGTCTGGCGCGCATGGTCGAGGGGGGCGGCGGCATCACTGCCAGCGGTATGACCGTCGGCACACCGGCGTATATGTCGCCGGAGCAGTGTCAGGGCTTGCCCGTCGATGGACGCAGTGACATTTACTCGCTCGGGATTGTCCTGTACGAGGTGGTGACCGGGTATCTGCCGTTTACGGTCAGCCGGATCAGCGAGGCGGTCGAGAAGCACGTCTACGCTCAACCGCCGTCGCCGCGCACAGTCGCTCCCGATCTGCCGGTGGCGGTGGAGGCGATCATTCTGCGCTGTCTGGCGAAGAAACCGGAGGAGCGTTTTGCGACCGGCGCCGAACTTGCCCAGGCGCTGCGTCGGGTCATGCAGATGCCGGAACCTGCTCCGCTGCCGGCGCCGGAAGGATTGACGGTGCGAGTGCTGGGGTCTGGAGGACAGGTAGTGCAGGAGGCGCCGCTCACCGACCAGGGGTTGACCGTCGGTCGCCGCGCTGGCAATCAGATTGTCCTCGATGATCCGGCGGTGTCGCGCAATCACCTCCATATCGAATGGAGCGGGCGGCGGGTGCGGGTCAAAGACCTGGGTTCGCGCGGCGGGACGCTGCTCGATGGTACGCACATAAAGCCGCACGAGCCACATACCTGGAACATCGGACAGTCCCTGGGGGTGGGTCCGTTTACGCTGGAACTGGTTCAGCGCCGTGACGATCAGTTCGGCATCGCTCTGGCGCCGGGACAGGAGTCGCTGGAGATCGTCGCCGGTCAGCCGGTGACCGTTGATGTGACGCTGGTGAATCGCGGCGCTGCCGATACCCTGACGCTGGCAGTTGAAGGATGGCCCGCAGCGTGGGTTCATCTGCCGGATCAACCGGTACGGGTCGATGGCAGCGCACAGCTGGCGGTGCGCCTGACGCTTCAGACGCCAGTAACGGCGGGAGTACGGTTCGGTGCGTATCAGGTGCGGGTGCATGCGCGTTCGACGACGCAGCCGCAGATCGGGGCATCGATTGAGGCAACCTGGACGGTCATTGCGCCGCCATCGTTGACGGTGCAGGTGTCGCCCGCAACGGCGCGTGGACGGGATCGGGCGCGCTACACGGTTCGCCTGACCAATCAGGGCGGAACGGTTGCGCATGTGGTGTTGATGGCGGAAGATTCGGGTCAGGCGCTGGCGTACAACTTTGGACGTCACGAAGTGCACCTGGCTGCCGGCGAGACGGTCGATGTGCCGCTTGAAGTGCGCTGCGACCGCCGTATCTTTGGCGGTGTTCAGACGCATCATTTTGTGGTGACTGCTGCCGTGCTCGGCGCTGGTTCGACGCAGGCGACAGCAGCGTTCGTGCAGACGGCGCTCCTTTCGATCTAGCGCTCGTTTGCGTATTTCCTGACTCAAGGGTTATAGCACGGGGGCTTTGCATGGCGCCGAATGATCCGTCTGTGCCGGATACGCCGCCCAATCCATATGCCACACGCGCTGTCTCCGCTTCAGAGGGCGGTAGTGCCGCGTTCGTCGCTCTGCTCGATGCGCGGGGCCAACCGACGCAGTATGCCGAAGTCTCTTCCGATGGCGTCACGATCGGGCGTCTCAAGGGCAGCGATCTGGTGCTCGACGATCCCACCATCTCGCGCAATCACGCGCGGGTGGAGTGGGATGGACGTCACGCCAGGGTGACCGATCTCGGGTCGAAACTGGGCACGTTCCTCGGCGCTGTGCGTCTGATGCCGCAAACGCCTTATGAGTGGTCGCCTGATCAACCGCTGCGCATCGGTCGCTATGTATTCCGGCTGTATCCCGGCGCCCTCCCACCGGCGGCAGTGACTGCACCTTCTGCTTCTCCTGTTGCCGGGTCAGGTCGCCCCGAAGCGACAGCTGGCGTTTCTTCCGCTGTTGCTGAGGCGCCGACCGGTCGCCTGCCGCCGCCTGAGCCATTGCAGGGTGAGGCTGAACCGGCGCCTGCCCCGATTGCGCTTTCGATTGCGCCGGAGCAGGTTACGCTGACGCTCGTGCCGGGGGAACGCGCCAGCGTCAATGTGCGCGTCAGAAACAACACCACGCTACCGCTCACGATTTCGCTGACCATCGATGGTTTTCCATCGGAGTGGGTCGATGGCATGCCCACGCTCTCGGTGGCGCCCGGGGCGCAGGCATCGGCGACCCTGACAGTCTCTGTGCCGGCGGCCAGCGCAAGTCTCGCGGGCGCGCGTCCGGTTTCGATTCAGGCATTTGCTGCCGAACTGCCGACGCTCATGTTCGAGGCGCCGCTCGAATGGCATATCGCCCCCTTTCTGGCTGGTGAACTGGCAATCACGCCGAAGCGCGCCTCTGGTCGCGATCAGGCGGTGTATACCATTCAGGTGCGGAACAATGGCAATGTTCAGGCTGCGTATGTGCTGAGCGCCGCCGACGAGCCGCAGGAACTGGAATACTCCTTCGCGCAGGAGCGTGTGAGCGCTGCGCCCGGCGCAATCGCCGAAACATCGCTGACCGTGATTGCCCGACGTCGCATGTTCGGCGCCGATCGACGCCATACCTTTACCGTTCAGGCGGTCGAGACCGATGTGCAGCAATCGATGCGCGACATATTGAGCGCGCAGGCGCTGTTCGTTCAGACGGCGACATTTCCGCTCTGGTTTGTGCCGTTGATCATCGGGTTGCTCCTCTTCGGATTGCTATGCGGTTTCGCAGTTCTCCCGGCATCGCTTGCCAGCGCGTTGCCGGGGTACGGCATCTTTGCCGCTCCCACCGAACCGCTCCCTGATACCCGTGGGACCGCCGTGGCGCAGGCGACGGCGACTGCGCAGCAGTTGCAACTCACGGAGCAGCAGGGGCTGGCGACGATTGCAGCGCTGGAGCAGACTGCGACTGCCGCGTCCGCCGATCAGCGCGTCGAATTTCAGGCGACGCTGGTGGCACAGTTCGCCACTGCGACCGCGATTGCGATCCAGTTTACGTCGCTGCCAACGCTGCCGCCGCCGACAGAGGCGCCATTTGCGACGGTTCCCCCCGGTACAGCGCCAGCGCCCACGGTGACCATGCCACCGGTTACTCCTTCGGCGACGGCAACGCCAACGCGAACACCATCACGCACACCGGCGCCATCACAGACCCCGGCGCCCGGTCTGCCGCAGGCGACCATCGAGGATGCGACGGTGCAACGCCTGACGAGCGGCGAAACGTCGCTGATCTTCCGGGTGCGCCTCTCGAACGCAAGCGCTTCGATTGTTTCGATTGCGTACACGACGGAGGATGATACAGCGCGCGCGGGGGTCGATTACCGCAGTGTGAACGGAACATTGACCTTCAACCCCGGCGACCTCGAACGGGAGATCGCCGTTCCGGTGTTGCCCGATGCTGCCACGGCGATCGATCTGCGCTTGCGAGTCGTTCTGACGAGCGCCGCGGGCGCCAATCTTGCCCGGGGCATCGCTGTCGGGACGATTCGCCCGGCTGCCGGGATAGCAACTGCCACGTTCACGCCCACGCCGACCCCATCGGCGACGCCGACCAGGACGCTCTCACCAGCGCCGACCAATACCCTGACGCCGGTTCCGCCAACGCCGACGAACACCTTCACGCCAGTTCCGCCAGCGACGCCGACGAACACCTTCACGCCGGTTCCGCCAGCGACGCCGACGAACACCTTCACGCCGGTTCCGCCAACGCCAACTGAGACGCCGACTCCGACGCCGACCGAGACGTTGACTCCAACGCCGACTGAAACCCCCGAACCGGTTAATCTGACCCTCACTGCGCCGTCGTCGGTCGCTGTTACCGGTGGCGCTGCCGCGCCCTGGACGAATATTGCGGGGGTGGTGATCGGAGGCGTTTCTGCCGGTGATACCGTCACCGTGACGCTCAGCATTGCGGGAGTGGATCCATCGAACAATGCAGGGCAAATGCGCATCACCGGCATTGGCGGGTTCACCGAGACCACTGCTCCGCAAACGTTTACGACCACCCGCGCCGATGCCAATGATCGACTGACGCGCCTTCAGTACCGGCGTGGTCAGCCCGGCGCGGCGAGGATGACGATAACCGTTGTTCATGGCAGCGGGCAGAGCCGGACGGTGCAGATCGATCTCATTATCAGTGCGCCATAACAGCATTCCGTACCGCATTTCAGGAGGTGTGCGTCGTGTCCGCCGACAATCCATCCAACACACCCGCCGACCGGCAGACGCATGCCGGACTTTCGCCATCGTCGTCCGATAAGGCGCCGCACATCGTTGTGCTCGACGCCCAGGGCAATCCGGTTCAGACGCTCGCATTGACGCGCGCTGGCGTCACGATCGGTCGTCTGGCGAACAATGCGCTGCGGCTTGACGCGCCGGTCGTCTCGCGCACTCATGCGCGGATCGACTGGGACGGCGCGCGCGTGACGGTGACCGACCTGGGATCGAAGAGTGGCGTCCAACTGGGGACGATGCGCCTGTCTCCGCAAACGCCACAGGTCTGGGATCCTGCGCAAACGCTTCAGATCGGTCCGTATACGTTGCGTCTGCATATCGGTGCGCCTTCACCCGCCGACCCGGCGTCGCCGGTGACCGGAGATCTGCATGCCGCGCCAACCCAAAAGGTCAGGGAAGCGGGTCTCTCAGTTGCGCTGTCGCCGGCGCATACGGCGCTGACCCTGATCCCCGGCGAGCCGACCGACGTCGAGGTGCGCGTCACCAACCAGACGAATGCACCACAGACGGTTGCGCTCTCGCTCAGTGGTCTGCCAGAGACCTGGGTCGAACCTGCGCCAGCGCTGCGGGTTGCGCCATTCTCGATGAAGACCGCCATCATCCGTGTTCAGGCGCCAGCATCTCCCGAAAGTGCCGTTCGTCCCTATGAGGTGCGCGTGCGCGTCTCGTCTCAGGAAGATCCTTCCAGCAGCGCCGAACTTCGCCTGGAATGGCGGGTTGCGCCGTTTCTGTCGGGGGAGGTGGAGGTTGCGCCGCATCGCGCGCTGGGACGTGAGCAGGCGGTTGTAACGGTGCACCTGCACAACGGTGGCAATGTACGCGCGACGTATCACCTGCGTACCGGTGATATGGCGCAGATGGTCGGCGCTGCGTTCACCCAGGAATATGTCACCCTCGATCCGGATGAAACCGTCGAGATTCCACTGACGATCACCGCGCCGCGTCGCGTTTTCGGTGGTCATCGTGTCTACACGGCGCCAATCGAGGTCGAAGAAACCGATGAAGTGTCTGGTTCGCTCAGGCGCACGTTGCACGCCGAAGTTCGCTTCGTGCAGACGACGCTGTTGCCGCTCTGGGCGCCGGTTGCGCTGTTCGTTCTGCTGCTGTTGCTGTATGGACTGAACCTCCCGGCGGCGCTCTGGGCGCGCGTTCCTGGAAGCGGTTTTCTGGCAGGGGTGCAGAGCGGCGGCATTCGCGCCGAAGCCACGCAGGTTGCCGCGCTTGCAACCCAACAGGCGCTTCAGGGGCAGACGGCTCTCGCCGAAGTGGGAGCGGCGCTGGCTGCGACCCAATCGGCAGTGGCGGCGCTGCCGACCGAACAGCAGGCGAGTGCACAGACGGCGCTTGCCGGAGCGTTTCAGGCAACCGTGGCTTCATTGTCGGTGGCGCAGACCGCGAATGCGCAGTCGCTTGCGGCGACCAACGCGGCGCTCGAGGCGCAACTGGCGCAAACCGCCACGGCGCAAAATGTGTCGACAACACCCGAACCGGCGTCGACTATCGGCGTGCCGATGACCACCGCGCGACTGACGACGACGCCGACAGCGGGCGCGACGTCCACGCTGCGCCCAACCGCAACCTCTGCACCATCGGCGACATCCGTTCCGCAACCTACGACGGTCGCGGTCGCCAGCGCTATGGTGGAACCTGCGACGATCGCGTTTGGCAGCATTAAGAAGGGGACCGCCAGTGCGCCGCGCACGCTGCTGCTGAAGAATACCGGCAACGCACCGCTGACCATCAGCGAGATTGTGATTGGCGGCGCCCATGCCTCGGAGTTTGCGCGCGTCGCTGGAGGCGCCGACAACTGTGGCACGTCGCTGGCGCCCGGCGCGTCGTGCACCATTACTCTGACCTTTACCCCATCTGCCGCCGGTCAGCGCACCGGGCAACTGCGGATCGAAAATTCGTCTGCCGACGGAGTGGTGCTTGTGAGCCTGTCCGGCAGCGGAACGGAAATTCCGGAGGTTGCGTCGATTGTGCGCATCGGCAACAGCCCGACCAATGCCGCCAGCGCTCAGTTCCAGGTCAATTTCAGCGAACCGGTGAAAGGTGTAACGGCTTCGAATTTCAGCGTGGTGACCCTTGGCGGCGCCGTCGGCGCTGCCATCGCATCGGTATCCCCTGCCAGCGGCACGTCCACGAATCAGTGGACGGTGACGGTTAATGCTGGCGGCGGCAACAAAACCATCCGCCTCGATTTCGTCAACAGCAATGGCGTGACCAACGCCGATGGCAATGCGGTGGAGAAACTGCCGTTCAACGCTGGCGACCAGATTGTGATCGATACGACGGCGCCGACGGTTGCGCTGGGCAATACGCCGCCATCGCTCACGAATAACCCGGCGGCGCCGTTTACGTTTAGCGGCAGCGATGACGTGAGTTCCAACGTAACCTTCGAGTGTCGCGTTGATGCCGCCAGTTTTGCACCATGCACCAGCCCGTTTACCCCTTCCGGTCTGGCTGACGGCAACCGTACCTTCAATGTGCGCGCACGCGATCAGGCGGGGAATGTCAGTGCGCCAGCATCGTATACCTGGGCGATTGATACCTCGCCGCCGGATACGACGATAACAGGCGGTCCTGCCAATAGCAGCACCAGCGGACCGACCGTCTCATTTACGTTCTCATCCGAAGCGGGCGCAACCTTCCAGTGTCGCATGGATAGCGGATCGTTCAGCGCCTGCACCAGCCCATTCACAGCGACTGGTCTTACTGATGGTTCTCACACCTTCCATGTGCGCGCTCTCGATGCCGCCGGGAATGTTGATGCCAGCCCGGCGACGCGCACCTGGACGGTGGATGCCACGCCGCCGGATACGACGATAACGGGAGGTCCTGCCAATAGCAGCACCAGCGGACCAACCGTCTCATTTACATTCTCATCCGAAGCGGGCGCAACCTTCCAGTGTCGCATGGATAGCGGATCGTTCAGCGCCTGCACCAGCCCATTCACAGCGACTGGTCTTACTGATGGTTCTCACACCTTCCATGTGCGCGCCATCGATACGGTAGGGAACATCGACCCGACTCCGGCAACGCGCACCTGGACGGTGGATGCCACACCGCCGGATACGACAATTCTCAGCGGACCAACTGGCGTTATCAGTGTGACAGGAGTCACGTTCACGTTCACTTCGACCGAGACCAGTTCGACGTTCCAGTGCCGGTTGAATACCGGGTCATTTGTGAGTTGCACCAGTCCGCACACCATCAGCGGGTTGGTGAATGGTTCACAGACCTTTGAAGTGCGCGCGATCGATGGGGTGGGGAACGTCGATCCGACGCCAGCAACCCGAAGCTGGACGGTCGATACGCAACCGCCGGAAACGACGATCACCAGCGGTCCTGCTGACGGCAGCACGACAGGTCCGGGGGTTACATTCAACTTTACCTCATCTGAGACGGGCAGCACGTTTGAGTGCAGTCTGGATTCCGGCCCATTTTTGCCGTGTACTTCTCCGCAGACACTCTCACTCTCGAACGGTTCACATACATTTGGTGTGCGCGCGATCGACGCGGTCAATAATATCGATCCGACTCCGGCGACTCGCACCTGGACAGTCGATGCCATACCGCCGGCTGTCACCAGTGTCACATCGACCACGCCGAACGGGGTGTATGGTGTCGGCGCTACCATTAATGTGATGGTCAACTTTAGCGAGTCGGTGACGCTGACCGGTGGTTCCTTGCAGGTGAACCTCAACAGCGGGGCAACGGTGACAATTGCGACGCTCAGCGGCGTCAGCGCCAGTGGTATCTATGTGGTCGGTGCAGGTCAGAACGCTTCCGATCTCGACTCCGTTTCGCTGACGCTGACCGCTGGTGCAACCCTGCGTGACGCGGCGGAAAACAACGCCGTCCTGACCATTCCGACAGGTCAATCGCTGGCGGATTTGCGTGATATTGTGATCGATACAACCCCGCCTACTCCGCCAACCGTTACCAACCCTGCCAGCGCGACAACGGTGCCGTCTACCACCACGACACTTAACATAACAGGTAATGCAGAAGCGGATAGCCTGGTTCAGGTATGGAATGACATAGACAACAATGGTGCGATCGATGGGGGTGAGACTGTTGTTGCATCTCAGCAACTGACCGGAGGCGCTACAAGTTTCAGCATCAGCGTGTCGCTGGCAACCGGCGACAACAACTTCGTCGTTACTGCAACCGATGCGGCGAACAATCGCTCGTCGCCGACCGATGTGCCGACGATTACCCGGAGTCCGTAACATGCCGCGTGATATAATGAAGCATCTCCTTTCTCTTTGACGAAAGTCACTTCCATGCTCGACTCCGCAGCGAATGAGCAGACCATTGGCGCGTATCGCCTGGAAGACGAGATCGCTACCGATAGCGCGGGGGTTGTCTATCGCGCGCGCCATCTTCCCACGGCTCAACCGGTGGCGATCCGCATTCTGCCGCCCGACATCGTTGCAGCGCCCGACTTCCGTGAGCGTTTCGAGCGCGAGATGCGCGCAGTCGCTGCGCTCTATCATCCGCACGTTGCCGAACTGTATGAGTTTGGAATCGGCGAGGGGCGCGCGTTCATTATCGGTGAACTTCCATCCGATGGGTTTCTGCGTGATGCGATCCGGCGCCGCACGCTCCCGTTGCGCCTGAGCGTCGAACTGGCGCGTCAGGCGGCGGTCGGGTTGAGTGCAGCGCATGCCCGTGGCGTCGTTCACGGAGCGCTCAAGCCCGAAGCATGTGCGCTCTTCGCTGGACCGGGCGGCAGCTATCTGCTGAAAGTCGGCGATTTTGGCATTGCGCGTTTGATCGCCCCAGCTGCCGCCAGTCCCGCCGTCTACCAGGCGCCAGAGCAACGCGCTGGCGGTGAACCGGATCCATCCGTCGATTGCTATGCACTGGGTGCCATCCTGTACGAGATGATCGTCGGCTCGCCGCCGCCGCTCACCGCTATTCCCCTGTTGCGCATGGTGCGCCCCGATACGCCAGCCGACCTTGAGGCGCTGGTTGCGCGTTGCCTGGCATCCACGCCATCGGATCGCTTCAGTCGCATGAATGAACTGGCAGAAGCGCTGGACGCCCTGGTTGCAGCAATGGGGGAGCGTCTGTCGGTCGCTGCCGCCGACGAAACGACGGTCATCGAGCAACGTTCTGCCGCCGATGATGCAACGGTTGCAGCGCATCTGTTTACTCCTGCCCCCGAAGATGCAACGCTCATCGCGCCGGTGACGCCGGGGGCGGGTGAGGGCGCGACGGTCATCGAAGAACCGGTGGCGCCGGGGGCGGGTGAGGGTGCGACGGTCATCGCTCCGGGGGCGGGTGAGGGCGCGACGGTCATCGAAGAGCCGGTGGCGCCGGGGGCGGGTGAGGGCGCGACGGTGATCGAAGCGGGGGCGGCGGAGGCGGATGAGGGTGCGACAGTCATCGCGCCTGAGGCGTCGCCGACGGAGGGTGCGCCATCGAGTGCGGTTGCCGACGCCACTGCTGCACTGATTGCAGACACAACGTCCGACGAAGCGCCGACAGTCCTTCCAACGCCGTTGGTTGCGCCGCAACAACAACCGTCGGCAAGGGGTGATGTCACGGCGGAAGCGCCATCGGTTGTTCCACCCGACGAAGCAGTTACCATCCTTCCCGAACCGGTTCCAGCGATCAGCACACCCCTGCCTCAGGTTTCAGCCACTCAATCGCTGATCATCGCCACGCCGCCGCCTGGCTTCCCGGCGCTGCCCCCGCCCTCGAGCATGCCGCAGGTGCAACTGCTCGATAATGCCGGCGCCCCGCTGCGTCTGCTCAGTCTGACCGGTGATGGTCTGGCGATTGGCAGAGCGGAGTCCAATGATCTGCCGTTGCCTGATGAGAGTGTTTCCGAAGAGCACGCATTCATCGATTGGGATGGGCGGCAGGTGACGATTACCGACCTGGGTTCAAAGAATGGCACCTTTGTCGCCGGTATCCGTCTGCCGCCGCAGGAGCGGTATCCGTGGCAGGGGGGCGCTCCGGTGCGGATCGGGGTCTACTGGTTGCGTCTGATTCCGCCGCTGGCGCAGGCGACGAGTGTGGTTGCGCCTGCCGTCTATGGCGTTCCCGGTCCTGAAGCGGTAGCAGCGCCGCCGCAGGCGGTTGGTGCGCCGCCGCCCCGCGCTCCCGCTCCGGTCACGCCGAGTTTTGGCGCGCCTGCCATTCCTCCGACTGCCGCAGCGTCGCCGCAGGCAGGCATTACCCAAATGCCCGCGCCTGGAACTCCGCGAAGCGCTCCGCTGCCGCCGCAGGCGCCTCTCCAGCCGCCCGGCGACACTCCAGCTGGCGCGGCTGGCGTGACGCAACCGCCGCTCAGTTCCAACCGCTACGCCGTCGAACTCGAACAGGATGTCATAACGCTGACCCCCGGCATGCCGGCTGTGCTGCGCATGACCCTGCACAACTACAGCGATAGTGTCGATCATCTGCGGGTCGACGTGCAGGGTGTGCCCGAAACCTGGATTCAGGGTCCGACCCCTGAACCGCAATTGTTGCCGAACGGTCGCGCACCGGTGGCGCTCAACATTAATGTGCCGCGCACGCCAGAGAGCCGCGCCGGTCCTTATCCGGTCACCATCTATGCCCGCTCACGGAGCCGCCCCAATGAAGCTGGCGTCGCTCAGGCGACCTGGAATGTTCAGGCGTTCACCGAGCATCGGCTGGAATTGAAACCGCGCCGTGCGGCCGGATGGCGCAAAGCCCACTATAACCTGACGCTCACGAATGCGGGAAACATGCCGATGCGCTATACCCTGATCGGCGAAGACGATGAGCAGGCGCTTGCCTTCAATCTGGGAGAGGACGCCGTCGCGCTCGAACCCGGCGCCGCATACAAACACCGCCTGACAGTGCGGGGACCGATCCGCTGGCTCGGTTCGTCGCAACCACGCAGTTTCTCGGTTCAGGCGCGCACCGAGAAGCGTTCGGACACCCAAACCTCATCGGCGCAGTTCATCCAGCGGGCGCTGATCCCGACCTGGCTCATTCCGCTGGCGCTGCTGGCATTTCTGGCGATCCTCTACTTCGTCACGCTGCCGCCGGTCATCCGCAATCCGCGCTTTGAGCGATCTCCGCAGATCGCAGGTCAGCCGGTGCGTCTGATCTATGAAATCGATAATGCGCAGCGCGTCGAACTGTTGCCGCTTGGCGTCCCGGCGCCTGCCGGGTCCGGTCGCCGCACCTTCGAGTTTCTCGATGCGACGGCAATTCCCACCGATCTGAGCATTCTGGCGATCAGTCGGTTTGGCGTTCGCGCGGAGGCGTCGGTGGTGGTTGCCGTGGTGACGCCAACACCGACGCTGGCGCCAACAGCGACCCCGCCGCCGCCGACCGCTCAACCAACACCCGAGGTCTTGCCTGCGCCGACCGCAGCGGCGCTACCCCCTGCGCCTCCGCCAGTGCCTCCGCCTGCGCCGCCACCAGCGGCAACACCAACCCCGGAAGTGTCGCTGGCGGAACTCCTGCGCCTCGAATGCCGATCGGGGGAGCGCATTGTGATCACCGGCGCGGGACCGCCGCGCGAGTCGTTCCTGCTCTACTTCGGACGGCGCGCTGTGAGCGGCGGCAGCATAGCGCCCAATGGCGTCTATCGCATCGAAATGCTGATCGGACCGGAACGACCGGGAGAGTATCCCGTGAGCGTCCGGTTGCGTCTCAGCGACCGTCCCCTGCCGATCCGCACCTATCAGTACGGCGCCGACCGGCTCGTCAACCTGAGCAGCGTCGCACCGACCGCCGTGACAACGGAGATCCTGTGCGTCGTGCAGCGCGCGGAACCGACGCCAACCGTGGCGCCGTAACGGTCACTGTTCGGGATAGGCTTCAAGCGTCTCTTTGACCGCTGCCAGGAATGCGTCGGCAGTGGCGCCATCACAGGCGCGATGGTCGAACGTGAGCGACAGATAACACATCGGACGGATGACAATCGCGTCGCTCCCCTGATGGGTGATAACCACCGGACGCTTAACAATCGCGCCGACGCCAAGAATACCGCTCTGCCCGCGATTAAGAATAGGGGTTGCGAACAGGCTCCCGCCAACGCCATGGTTGGAAATGGTGAAGGTTCCGCCCTCGGTCTCATCCGGCTGTAACCGACGCATACGCGCACGTTCGGTCAGGTCGTTCAGCGCGCGCGCAATCCCCGCCAGGCTTTTCTCATCGGCGTCGCGCAGCACTGGTACGATCAGTCCATCATCGAGCGCAACCGCAATCCCGATATGGATACGCCGGTAGGTGATGATCCCATCGTCGGTAAACCGGGTATTCAGCGCCGGAACGCGGCGTAACGCGGTTGCAACCGCCTGCACGATGTAGGCGGTCACGGTCAGACGAATCCCCTGCTGCTCGAACGAACTGCGGTAGCGCTCGCGGTGCGCCAGCACCCGCCCCATATCGACCTCAAAGACCGTCGTTGCCTGCGGAGCGTCGCGGAGCGACCGCACCATATGGTCGGCAATCACGCGGCGCATTGTCGTCAACGGCGTGAGGAGGGCATCATCGGGCAGCGGTTGAGCGACGGGAGTGCGCGTTGGCGTCGGTGGCGCTGCTGGTGTCGGTGGAGGCACAGGCGGCGCGACCGTTGTCGGGAGCGGTTGGGGCGGTGCAACCGGTGCGGGTGGAGGCGTGGCGGCAGCCTTCTGTCGCTCCTCGATATAGCGCAGCACGTCCTTCTTGCTGACGCGCCCGCCAGCGCCGGTGCCGCGGATCTGGCTCAGATCGATGCCGTACTCGGCGGCGAGACGGGCAACAACCGGCGTGATCGGCGGACCGTCAGCGCGGCGGGGACGCGCTGGCTCTGGAGCATCCGTCGTCACCGTCGTTGCCGCCGTCCCGGCGCCTGCTTCTGGAGCGTTGCTCACTGCCGCTTCACCCGGCTCGCCGATCCGGGCAAGCAAGGCGCCGACCGGCACGGTGGCGCCTTCTGGCGTAGCGATTTCAAGCAGGACGCCACTGGTGATCGATGTCACCTCGGTCGAGACCTTATCCGTTTCGACTTCCACGAGCGCTTCGTATCGTTCGACGCGGTCGCCGACGCGCTTGAGCCAGCGCCCGATCGTCGCTTCGGTCATGCTTTCGCCGATCTGCGGCAGAACAATATCAACCGCCATGGTTGCATTCCTGGAGTTTACAAATGCGGATGATGACGCGCGGATTGGAGGTGCGCACTGTCTGAGAGCAATTATACCTGATCATTCGCTTCATCACACGCCATCCGCCTGCCATGCCTCACCTGTACGCCGGGAGATGCCGCACGGCATCCCGAACTTCATCCGTCGGATCGCCATCCCGTGCGACCGCCTGCGTGACTGCCCCCGCACTCGTTCCAACCGTGGCGACGACTCCCGGTGCCGCCGCCACAAGCGCCGCGCTCGTCGCATCGCCGTGCGCCAGGGCCATCAGAGCGGTGGCGCTGTCGAAAAGCGCACCGGCGCCGGGGATCAGTCCGGCGGTGTCACGCCCGGTCGGGGTCACGGCGCGGGCGCTCTCTACCCTGCCATTCTGTGCCAGCGGCGCGTCCCCTCGACCTGTCCGCGTCGCCCATGATCTCACACCAGGGCGCAAAGGCGCGAAGAATCAGGACGTGATGGACGACGGCGCCGGCATCCGCGCAGCGCCTGCACCTGCCATACCCCGGCGTCGCGCAGGGGCTATCGGGTCGCTTCGTCCGCAAGCAAGGCGCGATAGTCCGCTTGTTGGAAGTGCCGGTCCGCCGTGAGGGCGGCGGTCAGTCCACGATCGCGCATGACGACGAAGGAGACGCAATCGGTCAACCCCATTCTTTGTCCGACCGTTGGATATAGAGTTGGAATGCACGGGCGTAGCGATCATCGGTGAGCGCGACGATGTCAACGTGTGGATCCGCTTCCAGCGATGTCAACAGTTGCGCCCCCGCAGCGCGGTAGCGTTCTTTCGCCAGCACATTGCCAATTTCCAACAGGACGGCGCGGGTGGTGACCATGCGCGTCTGTTCGGCGTCCAGCTGATCAGCCAGCTAGATCGCCCGTTGGTGCAGCAGATCCTTCGGATTGGCCAATGCCAGGGCAAAGGCGGTATCCAGGAACGCCTCATGCGGCAGCATCGGCGGGTGCACCATATAAATAAGCGTCGACGTTCGTGGCAAAATCGGCGGGTGCGTCGAGCTGCAGCGATCGGGCAGTGTACAGAAAGGACGTTTCGGGTATAGCGGCTGGCTCCATCACCTCGATGGTGATGTGCACGCACATGTTGGGCGCAAGCGCTGAGGGTTGATCGAGCCGCAACACCTGCCCATCGAACACGGCTTCAATGGTGGTCGCCATCGGTGATCTCCGAGCGAACGTACTCGGGGATAGTATACCAGAACTGCGCGATGCGCCGCCAGCACGCGACGACAGTCGCAATTGGCGTCCAGCCAATCGTATCCGGTGCACACAGGATGGATCGCGCTGCGACAACCTCAACCGCCGCCGCCTCATCGCCGTATTGCGTTGCACGCTTCCCTGCCGTCGCTCCCGCGCTCGTGCCGGGGACTGGCTGCGGCGCATCGTGTGGCGCGCATGCCAGAGAAACCAGCACACTGGCGCCTTCAAACGGCTCGCCGACTCCCGCGAGCAGCTGAATCCCGTTTGAACAGCGTCGGACTATCAGGTCAGAGGGAGAAGGCTGCGTATCGGTCTGATGTTCCTCTCTTAGCGTTCAGGCATCTCGTTTTTGATCAATCCACGGATAAACGGTTGAATGCCGCGAGTGCGTTCGATCGCGCGGAGGCGGGCGATGTCGTGATCCTGGAGCATCGTGATCATGCGCGCCGCTGCAATATTCTCCTGCTGAAACTGGCGTTCACTGGCAAGCAAAGGCGCACTGGCAATCCAGGCGTCAAACGCGGGATCTACCGCGTGCACCGTCAATTGGGGATCGGTCACCCGATTAAGATAGGCATCCACTGCTGCCAGGGCGTGTTCAGCCACCTCGGCGGCAGTTGCGCTCTGCTGATCGAGGATGGTTTGCAGGGTCAAACAAATCGCGGATACCGTGATCAAGGCCAGTTCGGCATACAAGGAAGCGTGCTCTTCAGTATCGGGAGCCACGTGCTCACATGTCGCCTGCAATTGCGCAATCGCCTCGCTGCTGAGCGTCGCGCCGCCGATGTACGCCCATATTGCATCAAGCGCATCAATGAGCAGGCTGGTTGAGCCAGCGCGTTCCACCACTGAAATGCCTGATAGGCGGGGAGCAGACGCTCGCAACAGAGTGCAGCGAATGCGGTTCGGCTGCGGGGCGGTAATGCATCAAGGTGCGTGAGGAGCTGATTCGACTCCATCATCATTCCTTCGAGGTTCCTGATCGTATTCTGCGCAACGGACTGACCGGACGCGCGCCTGATTCTGCAATCCGCTCCGCTGTCCATTCCTTTCTCCTCGAACAATCGCGGTTGTCCGATGATTTTGTGCGTAAGGATCAAGAAGACGATGGATCTCGTCGACGCGTTGCTTCAGCGGATCGACAACATCATCAACCCGCGCCGCGTCTGCCGCCTCGCCGCCCTGCGCCGCCGTCCGCACCGCATCCACTGCGTCATCGGCGTGCGCTGCAGGTGCAGCGCCCCTGCCGCGACGTCATCAGCGTGCGTTGCGGCGCGGACCAGCAGCCCGCCGCCGGTCAGCCCCGGCAGGAGCAGCCCGCCCACGTCCGCCGCCAGCGCCAGTCCAGACGTGAAGCGACTCGCACCGAAGGCCCGGTAGCGCACCTCGCCCGCCTCCGTCGTCCCGCTGAGGGTGACCGCCGTGCTGCCGGGATGGTCGCTCAGCAGCCAGTAGAGCGTCCCGCCGCTGCGCAGGGCCACGCGCTGGCCGTGGACCTATTTCAGGGTTATTAAGGTGCAGGCGTATGGTACTCTTTCTTCGCCGACCGGTCAAAGGAGGCCGTAAGGACAGGGTTGTGCGAGTGGGGTGTCGGCCGTACAGCGGCCCAGTCCGCTCACAGCCCCCCTCCCATCGCCACGTCCACCCACTCGAAGTCCGGGTTGTCTCGCCCCGCCAGGTCCGCCAGCATCAGATCCAGCTCGTCGGGGATGGCGTTGAACTCGAAGCGGATGCGTTGCCGCCCCGGCCGCTTGATTTCAGCGATGGCCGCCTGCTTGATGGCCTCCAGCGCCATCTGCCGCTGCCCCGACGTCAGCTCCTCCCAGGGAATGAAAACCGGCTTCACCCGCGTGCCGTCGGTCAGCACCAGGGTGGTGGCCAGCGCCTGCTGCAGGTAGGCCCGTACCTCGGCGTCCGTGCCCGGCTCCCTGGGCTGCGGCTGCGGCGTCAGGCCGGGGATGACATACGGCGCCTGACAGGTGACCTTGCGGCCGTGGTCGGCGCAGTAGGCGATGACCTGCCGGCGCAGGGCTTTGGCTTCTTGCTCGCTGCGCGCCACGAAGGCGGGCGAGAGCTGGTGGAAGACGCCGCCATCGGGCAGCAGTTCGGTCTTGTGGCCGGGCAGGCCCAGCAGGAAGTCCCGCCCGTATTTCTCCACGTAGGCCGGGCCGAAGAAGTTGACCCACCCGATATGCGTGAGGCGGAGTTTGCGGACATCCCTGGAGAGTATCGAATCGCTGAATGCCTCATCGAGACAGCCGAGCCAGGGCCGGGTCAGCGGGTATAGCGTCCGCCCCAGGACGGACAGACGTTGGATGGTCGGTTCCACCAGATGGCGCTCATCCTTGAACTCGAAGTCCAGTAACGTCCCGATTCGAAACAGGTTCTCATCGTCATTGAATTGATCCACACTAAAGTACAGCGATACGCCCGGCAGGTCATCAAAGCGGATGCTGAAAGACACGCGCCATTTAATAGTACGCCAGACCTCCTGCATCCATGCCTGGATGGCGGTCAGCCACTCCTCGCGGGGGAGGCAGCGGTCCCCGCTGGACGTCCAAAAGGTGACCCCGTTGTCGGCGACCGCCTCCATCCAGGCCAGGATCTCCTCAGCCCGGCTCACTTGAACCTGGTAGAAGCGAAGCACTGGTTGAACATACCGCATCTTCTGCTCCTTTCCTCAGGGCCACTCCACGAGGCGAATCTGCTCGCGCGTGATCTTCACTCCCGCTGTTTGTAGGGCTTTCAGCAAATCCTCAATATACCCCTCGGTGATGGGGTCGGTCTTGGTACGGAACAACTCCAGGAGGATCGGCCGACCCGTGGCTTGATATCTCGTCAACTGGCGGGCAAGCTCATCTATGTTTTTAGCAGTGTGACTTTGCGTCCAGTACTTGACCTCCACGATGTCATCGGTGACCAGGAGCAGGTCGACACGGCCTCCCTCGACCACTGCCTCCACCGCCTGCAGCTTGCCGGCCTTGTAGTACTCCTCTGCCCGCAGGAGCTCGGCCGCAAAGCCGCGGCGATACGAATCCGGAATGCGCTCGTCCTGCACCATCTTCTCCAGCCACGCAACCCCACGCCGGACCTCCGGGCTGGCGCCGGCGAAGCGTTCGGTCCAGGACACCGCCCGCACCATGTCCAGGATGTCATCGGTCCGTGCGAGCGCCCTGCCGCCGCGCACCGCCATGCCCAAGCCGGTCAGCCCCGGCAGGAGCAGGCCGCCCACATCCGCCGCCAGCGCCAGTCCATTGTCCCACGTCAGCCCGTTCTGAGTAATGTCCCAGATATCGTAGGCGATGAATGCAATATCAACCGCGCTCTCGATCCAGTGCCCCGTCGGGTCGGTGTACTTCAGCGGATTGTTGTAAACGTACGCAAAGCGGTTGAAGCTCTGCGGGTTGCCCGGCTCAGGAACGATGCTATCCGGCGAGATGAACCGTCCGAGCGTCGGATCATAGTACCGAGCATGGTAATACAACAATCCGGTCGCATCAAGCCGCTGTCCAGTGAAGGTGCGCGCCGTCAGTCCGATGCCGCCGGTGCGCACCCGCCCCCACGGGTCGTAGTGCTGCATTCCTACGAGCGTGCCGCTCGCGGTCGTCGCTGCGCTCACGCTTCCCAGGTGGTCGCTGAAGAGATACAGCGTTCCCTGGTCGCTGCGCCGCACGCCGATGATGTCGGCGCCGAAGCGGTAGAAGTGCGTCGTCGCGCCGCCGACGGTGCGCTCCCAGAGGTCGGCGACGGTGACGACGGTCGCGCCGTTGCTCGTGCGCGTCACCCGCGCGCCGGCGGCGTCATAGGTATAGGTTTCGGTCAGGCCCGCCTGGGAGACGCCGGCGAGCTGGTTCCAGCCGTTCCAGACGAAGGTCCGCCCGCCGCCGCTCGTGAGGTTGCCATTGGCGTCGTAGGCATACGGCTGCCCGCCGACGCGGATGGGGGCGTGCGGGCGCGGCTGGCGCGCCGCCGGGTACTCATATCCCACGCCGGCTTTGACGCGCAGGTTCCCCAGCCGGTCGTAGGCATACGTCTCGCTCAGCGTCGGCGGGGCGACCGCCGCAGGCGTGGGGGAGGGCGTGGCGGTGGGAGTCGGCGTCGGCACGCCGCCGGGCGGAGCGCCGCGCTCCGGCGTGACTTCGTCCCGCGCGGCGTGGGTCGCCGCTCCGGTCGTCGTCTCCAGGCGACCGTCGGAGGATGCGGTCTGCGGCGGGGACCGGATATCAGATGCACGTGGTACAATACCGCCGGGATATGGCGTGATGCGCGGGAGCCGCAATGCGGATCTATCTGGACACATGCACCCTGCACCGGCCGCTTGATGATCGCACGCAGCTGCGTATCGCGCTCGAAGCGGACGCGGTGCTCACGCTCTTGACGCTGTGCGCGCAAGGAACGCTCACGCTGGTCGTCTCTGCGGTGAACGCCTTTGAAACAGCGCGTAATCCCCGCCCGCAGCGGGCGCTGTTCGTCCAGGCGATCATGGCGCGGGCTGCCGAGTATATCCCGCTGACGGATGAGATTGAGGCGCGGGCGCAGGAGTTGGAGCGCGCAGGCGTCAAAGCGATTGATGCATTGCATTGGGCGACGGCGGAGGCGGCGGGGGTGGACCGCTTTTGCACCTGCGATGATCGCTTCTATCGCAAAATGAAAGCAGTGCCGGGCGTGACGTTGAAAGCGGTCACGCCGCTCGAACTGATCCAGGAGGTCGTGCCATGCTGACAGGAACGCCGCAGCCGTTGGCGCTGCTCACCGAGCGAGCGTTGCGTCTGTTGCTGGCGGAGTTGGGACCGATCGACACCGTGCGGTTTTTGAGCCAGTATACCCTGGGCGAGGGCGATGCAGTCGCCGACAAGGATCGGTTGGTCGGGTCGCTGACGGTGGCAGAGATTGCCGCAGCGATCCGTCAGGCGCAGATGGCGGCTGGCGCGCCAGCCCGCGCGCCAGAAACAGACGACGCGGTGTGATGGGCGGACGAATGCGGTTCTGGTGCGGGGTGCGGTTCCCAATCGGCTGCCTTGGATTCGCCCCTGCCGCGCCACCGCATCGCGCGGCGCAGCGGTCGGCGCCCCCGCGCCGGGAACGATGCTATCCGGTGAGATGAACCGCTCGAACGCTGGGTCGCAATACCGCACGCCATAATACATCAACCCCACGCCAGGGTCAACGCGCTGGCCGGTGAAGGTGGAGTCGGTATGCCGGGCGCTTTCGCTGATGGTGCGCAGCGTGCCGTGTGGTTGACCCTGGCATCTTCGTCACTCCATCGTGATTCCCCGCATAGAAGGTCGTGCGTTACCGTTGGCCTTCGCGTCCTGATGGGGCAGTCGTTGCTGTCATAGAAGATAGAGTTGTTACGTTTGCGGTCGCAGTCAATTGATCAGCCTACATGGAGAGCGCATTGCTCTCCATGCAAGTAGCCGCCTGCGTATGGACGCCGAACTAAAGTGGCGGCACACGCCTTCCAAAGCCGCCCCACCCCTTTGTCTTCACCACCAGTTCCAGCCATGCTTCCAGCGATTCTGCGACAGTATAGTAAAGGTCAGCATCGCGTTCGCTATAAGGGCGGAACAGGTATTCGTGATCAAGGAAAAAGACCTTGCCCTGCTCGGGCCCTTCACGCAGAATGGCCAGGTAGTTTCCATCGTGAGCGTCGCAGAAGGCCACGTAGTTGAGTGTATGAAGATCACGGAAATCGGGATCGTTACCAAGCATGGCTCGAAAATCCTTCAGCAAATTCTGGTTAATAGTGACCAATTCAAGCGTGCTGAAGATGTGGTAGTGGATATAATCGCCCTTTGTTGACCAAGAGGGTTTCCAGGCTAATGGCGCCACATAAAGTTGAGCACCATTGGTTAGTTGCAGAAAATGATGCAGGCTTTCTGGCAGAGCGAATCCTAGTGACTGCTCAATTGCCCTTATATCTTCTGGTAAGGCTGGTGAATACGTTGTGTGTGTACATGGCACGAGCCACGCATCTTCCGTCTCAATCAATACATCGCCAAATGTGAAAATCAAACCCTCCCGCGTATGCATTCTCTTGGGGCAAACGAGCACCTGTTGCTCCAAAATGGCCTTCAGATATGTGTTGATGATGGACACCTTTTTCTTCCCTCCTCGCTGACTGGGATCAGTAGGGGAAAGGAATCCCCTCGTGCTGGTAGAATTCGCGCAGCAATGGGAGAATCTTTTCGGGGTTTTGTCTAGCCCACTCCTCAAGTCCTCGCTGTGCCATATTTAGTCTTCCTCTCAAGAATTGATTCAGCCTGTCTTGGATTCCGCCAGCCGCCGTGTGGTAGTTCCTCGCATAGACCACCCATCCCTCCTTGGGACCGCCCAAGGCAATGGGCCAGAGGTGATGTTGTTGATAATCGTCAATACGGAATTCAGGCCTGGGACTGTACTTGAACAATCCTGACAAAATTTCCTTGCCTTCTTCAGCTTCCCCCCTCGCCTTCTCCACCGAGCCCAGTAGCCTTTTCTGGGCAACGACCTCTTCGGCTTTTTGCGCCGCTTCCAGGACAAAGCGTTGTGCTCCTTCTCCAACAGCACGGGTGGTGACTCGGCCTACCAGTCTGGCGGCTTCATCGCCGTGGTTGGCTGCCGCGACGGCCGCCCTGCCGCCGCGCACCGCCATGCCCACGCCGGTCAGCCCCGGCAGGAGCAGCCCGCCGACATCCGCCGCCAGCGCCAGCCCGTTGTCCCACGTCAGCCCGTTCTGGGGAATGTCCCAGATATCGTCGGCGATGCATGCGATATCAACTGCGCGCTCGATCCAGTGCCCCGTCGGGTCGGTGTACTTCAGCGGGTTGTTGTGAACATAGGCATACCGGTTGAGGCTCTGCGGGGCGCCTGGCTGCGGCGCCGACAGATTGAGGCTGAGAAACCGCCCGGTCGCCGGATCATCGTATCGGCTATGATACTACATCAACCCGCTGGCGTTCCGCCGCTGCCAGTGCAGTTGCGCATATCGGCGCACGGCCGGTGCACACCACTATCTCGCAGCCGCTAAAGGGTCCTTCGCCTCAGGAGCCGTAGATTCGGAATCCTGGCGGTCAGTATCCGCTCAAGCTCTTCTGGTCGCTCTGTTCCGTTGACGTAAAAAAGAATGCTAATCTCAGGAAATTCGCTCTTGTACAATTCCTCGTAAAAAGGATCGAAATTCCGCTGCAGGACGAAGTTTTCCTCACCTACTGTATCAAGCCGATAGTAATCTCCCCGATGTAAGCTTTCGTGTGGCGCTAGTTGGACGCCGAGCGCCTGCTCGACGGCCACCCGCGCCGCCTCCAGGTCATCGTGGTCGAATCCATAAAGGTCATACGTCTTCATGCTTCCTCCTTTGACCGAGAGAAGTCGTGAGAGTTTTGTATAATCGGTCGGGACAAAAGCCGCATCCAACTTGTAAAGCAAAGGGCAAGCGTTGATGTCCATCCGCAATCGAGCTTGTATCGGATACTGCACAGAATGACCAACTCCAGGGCACAACCTGTCGGGATTTGTATGGCTGCTCAATCGCCAGCGCTTGACCCGGCGCAGGATTTTCTCGGCTTGCCTGCGACTTGGCCTGAACGGTTTATGATTAGCGCACGATGATGTAAGGACCCCTTTGTGCGATGGACTCGATGGACTCGTAGATCATAAAGGTCACAGGTCTCCCGGTCATTTCACCAAGTTCTCGGCTTAAATCCAAGAGGCCCAGCATTTTCAGGTGTTCCTCATCGAGCGGTTCGGTCCGTGTTCCGCCGCCCCGAAGCCCGATGCCGAGTTCTTTAGCGCGCTGCAGGAGAGTGGAACTCGCCAAAGCGAGATCAAAGTCACTCACGCGTCCGACGTCGAAGGGTGCACCTGTCTTGAAGCTTACGCCAGTGACGGAACTACCACGGAAGGCTGCCTGAACATCTCCGTACCCTGCATTTTGCAATCCTTGTTTTAGTCGAGCGCCAAATTGGGCGAATTCATCGGCGTTCTTGAAACCAAGAGGGAGGGTGCGCTGAGCTGCTTCCTGAGCCAGGTTCTCGGAAATCCTGGTTGCTGATCGGGCCAGGTCTGCGGCCTCATCGCCGTGGCTCGCCGCCTCTGCAGCCGCCTTCGCCGCCTTGCCGCCGCGCACCGCCATGCCCAGGCCGGTCAGCCCCGGCAGGAGCAGCCCGCCCACATCCGCCGCCAGCGCCAGCCCATTGTCCCACGTCAGCCCGTTCTGGTGAATGTCCCAGATATCGTAGGCGATGAATGCAATATCAACCGCGCTCTCGATCCAGTGCCCCGTCGGGTCGGTGTACTTCAGCGGATTGTTGTAAACGTACGCAAAGCGGTTGAAGCTCTGCGGGTTGCCCGGCTCAGGAACGATGCTATCCGGTGAGATGAACCGTCCGAGCGTCGGATCATAGTACCGAGCATGGTAATACAACAATCCGGTCGCATCAAGCCGCTGCCCGGTGAAGGTGCGCGCCGTCAGCCCGATGCCGCCGGTGCGCACCCGTCCCCACGGGTCGTAGTGCTGCATTCCTACGAGCGCGCCGCTTGCGTTCGTCGCTGCGCTCACGCTCCCCAGGTGGTCGCTGAAGAGATACTGCGTTCCCTGGTCGCTGCGCCGCACGCCGATGACGTCGGCGCCGAAACGGTAGAAGTGCGTCGTTGCGCCGCCGACGGTGCGCTCCCAGAGGTCAGCGACGGTGACGACGGTCGCGCCGTTGCTCGTGCGCGTCACCCGCGCGCCGGCGGCGTCATAGGCGTAGGTTTCGGTCACGCCCGCCTGGGAGACGCTGGCGAGCTGGTTCCAGCCGTTCCAGACGAAGGTCCGCCCGCCGCCGCTCGTGAGGTTGCCATTGGCGTCGTAGGCATACGGCTGCCCGCCGACGCGGATGGGGGCGTGCGGGCGCGGCTGGCGCGCCGCCGGGTACTCATATCCCACGCCGGCTTTGACGCGCAGGTTCCCCAGCCGGTCGTAGGCATACGTCTCGCGCAACGTCGGCGGGGCGACCGCCGCAGGCGTGGGGGAGGGGGTGGCGGTGGCGGTCGGCGTCGGCACGCCGCCGGGCGGAGCGCCGCGCTCCGGCGTGACTTCGTCCCGCGCGGCGTGGGTCGCCGCTCCGGTCGTCGTCTCCAGGCGACCGTCGGAGGATGCGGTCTGCGGCGGGGACCGGATATCAGATGCACGTGGTACAATACCGCCGGGATATGGCGTGATGCGCGGGAGCCGCAATGCGGATCTATCTGGACACATGCACCCTGCACCGGCCGCTTGATGATCGCACGCAGCTGCGTATCGCGCTCGAAGCGGACGCGGTGCTCACGCTCTTGACGCTGTGCGCGCAAGGAACGCTCACGCTGGTCGTCTCTGCGGTGAACGCCTTTGAAACAGCGCGTAATCCCCGCCCGCAGCGGGCGCTGTTCGTCCAGGCGATCATGGCGCGGGCTGCCGAGTATATCCCGCTGACGGATGAGATTGAGGCGCGGGCGCAGGAGTTGGAGCGCGCAGGCGTCAAAGCGATTGATGCATTGCATTGGGCGACGGCGGAGGCGGCGGGGGTGGACCGCTTTTGCACCTGCGATGATCGCTTCTATCGCAAAATGAAAGCAGTGCCGGGCGTGACGTTGAAAGCGGTCACGCCGCTCGAACTGATCCAGGAGGTCGTGCCATGCTGACAGGAACGCCGCAGCCGTTGGCGCTGCTCACCGAGCGAGCGTTGCGTCTGTTGCTGGCGGAGTTGGGACCGATCGACACCGTGCGGTTTTTGAGCCAGTATACCCTGGGCGAGGGCGATGCAGTCGCCGACAAGGATCGGTTGGTCGGGTCGCTGACGGTGGCAGAGATTGCCGCAGCGATCCGTCAGGCGCAGATGGCGGCTGGCGCGCCAGCCCGCGCGCCAGAAACAGACGACGCGGTGTGATGGGCGGACGAATGCGGTTCTGGTGCGGGGTGCGGCGTCGTCATCCGGAACGTCAGCAGCATTGGTGAGGGTCAGCGTAACGACGACCGTCTCGCCAACCGAGACGACCGACGGATTGGCGGCGAGGGTCAGGGTGAGCGCCGGAAGCGGTGGATCGACGGGCGGCGCCGGGACGGGCGCCGGGTCAGGCGGCAAGAGCGTGTCATAGGTGGTGGGGGGGTGAACGGGACAACCGGCGCCTGCACAGGCGCCGCCATTGGGAAGCCGCTGTGCAGGGTCGCAACCAGCGCGAGGGTCACAACCGGACAGAACAGGCGCAGACGAAGCATGACCACACCTCTCCCACAGAGCGCCTGGCTTGCAGGAGAGGGATGTTCGACAGCGGCGCCGCGACGCCCTCGCGCCTCATCCCCTCGCCGCTGCTCCTACTGCCGGTACGGGCGCAGCGCCGCTGCGCCCCTCCGTCGCCCCTCGCGCCTCTCGCCTCATCCCCTCTCGCCTACGGCTGCACCACCGCCACCTCGAAATGCATGCCGTCGAGACGCGGAAAATGCCCGCCCCAGTAGAACCCGAAGTGGCGCGCAATCGCGGCGAGTTCGCGCACCGATCCAGGCTGACCGACCAGTGCGGGAACGGCATTCAGCCCGTTGAGATTCGTGGCGGGATCATAGTTGATGTCGAACGCTGTGCCGAAGGCATGATTGCTCAAACTGTCGGCAGTATCGTCCTTGCGTCCGCGAATGAAGCGCGGACTGTACGAACCGTTCCAGATGATGACCCGGTCGAGCAACCCGGCCTCTTCCCACGCTTTCCACAGACGCAGCAACTGGTTGACCGCCAGGCGATGCCAGCGGATTGCGCCATTGGCGGGTGCGCCACGAATGTTGCGCCCGATCAACTGCGGAATCTGCACAGTCACGATATTCTCCTGCTCCCACGACCCAAGGATGCGGATGCCGTCTTTGTCGCGGCTTGGGTCGGGCACAAACTCATACGCGCCGAAGAGCGCCTGGCGCTGTGCTGCCGTCACCAGCGGCTTGAAATCGGGCGGCGGGGGCCACTGCGGGCTGGTGCGGTCCCCCGGCGGCATGGGGAAGCCGCCGGTCGGCAGCGTGGTCTGGCGCGTCACGGCAGGCTCGACCACCGGCGGCGGCGTGGCGGTCTTCGGTTTCCACTGCTCGACCTGCGGCGGCAATGCCAGTTGACTCTGGCGTCTGACCGGTCCGTTGCCGACCCGATAGAGCGTATCGAAGGCAAACACCTGGATGGTGAGCGTTATTCCCTGGAACTCCTTCTGGTACGCATCGGTCAGTGGTGCGCCGATCCGGGCGGCGACCGCTGCCTGATGGAAGGGCGACGCCGGATCGAAGGCGACGCCGCTCGCCTTGTACATTTCAGCCCACAGGAGACTGGACAGCGGTCCCGGCGGCGTCTCACTCAGTTTGCGCACATCGTTCCAGTTGGTTTTCGTTTCCGGGGCAGCAATCGGCGTATACAGCACATCGCCGCAGAACACCTGCATCGAATACTGCTGCCCATCGACCGTTACGCGGTAACTGCCGCTCAATGCCGGACCCAGGCGTTGCTCAGCCGCCGTGCGATGGAACGCCCAACCCGGATTGAACTGCGTGTTCCCGTTTTTCGTGCGACTGCCAGCGATCCCGGCGTTGAAACTTGATTTCAACAGTTCAAAGGCGAGCGTTCCAGGAGCAGGAAAGTTGCCAGCGATCAGATCGCTGAGGGTCTGCACCTCAGCCCACTTTTCCCCTTCGTTGAACGCCGTGTCGCGCGCAAAATGCTGGTAGTTGTACTGTCGTCCGTTGACTGTCAGCCATGCAGAGCGTGGCGAACCGGGCGCAATCGGCGCGCCGAAACCATGCTTTGCGGCATGCAGGTGAAATGCAGCGCCGATGTTGAAACCGCTGGCGCGTGCTGCCGTTTCGTTCTGAAGGAAGAGCCAGAGCGCCCGCTGGCGTTCAGGGGTATCATCGATCGCTGGCGCTCCCAGCAGCGCTACCGGTGGCGCCTCCGGCAGCGGCGGCAGCGTAAAGGGAGTAAGCGTCCCATACGCAACACCGGGACGTGGCGGCGCCCAGTGCAGCAATGCCGCTTCCGCCAGCAACCCGTGACGATGCTGAATATCGAGCGTCAGGCGACGCAGTGCAATCACCTGATCGCGGGATCGCGCCGCGCGCGGCGCGCCCTCGATAACGATACCAATGCTGATCCGGTCGATATTCCGCACCCGCCCAAGTTTTGCCAGCCCGCTGTGGCGCGCCGCGCGCGCTTCATCCACCAGTTGGGTGATGGTTCCATCGGCGGCAATGTGATAGTGCGGCGAACGGGTGCTGGCTCTGGCGCTCCATCGCGCGATCGCCTGTTCCGCAGGAGATGGATCGTCGTGGAAGACGATCATGGTGATGGCAGCGCCGCGACGCGATTCGGAAGCGGAAGACGCCGCAGCGCGCCACTGAATAGAGAGTTGTTCACTCATACATCACCTGTCATCACCTATCCTCTGCGCCCCCGGCGTCTCAGCGGTGCGCTTTGCAGCGACCATTATTTCACCGCAGCGGCGCGGAGTTCGCAGAGTGAAGAACCATATCGTGCCGCTCGAACACTGCTTTGCCGCGCATCCATCTCGTTTTTGACGTTCTCCGCGCCCCCGGCGTCCCAGCGGTGCGCTTTGGCAGAGACGTCAGTCGGGTGTCAGCGCAATCCGCCGCGCCACAGATGACCATTGTAGCACGATGGCGTGCAGGTGGCGGCGGGACGCCCGCAAACGCACATCGATCCCTGCGAACCTCAAGAATGGGGCGACGTCGTGTCTTCTCCATGGGGCAGGGTGACTACACACGCGCATTGACCCCCGCGCCCCACACTGGAATCTCCGGTATTGCCGGCGATGGTTGCCACAGATCGACAATGTCGCGCGCCGTCAGCAGTTGACCGAAGGTCGTTGGGATGAACGTGACGCGCCGCAAGCGACGACTGGGCACAGCAACCGGCAGCTGGAGCAGCGGACCGATTGCAAAGCGGTAGTAACGCGCAGTGGCGCGCGGATGGTGCGGTTCATCGGGGATCAGTTCGTAACGGTACGCCAGCCCGACTGTGCGCACGGCTGCCAGGTACCGCACCGACCAGCGCTCTGCAGCGAACGCCGCCGTCTGGTAGAACGCCAGGTAGCTGGCGGTGAGCGGCACGCGCGCCCTGTCGAGCGGCACGCGATACCACCCGGCGCGAATCCGGTCAAAATCCGCCACGCGCGTCACCACGCACACCAGCACCGGCGCGTCGGCCGGAATATCGTCGAGAAAGGAACCATTTGGATGATCAGGCATAGTCGCTCCTGTTTCGTGCTTCAGGCATCGTTGGGTCATCAGGACCTCCAGACTCCCCCTTCTCCCCTTGTGGGAGAAGGGGGTTGAGGGGATGAGGGGCAAAAGCGTAGTCGGAATGCAGAACATTACTCATCGGTTCATTTCAACGCAGCAGGGGAAACACCCGCACCCCGACATGCGCTCAGACGACCCAACCGACATACTCAGGCGCATAGCGTCGGAGATCGTCGCGCAGCCGCAGCAGCGCCAGATCGGCGGCTTTGGCTTCGAGCATGACATCGAAGGGCGGCAACCCGCGCGCTGCATCGAGAAATGCAATGAACTCGAACGGATTGACAAAATCGCTGTGCTGCCCGGCGCGCGGCGCAACCACCTGTGGCGCGCCATGCCCCGCTCGCCTGAGATGCGCTTCGGTGCGCTGGGTGCTGAAATGGACCTCCGGGCGCACACCGGGAGACCACGTCGCCAGGGCAAGCCCCAACGCCTCGCTCAGCCCGATGCGCTCCGGATTGCGCAACTGAAAATGGAAGGCGTCGAACACCACCGGGATGCCCGTAAACCGGTGGAGACGCAACGCAGCGAACAACCCGAATCGCTCGCCATCGGGTTCGATGGCGATGCGCCGCCGGGCTGCGGGAGACATCCGCTCGAAACGGACGGCGAATCGTTCCACCGCAGCTGCACAATCCCCGCCCTCGCCGCCGATGTGGACCACGACAACACTCTCCGGACCGGCGCCAAGCGCATCGAGGAGTGCTGCCAGGGAAGCGATGTGCGCCAGGGCGCGTGTTGCAGCTTCCTCAGAGGCGGCGCCGGGCGTTGTGCCGGGGTGGGGATGCATGCTGAGCCGGATGGCGGCGGATCGCGCATACGACCCCACCTCGTCGAGCATGGCGGCGGCAGCGGCGATCTGATCCGCCGGCGTCCCGGCGCGATCCTCCGGCGCCAGCAGATCGTCGGGCAGCCGGTAGAAGCGGATATTGTGCGCATTCAGGTAGCGGAGCGCCTCAATGACCCACAGGAGCCGGACACTGAGATGTGCGCCGGCTTCCGATTGATGCGCCCCTGCGCGGGATAATGGTACGTGTCCCAGGATTCTGGCGGCAACACCGAGATGTATCATGGTATACCTACACGTTTTCGTAAAGTATATCCGTTTCCGTGTGAATGTCAAGCGTCTTGACGCGCGATTGTCACACTGGTATACTCCCCGTTACAATGAGGATCACGGAGCACGACGATGGGTGAGATTCAGGGTCCGGTGCGGGTGCGCTTCGCTCCCAGCCCCACCGGGTATCTCCATATTGGCGGTGTGCGCACTGCCCTCTTCAACTGGCTCTTCGCCCGTCATCACGGCGGGCAGTTTATCCTGCGCATCGAGGATACCGATGAGAAGCGCTACGTTCCAGGCTCAGCCGACGATCTCATGGCGTCGCTGCGCTGGGTCGGCATTGAGTGGGACGAAGGTCCTGACATCGGCGGTCCGTATGCGCCGTATGTCCAGTCGTTGCGCCACGAGGCTGGCATCTATCGCCCGTTCGTTGAACAGTTGCTGGAGAGCGGGCATGCCTACATGTCGTTCACGACCGAAGAGGAACTTGAGCGCATGCGCGCTGAGGCGCTGGCAGGCGGCGTGAAAGCCTTCCGCTTCCGCGGTCCTGAGCGCGACTGGTCGCTCGACCGGCAGCGTGAGATGGCGGCGACCGGTCGCCCCTACACGGTGCGCCTGAAAACGCCGACCGAAGGGGTGACGGCGTTTCGCGATCTGGTGCGTGGCGGTGAACGCATCGAGTTCAGGAATGAGGAACTGTACGATATTGTGCTGGTGAAGTCGAGCGGGATGCCGGTCTACCACCTGGCGCACCTGGTTGACGATCACCTGATGCGCATCACGCACGTGTTACGCAGTGATGAGTGGGTTGCCAGCACGCCATATCACGTGCTTTTGTACCAGGCGTTTGGCTGGGAGATGCCAGCGTTTGCCCATCTTCCGCCGATCCTGCGTCAGGATGGGCGCGGCAAACTGTCGAAGCGCACCGATGATGTGGCGGCCAACCGCTTCTGGGAGCGCGGCTATCTCCCCGATGCCATGTTCAACTATCTGGCGCTTCAGGGGTGGAGTTACGATGGATACACCGAGATTATGTCGCGCGAAGAGTTGATCGAACGCTTCACCCTCGACCGGGTGCAACCGTCGCCGGCGCGCTGGAACCCCGAGAAACTGCTCGATATGAACGGCATCTATATTCGTCGCCTGAAAACGGAGCAACTCGCCGATGCTATCGCGCCGTTTCTGGCGCGCGCCGGTCTGATCGGCGATCCGCCGACACCCGACGAACGCGCGTATCTGGTGCAACTGACGCCGTTGATCCACGAGCGCCTGAAGGAATTAGGCGAGGCGCCTGAACTGCTGGAGTTCTTCTTCCGTGAGGTGACGCTGCCCGATCCCCTGCTGCTCATCCAGAAGAAAATGGACGCGGCCACAACTGTCGCCGCGCTCGAAGCGGCGCACGCCCGGCTTGCGCCGCTGGAACCGTGGACGCATGATCGGCTCGAAGCCGAACTACGCGCGCTGTGCGAGGAGTTGGGGCTGAAAGCCGGTCAGTTATTCGGCGCTATCCGCGTTGCGGTGACGGGGCGAACCGTTGCGCCGCCGCTCTTCGATACCCTGGTTGCGCTCGGCAAATCGCGCACCCTCCGCCGCCTGGAAGCGGCAAGAGCAGCGCTGACGACGCACGCTGGCGCAAACGTTCAATCATGAAAGTTGGTCTGGAAGTCGGCGCGCTGTTCGTTCAGCGCCTGTTCGAGCTGCGCCCGGCTGATCAGCCCCATCTCGTAGGCGATCTGTCCAAACGGCAGTCTCACGCCGCTTGATGAGACGTCGCGCTGCCGTTGCACTACTCGCGCAACCTGTTCCGGCGTGAGGATGCCGCGGCGGACGAAATACTCACCCAACCGCGGGACACTGCCGGTCTGTGTGTTGGGTGTTACGCCCAGCGCGCGCTCTTCCAGCTCCTCGTATGAGATGAGATAGGTTGTTCCGCCGAGCGTTAACTGGTCTCCAGGGTTGAGCCGGCTCTGCCCACGTACCGGCAGCCCGTTCAGCGAAATGCCGCCCGGCGCCAGCGGGACGATGAACCAGCGGTCGAGAATCTGGCGGATCTCGGCATGGCGCGTGCTCAGATGGCGGTCATTGAGCACGACGTCGCACTGTGGTCCGCTGCCGATGGTGTTGACGCGCTCGCTGACGGTGTAGCGCCTGCCGATCTGCATGCCGGTGATTGCAGTGAGAACGAGCGCTTTGACCATCGTTCCTCTCCCTCTGCGTGCGTGCTTTGACCGAAGAGCGCAGCGTAACGGGAAACGCGCCCGGTGTGCGCTGTTCGGACGTCTTCCACAGACTTCACGGATGACCGTCACGGCTGGAACGAGGGAAAAGGGCGGTGCATCGCTGACGCCTTGATGATACTCTGGTATATCACGCGATTTATACATTGTCAAGAGCAATCGGATAACAAACTTTTCATCCGTCACAGGAGTGCTATACTTGGAACCTGTTCGGGCGCCATGCCCGAGACCGGCGACGCCGGGCAGTGCAACCACAACCGATAAGGTGAAGAACCATGACAGCAGGCGAACCTCTTCAGCGTGTGCGGATCTACCTCAGCGAGCGTGACAGCGCTGATGGTCAACCGCTCTATCTCGTCGCGCTCGACCGATTGCGACGCGAAGGCGCATCGGGCGCCACGGTGCTGCGCGGTATTGCCGGGTTTGGATCCGGGCATCGCCTGCGCACCGCCGGCATTGCCGATTTCAGCCAGCAGACGCCGGTTGTGATCGAATGGCTTGATCGGGCTGAGCGTGTGGCGCGGGTGCTGCCGACGCTCGATGAAATGCTGGGGGATGCGTTGATCACCATTGAAGATATCAAGGCGTACCGCGCAGCGCTCCGTTCGAGCGGTCCATTTGGCAGTCGCTCGGTCGCCGATGCCGCATGCGACGAGATTGCGATCATTCCGCCGGATATGCTGCTCGCTGAAGCGGTCGAACGTCTGGCGCGCTCACGTCAGCCACTGCTGGCGGTTGTGGAAGGTCAACGTCTTGCTGGCGTTCTGATGTCGGGTGATGCCGAACGTTTCGGCGCCATTCCGCTCGATGCGCTGGCAGAACTCGATGATGCCGAACGCACCGCGGTGCTGGCGCGCGTCGCAGTGCGTCCGGTGCGCGATGTGATGCGCGAGCCGCGTGCGATCTATATCGAATCGCCGCTTGCCCACACAGTGAACCTGCTGGTCGAATGGGGCCTCGATGCCCTGCCGGTCACCGATGGCGATGGGCGGTTGGTCGGCATCTTCGGGATCGACCAGGCGTTGCGCGCCGCGCTCGATGGAGCCCAACCGTCTCAGTATGTGCGCAATAGTGAGCCGCCGCCGGTGAGCCTGATCATGCAGATGCTCGTGCCAACCGCTGCTGGCAGCGCTGATGCAGCCACCGTCCTGTTGCAGGCGCTCCAGACCCCGATCCAGGCAGTGGTACTGGTGAATGGGTTCTATCCAACCGGTATCGTCTCGATCCCCGATGCAACCCGGCGAGTGCGCGATCCGTTGCGTTCCGCCTGGATTGCGGCGCTGGCAGGGGATCGGGCGCCGCTTGCGGCGCTGGCATCGACGAGCGGGGTCACTGCGATGGAACTGGCATCGACGCCTGATCTCATATCATCGCGCGCCAGCGAGTACGACGCTATTCGCATGCTGATTGAGAACCGGCGCCAGCATCTGGTCGTGGTTGATAGCGAAGGGCGCCTGGCGGGCATGGTCACCCGACGGGGCGTACTGCGCGCCCTGGCGCAGGAAGGGAATGGGTGACGGGCGTGCAGACGCCTCAACTCTTCCGGTTCAACACGAACTCGCCGATCTCTGCCAGTGCGCGGCGCGCCGGGGTTGCTGCGAATGATGCAAGGTGCTGATAGGAGCGTTCCACCAGCATCCGCGCCTCCTCCATCGCTCGATCGGCGCCGCCGCTGGCGATCACCGCAGCAACGATCTGCGGCACACGCGACGGTTCCGGGCGCTGACCATTCGCAAGCGCGCGCAGCAGCGGGTTGCGGCTCTGCGCCACCGCATACATGAGCGGCAGCGTCAGCGTTCCTTCACGCAGATCATTGCCGGCTGGCTTGCCGAGCGCGGTTTCGTCGCCAGTATAGTCGAGCACGTCGTCCACGATCTGGAACGCCAGCCCCAGGTCGTAGCCGAAGCGCCCCAGGGCATCGATCTGCTCCTCATCGCCGCCCGCCACGGCAATCCCCGCTTTGCATGCCGCCTCGAATAGCACCGCTGTCTTGCGCCCGATCTTGCGGTAGTACTGTTCCACCGCAGTTGCCAGCGGCTCAACATGGGTCACCGGATTCAGCTCCCCTTCGACCATCGTCTGCGCTGCGGATGTGTAGAAGGCGATAATGCGCGGATCGGGTTCGGCGGCCAGTTCGTTCGCCGCCAGCGCAAACAGGTAATCCCCCAGCAGCAGCGCAACATCGGCGTCCCAGCGGGTATGGACGGTCACATGCCCGCGGCGCTGACCGGCATGATCCACCAGGTCGTCGTGGATCAGCGAAGCGGCGTGCAGCAGTTCGATTGCAATCGCCGGATGCAGCGCGCGTCCCGGGTCGTAAGCGCCAAGTCGGGCGCTGAGCAGCACCAGCGCAGCGCGCAACCGTTTACCCCCGGCGGCGACGGTGTAGGTTCCGGCTGCGGTCAGCAACGGTGAGCGTGAAGCAGTACGCGCCAGCATCTGTCGCTCGACTTCTGCCATATCGCTGAGCAGATCGGCGCGGCGAAGAATGTCTCCCAGTCCGATCGGCATCGTGCGCGTCGTCGCAGCCGGCTCGTTCAACCGCTGCTCAGGCACGCCGAGGTGCAAAGGGGTGTGTGCCATTACGCGCACCTTTCTATGCGGCGCATAAGATTGTGAAATACTGAACAATTATAGTGCCCGGTCACCGCGTGTGTCAATACCCGAATCATTTGCAAAGGTTTTGCCCGAATTTGCACACCTTTTGCATTAAATTATACCATGTTCACCTCAGGTGCGGATGCCTGTGCACGGGTCGTGCCATTCACGTAACGCCATTCCTGCGCGCATCTCTCGATTGCAGCGGCGCTACAGTGCTTTCTGGTTTTCGCGCGCGACTTCGAGCCGACCAAGATGGCACGCTTCGCTGAGGCTCACCAGGTAAGGCAGGTCATCGCCGTATTCAACGACACTGATGCTGGCGTTTGTCACCCAGATGCGATTGATCCGATCCATATTCATGCCGAGCGCGTCGGCGACCAGAATCTTGACCACCACATCGTGAGTCGAGACGAGCACCGTGCGTTCGTTGTACTCACGCAGCAACCATTCTTTGAAATCGAGCACACGCTTCAGCACGTTGCTGAAACTCTCGCCGCCGGGCATTTGGGCGCGGGTTGGATGCTGGCGCCATTCGCGCAAACCATCGCCGTAGCGCTCGATCACTTCTTCGACCAGCAACCCCTGCCACTCGCCGTGATGGATTTCGAGCAGTGCGGGGGTGGTGTGCAACGGAACGTGAGGGTGATAGCGCGCGATCGCTTCCGCAGTACGCGCCGCGCGCTGCAATGGGCTGGTGAAGATCGCATCCAGCGGCTCGTTGCGCAGGCGCTCAGCGAGCGCTTCCGCCTGACGCAAACCGAGTTCGGAAAGCGGCGCGTCCATTTGCCCCTGGTACCGCCCCTCGCGGTTCCACACACTTTCGCCGTGGCGAATGATGATCAGGCGCATGGGTTGTCTTCCTCCTGCTGATGCGACGATGATTCGCCATTCTGTGCCATCATGCGATATGATACAAACGTCAGGCATTATATCTGAAAGTGAACCTGTCTGTGCGATGAAACGTGAACGGCGATCACCAATCGAAGCGGCTGCGCAGACCCCGCTGGGGCGGTTGCGCGCTGCGCTGGACGACGCCGAGCGGGTGGCGGTCAGCGCCCGCATGGCGGCGGACGATGCGGTGGCATTTCTCCGGGCGTGTGACACGATCGATATGCTGATCGATGCGATCGGCGCGGGCGCCGATATTCGCCCGGAAACGAACCGCGCCGACTTCCTGCGGGAGCGACTGCGGGCGAATGCCGGGGCGATCGTCGGTGTGGTTCAGCGCGCCGGTCGTGATCGTGACCTGCACGATAGCCCCTCCTGGAAGCAGGCGCTGACGATTGCTGCGGATGCACGCGCCCGTCGTTTCCGCCGGATGGCGCTCATCGGCGCTGGCGCAGCGGTCGTGATCGCGCTCCTGGCGCTGCTGCCGGTGATCGTTCCTGCCGAACCGGCGCCTGATATTGCGTCGATCAGTCGCCTGCTCGCTGATCGTGAGGTTGCTGCGGCGCTCGACCTGGCGCGCGCGGAGTATGAACGCTTTCCCGATGATCCAGAGGCGGCGCTCTGGCGTGGCGTCCTCGAACTGCGCGCCGGTGATCCGCAGGTGGCGGAGGAACTCTTTGCGCAGGCGCGTCGCCAGGCTGCCAGCGATGTCGCTTTTCTGTTTGAACGCGGCAATCTGTTGATCCAGGCGGGTCTTCCTGATGCCGCCGAAGCTGATGCTGCCACGCTTATCGCCCGGTCCGACGCCGGGGCGGAAGGGTATCTGCTCCTTGGCAGCGTGCGTGAAGCCCGCGGCGACCGTGAGGGCGCAATCGCCGCGTTTCAGCAGGCTGCCGATCTTGCTGCCGCTGCCAACAAACCACAGCTCGAAGTCATTGCCAAAACCCGCCTGGGCATGATCCTGCAATCGCTGCCGCTGAACGTGGAACGTTGAGCGTGGAAGGGTGGGCGCAGGCAGCGCCTGCCTGAATTACGAGGGAAACAACTCATCCGCCTCTGCATACGCACGACGTCGGCGTTCGGCGGGTGATGTTTCGACATGTCCCATCGCCTTGTAGAATGCGGCATCGTAGGAACGGGTACGGATGACTGCCGGCATCGGCACGGCGTGACCCAGCACCATCGCCTGCTGGCGCGTATCGAGGCTGGCAAGCACGGCGCGTAAGCCAGCGGCGCCGCTGACGCCGGTAAAGACGGCTTCGATATCCCGGTCGTCGTTGAGGAGCGCCGTGATCCGGCTGCCGAGCTGACTCATCACGTCCGGGTCAATCGACGACGGGCGCTGATCGACGACGAGCAGTGTGACACTGTATTTGCGCAACTCGCGCGCAATCGTGCCGAAGATCGTCTGTTTCGCAGCAGAAGGGTTGAGGAACTTGTGCGCCTCTTCGATGGTGATCACCAGTTGCCGTGGCTTGTCGGCAGCGTTCTTCGTGCGCAGGAAGGTTTCGGTCTGTTCGACCCAGCGACGATGGATGCGGCGGGTCATGATGTTCGCCGTCAGCATATACGCCAGGGCGCTGCGGTACTGCCCGAACTCCAGCACCACATGCCGCCCGCGCGCCAGATGCTCGATCATGCGGTCGATCGCATCCGTCTGCGACTGCTGCCGGATGAACCCCAGGCGCGGGATCTGCTCCAGTTTGCGCTTCAAAGCGCTGATCGATCCCGCGTGCGCTCCGGCGCTCTCAGCAAATGCCCGGATGTCGTCGCTGCTCATTGCGAGCAGCGCCTTCATCCACTCCTGCCGGTAACGATCAACCAGCAGGTAGGCCGACTCGGCGGCGGTGGCGGTCAGATTCAGCTCGTCCTGCAACAGAAGAATGTCTTCGACCTCGATCTGATCCTGCCCGATCGTGATGGCTTCATCCACGCTGACGCCGCGTTTGCGCGAGGATTCGGCATCGAGTGAATAGATCAGCACCTGCGCGCCGAAGAGTTGTCGTAATCCTTTGACAAAGGACCCATCCTCCGCAGCCGCGTCCCAGCCGTACTCGCTGTGCATGTCGAACACCAGGTTCGACGCAACGCCAGAACGGATGATGCCGCACAGGATCAGACGAGTCAGGAAACTTTTGCCGGTGCCGCTCTTGCCGAAAATGCCGTTCGAGCGTTCCACCAGACGGTTGAGGTCGATGCAGACCGGAATATCCATATCGAGCGGTCTGCCGATCTCGAAGTGGGTGGCGTCTTCCGCACCAAAAACACGCATGAAATCCTGCTCGTTCGCTTCGAGCACCGGCGCAAAATGGCGCGGGACGGTCTTGACCGGGCGCAGCCCTTCGTTTGTGTCGTGGGGGAGCATCAGCATCGGTTTGAGTTGCATGGCGCCGTAGGTCGCCGTTCCTGCCAGAACCTCGTGGAAGAAATCATCGCCATCCGGCGGACTCGCAAGCACGCTGCGGTTGGTTGCCGCAAGCGCAATGTCGGTCACCATTGAGAAGAACTCGTGCTTCTCCCCCTGGATCACCACAAACTGCCCAACGCGCACATCCTCGACGCTCAGCCGGCTGTCGAGACGGACATTCAACCCTTCGACCAGTGAGCCGTCGGTCACAACTCCCAGACGTTTGCGGTTGAACGGCGCCATACGTCCCCCTTCTGCACCACTCCTCGCACAAATATACCAGTTTTCACCGCCGTGTCAACCGTTGCTCCGGGCGGTCACTATTGCTTCGCTATGCATCCATCGTGGTTCGTTTTTAGGGTTCTCTGCGCTCTCAGCGTCTCAGCGGTGCGTTCTCGCGGCGAAGTCGTTAATACAATGAAATGTCTTTTATCAGGCAGAATGACGATTTTGTTAATTCTTAAGGTTTACATTATTTTCATCATCATTGACACGATTTTCTCTTTCTTCTATAGTCTTGTTACCGTCGTATGAGGGATGATTCTGCTGCGCAGATCAAGACGTTTTTGCCATTGCTTCGCGTCGGTAATATGGTTTCGTAGGAGGGAAATATGCCAGCCCGTTTCCGGTTCCTTCGCTATGTGCTGATTGTTGTGCTTCTTGTTGTTTCCATTCCGCTTCTATCGGCGCCGGGGCATTCGTCCTTCATAGAACGAATGACAACTCCTCCGGCCGCCATCGCACAGAGTGCTGCGCCAGTCGGTCCGCAGCCGGGTGATGTGTTCCGGCAGTTTCAGGACGACCTGAACTCCCGGCAGACCTCTGTCTGCAATTCATCACCTGCGAATTGCGGTACGATACCGTCGGAACAGCAACGGCAGGCGCGAAACGTCGATCTTGCCAACGCGGTGCGCGCCGAAGCAGTGTTCGAGTATTGGGGCGGGCACCTCGCTTCGACGCAGCAGGAATTCAATGTGAACGGCGGTCCGTGGACGCCCTACCCGGATATTCAGGGCATCCCTCCTGATACGCTCCCGACCTGTTATTTCCGCGCGCCAACCAACGCGATTGCGCCGTTGCCCCTGAGTGGAACCGGTGGTGTTCGTCCACCGGGCAGCACCGGCAGTACCGTGACGGTCAACTACCGCTACCGGATCGGTCCGCAGCGGTCATTGCCGCAGTGCGCCTCAGGCACGAACTTCTACTGGGGCAACATGTGGATCTATGAGGTGACAACGCGCATCTACTACAACTCGACCATCCCGCGCCCTGATGGCGCAATCACTTCGCCTACGGATGGCGCCACAATCACCGAGAACCGCAGCGCCAACCAGTTTCCGCGCATCACGGTGCGGGCGCAGGCATCGACCGGTCGCTCGATTGCGCGCGTCGACCTGATCGGGAATTATCTCGATTATGACTGGGATGGCGATGGCATATTGCGCGAATGGCACTACGCGCTGCGCCACGGCGTCTGGGAACGCACCATCGGGACGAGCACGTCGCCGTCGCGCGGTACGGCAACCAGTGGAGAGTACGATTTTACCTGGAATACGGAATGGATTCCGGATCAGGATCAACCAGTGCAGTTGATGGCGCGGATCACCGATAACACCGGGGTCAGTTACATGACCGAGGCGGTGACGGTCACGTTCAACCGCGTCGGGCGCAGTGTGCGGATGTACACCACCTGGAGCGACTACTATGGGCAGCGGGTGTTCGGTCCGCCGCGCAACTTTGGCTTTAATACCTACAGTCAGCCGCGGATTGGAAAGACAGCGTTCATTTCCATCCCGGATCCGCTCACGAATGCAACCAGAGCGCGGGTTATTCTCTACAGTTGGAGCGGTCGTTCGTCGACTGCGTTGAGCACCACGGTTGCTATCAATGCCTTCTCAGTCTGGTCTGGAAATTCCTTCGGTATATTCCACGATTACAATTTCGATACGCGCGACCTTAATAATCCCCGCGATTTTCTCAATCAGGGCGACAATATCCTGCGCATCTGGTCGAATCGTACCGATCACGCACTTGAAGTGCTCTGGCCCGGTCCGGCGATCTTCGTTGAGTATAGCGCTCCGCCCGAAACCCCGGTGTTGCGCGCTATCGATACCTCCTTCAGCACACCGGAGGATCAATCGCTGTCGTTCACGCTGCCGGTGAGCAATCAGGCGCGCGCCGCGCTCCAGTATACGATTCTGACTCCGCCTGCGCTCGGAACACTGCGTGGCATCGCTCCCAATCTGACCTACATCCCCAACCCGGATGTCAACGGCAGCGATAGTTTTGTGTTCCGCGTCGATGATCAGTATGGACGTAGCGCTACGGCGACCGTCGCCATCAATATTCAGGCGGTTGATGACCCGCCGGAGATAACGCTGGGCGGCGGGGCGTTGCTGAATCCCGACGATGTGCTGGATCGTTCCGGCAGGGTGCGCGATCCGGATTCTTCATCGCTGACGGCGACGGTCGATTATGGCGATGGCCGCGGTGAGCAACCGCTGAGTCTTGGGGCAGACGGCTCGTTCCGGCTGATCTACCGATACCGCAACGGCGGGCGCTTTCCGCTGACGGTGCGGGTCAGCGATGGCGCGCAGACCAGCGTTGCAACCGTGCTGGTGACCGTGATCACCCCCGGCACGCCTCCGCCCCCCGGTGACTGGAGCCTGACAGGATGGCGCTATCGTGTGCCGCTGGAGGCGCGCTCAGGCGCATATCCGCGTGTCGATCACGTTGCCGAGTTTGATGTTAACTTTACCACTGCGCTGTCACAGGCAGGTGGAAGCGGCGCGTTGCTGCGCGAATCGATCCGTGTGGTCGAGGTTGACGCAGGCGGTAATGTGATTGATCCGAATGTCGTCTATCAGTTCGATCCGGTGAGCGCCTACAATCCGACGACCAATGCGCGCGGAACGCTGCTGGTGCTGTTACGCGGACGCACCGAGGCAAACACAACCCGTCGTTTCTATGTCTACTTCGAGACGCAGGGGCGCTTTGCGCCGCCGACATTCACGCCGCTGACGGTGGTCGTCACGCCGACGCTGATCTATCAGCGTGACCTGGCAACTGTTATCGAGACGCGCACGTCTGATGGTCAGCGCAACGCTACGTTCTATTACTCGCTCAACGGTGGCGCGCTTATCAGCATGTTTGATCGCTCGAATGCGGACTGGATTTCGTACAATCCGGCAGCCGACTCGGCAGGCGCGTACCGCGGTATTCCGAACGTCGGTCCGGTCTTCCATCCCGGATACTACAATGTGTTCCCCATTCCGAGCGCGTCAGGTCCGCTTCAGGGGAACGAACCCGGTACGAACCAGCGATCATCGACGACCATCGAACGGGAAGGAACGCTGCGCACTATCGTGCGCTCGGTGAGCAGCAATGGGCAGTGGGAGGCAGTGTGGGAGTTCTTCCCCAACAGTGTGCGGATGTTGGTGCTGCCCAGAGAGCCGCGCGGTTCAAATCCGTTCCTCTACTGGTGGCTGTACGAAGGGACGCCAGGCGGAACGCTCAATGAGGGCGACCGCTGGGTGCGCGGCGATGGATTGTCTGGTATCGCCGTCGATCCCAGTTTCTCCTTCAACGAACGCTTCCATGCCGACATCAACGGTCCGGAGTGGGTCTACTTCCGTGCCGGTGAACCGTCTCAGGGCGGACGGGCGCTGTGGCTGGCGCACCATGATGATACCGACACGACGATTGAGATGTATCGCTATCAGAATGACTCCTCCGGCTGGCAGAATGGCATGACTGTCTTCGGTTTCGGTCGGCGCGAATGGGACGGGTCGTCGCAGACGTTGCGCCCGGAACTGCGAAATCAACGCCGTTTCTCGCTTGGGTTCATCGATAATGCGCCATTGACATTCGATAGCGCTGTGGGGCGCGAGATCGAGGGGCGTTACCGTGATCTGGCAGCGACCGTCGGGCGGGGTGAGCGCCTGGCGCCGAACCTTGCGCCGTGGGCGCCGGGAGAGACCTACAGCGTTCGCCCTGGTCAGACGCTGAATGTGCCAGCGCCCGGCGTGCGCGCCAATGACAGCGACGGCGATGGCGATCCGTTCCAGGTGACACTGACCGGTGAGCCGCAGAACGGCACACTCACGTTCAACAGCGACGGTTCCTTCATCTATGTTCCAAATGAAGGCTTCGTCGGCGCCGACGTCTTCACCTATACGGCGAGCGATGGGCGGCTCAGCGCCCCGCCAACGACGGTGACCATCCTGGTTTCCCCCAATCAGCCGCCGACGGCGCGGGGGAGCAGCGCAACGACGACCAACCTGCGCCCGTTGACTGTGCCGGCGCCGGGGGTGCTGGAAGGGGCAAGCGACCCGGATGGCGATCCGCTGACGGCGGTGCTGATCAGTCCGCCCGCTGGCGGAACGCTGAACCTCAACCCGGACGGGTCGTACACCTACACGCCGCGTTCGGATTTCATCGGCGAGGATGTGTTCCAGATCGCCGCCTCTGACGGTGAGGCGCAGTCGGCGCCGGTCGAGGTGCGGATCACGGTGCGCAAGGAAAATCGTCCGCCGACGGCGCGGGGGAGCAGCGCAACGACGACTAACCTGCGCCCGTTGACTGTGCCAGCGCCGGGGGTGCTGGAGGGGGCGAGCGACCCTGACGGCGATCCGCTGACGGCGGTGCTGATCAGTCCGCCCGCTGGCGGAACGCTGAGCCTCAACCCGGACGGGTCGTACACCTACACGCCGCGTTCGGATTTCATCGGCGAGGATGTGTTCCAGATCGCCGCCTCTGACGGTGAGGCGCAGTCGGCGCCGGTCGAGGTGCGGATCACGGTGCGCAAGGAAAATCGTCCGCCGACGGCGCGGGGGAGCAGCGCAACGACGACTAACCTGCGCCCGTTGACTGTGCCGGCGCCGGGGGTGCTGGAGGGGGCGAGCGACCCTGACGGCGATCCGCTGACGGCGGTGCTGATCAGTTCGCCCGCTGGCGGAACGCTGAGCCTCAACCCGGACGGGTCGTACACCTACACGCCGCGTTCGGATTTCATCGGCGAGGATGTGTTCCAGATCGCTGCCTCTGACGGCGAGGCGCAGTCGGCGCCGGTCGAGGTGCGGATCACGGTGACGCGCGAGGTTGCTTCGACGCCAGAGTATCGGGTATTCCTGCCGCTGCTTGTGCGCTGACAGGATGAGGTCCGAAGGGGCGATGTCCTGGACATCGCCCCTTTTTTGCGTGTGACGCGCCAGGCTGGTACCATGTTGTCAGTTGTTGCGGAGAGATGTATGACAATTGACATCTGCACCCTGGCGACGTTTGACGGTCCCAATCGTTTCGATCCACGCCCTGGCGTCCTGGCGCATCTCCGCGCCGGGCGCGACTATAGTCTGGCATTGCGCGCGGCGCTCAAAGACGCTGCACAGCGTATCGGTCTGGTGATCGCTGCCCCGCATATCGATAGCCGTGTTGCAGAGGGTGAGGTCTGGCATGAAGCGTTCTTCGTGACACCGATGCCGGCGATTGGCGCAGAGATGCTGCGCTATGTCGTGGCGCTGCTCAACGCGCGCGATGCCGGTGATGAGGAGTGGGATGCGGACGGGCGTCTGTGGGATTTGCAGAAGAAACGCCGGGCTGAAGCCCTGCCGATCCAGGCGCTGCAACTGATCGCCGAAGCGTCGGCGCGGCGGATCCCGGCTTTTACGCGGCGTGATGGTCTGATTCAGATCGGCTACGGTGCGCGTGGTTACACGCTTGATCCAGCATTGTTTCACAAAAGCGAGTCGAATCCGCGTCCATCCGATGCCGGCGCCAGCGCGCCACCCTTCGCGTCATCGCCGCTGAGTGCGGCAGTTCCCTGGGATCGTCTGGGGAGCGTTCCGGTGGTCGTCATTTCCGGCAGCGCCCCGGCGTCAACCGCAGGCATCTTTGCCGCTCAAGTGGCAGAACGACGGGGTAGAACGGTCAGCGCCCTGTCGGCGTCATTCGACGCAGCACGCGCTTGCTTGACGGATCCGCAGGCTGAAATGGTGATCCTGGACCTGGATCCGTTCGATCTGCTGCGGCGCGGATTGCCGGTCGAGCACTGCCTGGTCAGTGCATTGATCGATCTGCCGGATGCGCTGGTATCTGAAGCCGGGAGCCGTGACGATCTGGCGCGTGCGTTGGGCGTTGCACTGCTGGTGACGGCGCCGGGCGGGCGCGGGATTCTCAATGCCGATGATCCGTCGATCCTGGCGCTCGCTGACTATGCGCCGTGCCCGTTGATCCTGATAGCCCGCTCGGAGCATGCGGTGCTGCGGGCGCATCGTGCAGCAGGGGGCAGCGCACTCTTCCTGCGCGATCAGGCGATTGTGGTTGCCCATGGGTGGGATGAGACGACCATCGCGCCTCCGCCAGACCTGGATCCCTGGCAGGCGCTCGTGGTTGAGGCGTTGCATCGTGCGTTCGCGGAGGGGATGCACGCGATATGTTGAAGCCCCACGAACAGAACGTCATGAGCCGCCGGGCTACCGGGTGAATACCGGTTGCTATTCCTGATCTTCATGAGCCGCCACCCGTGCGAAATCGTACAGAATCCGGTAGAGGCGCTCCAGACTGGCAATATCGACCCACTCTTCATCGGAGTGCAATCCGGCGCCCACCGGTCCGAAACAGATCGCCGGAATGCCAGCGCCGCTGTAGAACCGGGCGTCTGAACCGTAATGCTCACGGTAGAATGCTGGCTGGCGCCCGGTGATGCGCTCGACGCTGGCAGCAAGGCGCGCAAGGTGCGGGTCGTTGGGGTCGGTCAGCAGCGGGATGCCGCCGTTGCTGTTGCGAACCACAGTCGCGCCGGGGAAACAGGCGCGCACAGCAGCTTCGATCTCGTCAGGGGTTTCTTCAGGAATGTGGCGAATATCGAGCGAGAGGGTGACGGTCTCAGGAATGCGGTTGAGCGTCTCGCCGCCACGCACTACGGTCGGCACGGCGGTCGTTGCCCAGACTGCTTCCGTGGGGGTGGGGAAGCGTCGTTCGAGCGCCTGCAACCCGTCGCGCAGCAGCAGGATCGGGTTGACTCCATCCCACGGACGCGAACCGTGCGCCGGTTTGCCATGGAGTGTGACATCGAACCGCACCATGCCTTTTGCTGCATAGCAGATGTTGAGGTCGGTCGGTTCCGCAGCGATGAAGAAGCGGGTGCGCCACCCCTGCTCCAGCAGATAACTCGTTCCGTGGAAGCCGCCGATCTCCTCATCAGTGACATACATAAAGCCAACGTCGGGCGGTTGGGGCGCCGCAGCCAGGTCTTTCATCAGCCGCATGAGCACAGCGCATGCGCCTTTCATATCCTGACTGCCGCGACCGTAGATGCGCCCGTCGCGCACAACGGGACGGTATTGCTCTGCACGCGCAGCGACCACATCGAGGTGTCCGTTGAGCAGAAGCGCTGGCGTGTGCGTGTCGCGCAGCGTCACCATCAGACCTGGCTTCTGTTCAACCTCGTATCGCCGGATCAATACTCCGTCGATCTGACGGGCGTATTGCTCGACATAATCAATCGCTGCCTTCAATTCTGATGGATGGTCGGCAGTCGACTCAAAGGCAATCAGGTCACAGGCGAGGTCGGTGATCTCACGTCGCAACGAGGCATCGTTCATGGCGCTTGCTCCGTGTCATTCTGGTCGTTGCGACGTAGTATACCATGCGTTGCGGATGAGGGCTGAGAACTGAGAACCGGGAACTGAGAACTGAGGACTGAGAACTGAGGACTGAGAACTGAGGACTGAGAGCCGGGTTTTTAACCTTCCTCCCCCTCGATGCTTGCCGGTCCGTACCGCATCCGCCGTGCAAGCGCAATGATCGACTGTCCATAGGTCGTACCGGGTGATGCCCATCGACCGTTGAGACCGGGAATTGTCGGAGCGATGCCCCGCAGATGGGAGGGGAGTGGTCGGACTGCAAGCGCCGTGGCGATCAGCGCGCGTTGCGTCTCGTTCGCCTGTGCATCGGTGAGGGCGTATGCCAGCAACCGCCCCAGGTGGGCCGGGATAGCATGGTCAACCCATGTCGGGAAACTGATGCCGCGTTCCCAGCGTTGCCGCTGCGTATTGTACGCCCATCCACTCGGATCGGGCGGCGGATCGCTGCGCCACTCGCCGGTGACGCCGATACCCGCCGGGTTGCGCTGCGGGCGCAGACTCCAGAAACTGGTCAGGTGACCCGTTTCGTGCGCCATCTGTGCCAGCGCCAGAAACCAGTCTATGCCGGCTGCGTCGCCGATGGAGCGGTATGCCTGGACAATGACGCCAATATCGAAGGGGGTATAACCGGAATCGGCGCGCGGCGTCAACCAGGCGATCGCCATCTCTGCCGTACCGGTTGCTCGACCGACAATCGGTGCATCATCGAGGATGGGTGGAAGATCGTCATCGGGCGGTGGAACCGGCGTGGGCGGAAGGGGCGGTTCGGTCGGTTCGGGCGGTGCTGCGGCGGACGCCTGAACCAGCGGCAGATAGACCTGGTATGCTGAACGTTCACTGGCTCGACCGGTTGATCCAGCGGCGGCAGTCGCACATGTGGCGATCAATACTTTAAGAAACTGGCGACGGGTTATCACGGCAGTGTCCTACAACAGATAGTTTCTGCCATGAGCATACCGCGAACGCCGGGGTGTTTCCAGGGCTTGAGATTACAGCGTCGTTGCTGCAACCTGAGTGGTGTATGATACTGGCGGTTTCATCGGGTTTGTCGAGGGAGTGAGTCGTGATCGGACGACGACCAACGCTGGCGCTGATTGCGCATGACCGCAAAAAGGACGACATCGTGCTCTTTACGTTACGCCACCGCGATGCGCTTGCCGGGTGTCGCCTGATCGCCACCGGAACGACCGGGGAGCGAATCGCGCGAGCGACGCGCCTGGAGGTCGAACGAATGCTGTCGGGACCGATGGGTGGCGATGCGCAGATCGCAGCGCGGGTTGCCCAGGGTGAGATCGATGGGGTCATTTTCCTGGTCGACCCGCTCTACGCCCATCCGCACGAGCCGGATATTCAGGGGTTGCTGCGGGTGTGCAATCTCTACAATGTGCCGCTGGCCACCAACCTGGCGACCGCCGAACTGGTGATTGCCGGTCTGCCGCAGGGAGAGGCGGTGTAGCGCTCGTCGCATTCACGGTGCGTCCCGTGAGCCAGGCGTGGTCGGCTGGCTCACGGGCGCGGTTGGGCGGACAGAGCGATGGGATGCGGCAACGACGGTGTACCTGTTTCGGTCGAACGCAGCGCCAGCGTCATCGTGCGCGTCTTGTGCTCCAGGCGCACCCGGATCTTCCCGCCGCAACTGCCGCTCAGATCACCAGGTTGAACAGATACCCGATAGCAACAATGCCCGCCGCTGTGATGCCGATGAAGGTGATGATCAGGCGCGGCTTGAGCACCCGTCGGAGAATGATCATCTCCGGCAGACTCAGGGCGACGACAGCCATCATGAACGCCAGCGCCGTTCCGAGCGCTGCGCCTTTCGCAATCAGCGCCTGAATGACCGGCATCACACCAGCGGCATTCGCATAGAGCGGGACCCCCAGCAGCACTGCCGCCGGAACCGACCACCACGCTTCGCGTCCCATAATGTCGGCCATCGCCTGTTCCGGCACGTAGCCATGAATGCCGGCGCCGACGGCAATGCCAATGATGACATACAGCCAGACCCGCCCGACAATCTCGCGCGTGCTTTGCCAGGCAAGCGCGAAGCGTTGCGACCATGTCGGGTCGGTGGCGGCAACTGCTCCGCCGCCGGATCGGATCTGCCAGACGAAGTCCTCTACGTACCGTTCCATCTGCAAACGCCCAATGACCATTCCCGACGCCACGGCAATCGCCAACCCCGCTGCCATGTAGAGCGCCGCGATCTGCCAGCCGAAGAGACCGAAGAGCATCACCAGAGCGACTTCATTCACCATTGGGGCGGCGATGAGAAACGAAAAGGTGACACCCAGCGGAATGCCCGCTTCAACGAAACCGATAAAGAGCGGCACGGCGGAACAGGAACAGAACGGCGTCACCACGCCAAGGCTCGCTGCCAACAGGTTGCCGACCCCCTCACGCTTCCCGGTAAGCAACGCACGCGTTCGTTCAGGGCTGAAAAAGGAACGGACTGTCGAGATAACGAAAATCATACCGCTGAGCAGGAGCAGGATCTTGGGAACATCGTAGAGAAAGAAGGCGACCGACTCTCCCAGGTGCGATCCTGGTTGAAGACCGATCAACCCATAGGTCAGCCAGTTTGCCAGCGGTTGGATGCTCCTGTACGCCACGAGCCAGACAACCGCCGCTCCGGCCACCATCAACCAGGCGCGACGATCTGCGGCTCTCGCGTGTTCTGCCGGTGATGTAAGAACCTGTGCCATAACGAAGAACCTCACGTAAAAAGGACAAAAATCTCCCTGCATCCTTGTCGCCATACGTGGCGCCACTCCAGTGGCAGGGCTTCTGCGTGGTCGCAGCGCCCGGCAATGCCGCGACGAACGCTCAATGTTGCGTCAGCCAGGCGGTGATTTCGGACTCGCTGGGAATGCGGCCAGCGGAGACCAGCGTGTCGTTGATGACCAGACCGGGGGTTTGCAGAATGTTCCAGCGCATCATGTGCGCATAGTCGGTCACTTTTTCAATTGCGGCATCGATGCCGCGTTCGGCGATCACTTTTGCCACAACCGCTTCGAGACGTTTGCAATTGGCGCAACCCGACCCAAGAATCTTGACCGAGACCATCCGAGACCTCCTTGCTACTCAGTGCTATCGAGAACGGTCGATATGCGATCAGTACGTCGTGCGCACGTGCAGGCGGAGAGCGTTCCTGCACTGATGCTGTGCGCATCGCTGTTCACCATCGTGCGCGCCAGGTCGATCATCTGGAGCACTTCCGGCTTCGCAATGCGGTAGAAAATGTTCACCCCTCTGCGGCGGTCGGCGATCAGCCCGACCCGGCGCAGGACTGCCAGTTGCTGCGAGATGTACGCCTGCGGCATGGCGAACGCCTCTTCGAGACGACAGACGCACTGCTCACCTTCGCGGAGCGCTTCCAGAAGCGCAATCCGCGTTGGATGCATCAACGCCTTGAAGATGAGCGCCTCAGAAATGAATGTTGTCTCATGTGATCGCATAGCGGCAGTATATGCAAGATTTTGCATACAGACAAGATGAAAGAGATTAATTTCTGGTAGCGACTCCGCAACCGTGTTACCGTGTTATGCCAGCGTCTGAGGCAGTTGATAGTGGCACAGGGTGCTGATCGCGTTTGTGGTTTCACAGATGCTTGCCAGACGGGGGAAAACGTGTTACTGTTTTCTTATCAAGACAATTCGATCAGTATCTGGAAGTGTTCGATTGCTTCGCGCGGGGTGCGCACCGTGGGTACGCCATTGAAGGAGATGCCGGCAGTCACCAGGGTGTGCGCCAGTTCTGCCGAGATGCCGCTGATTGCCACCTGGCATCCGATCAGGCGCAGCGCCTGCACCGCCTGCCCCAGCAGCGCAGCCGCGCGGCTGTCCACATTCGAGGCGCCAGCGATGTCAATAATCACCAGGCGCGCCCGCTGGAGGCTGGCAGCTTCGAGCAACCGCCCGACGAACGATTGCGCCCGTTGATCATCGATCGGTCCGACGACCGGCGCCAGCAGCACTCCCTCTGCCAGCAGGATTGCCGGGGTTTCCAGTTGCGCTACGAGATCGAGCAACCGTTGCTGGCGCTGATTCTGCGCTTGCAGCGCCTGCGTTTGTTCCTGAAGGGTCTGCGCCTGCGTCTCGATGCGCGCAAACGCCTCTTCAGCCCGTTGTTGCTGCTTCATCGCGTTGCGCACGGCGGTATCGGCGATGATGCGACTCAGCGCCATGCTGGCGACAATGAAGATAAAGATGGCAATTGTGCGCAGATCGGCGGTGTAGGTGGTCACGAAACCATGCTCTGATCCGGCGCGCAGGGTGAAAATGGCGAGCATCCCCAGCGCGCTGCCGACCACCCAGCGGGGCCCGCCAAGCACCTGCGCCAGCGCCATCGGCACAAGCGCAATCAGCGCCTGACGTTGCACGACGAACTCGTCAGGTGTGGCGATGCCAACCGCAACCGTCACAATCACGATGTCGATCATGCGCGCCGGTTCCCACCCGCGCCGGTATGCCCACAGCAAGACGATCAGCAGGATTGCGATGGCAATGCTCATCGGCAGAATAATGCTGGAGGCATCGCGCAGCACCTGACCGGTCGCCAGCAATATTGTTCCAAAGATCTGGATAATCAGCAGGGCAGTGACAACCTGGCGCTGTGTCATGGTACGTGCTCCACAACCGGCAAACGCAGCATATCGTAAGCGTCGTAGATGCGTGAATGACGTTCCTGCAAGCGCTGCTCGAATGCCTCCATGCCGTTTGTGCGAATAAACTGTGCTTCGGATCGATAGATCGGCAGCACCCACAGCATCTGGATCAACAGGTCGGGACGTTCAATCTGACCCCAGGGATCGCTTTCGTACAATCGACCATCATCAAGATACGGGTAAGTGAAGTAGAGGTACTCCATCGACGATCCCGGCACAACCGGTTCACCAACAGGCAGAATATATCCGGGTCCGATCTCGATGGTATGGATGAACGGGTATTCGGCTATCAGCGCCAGGAGTTGGGCGACCTGCTGTTCGTGCGACGGCGCAGCATGCATGATGTACTCGTAACGCACGCCGCGCTCATCGCCGAAACTGGCGCGGCTGAAGGGAATGGTGCGGTAACTGGCGCCGAGGGTGCAGAGCGTCGTATAGAGCGGGTTTGCCCGGTATACCAGCACCGTAAAGTGGGGTGACACGAACACTTCGGCTGGCGGCGCGTCATTCTTGAAAACCGGACGTACAAGAAATGCGGGCACACCCTTCCAGCGCAGGTAGTTGTCGAACACCAGCGTGGTCGGGTCGTCATTGCGCACATGCGCGGCATCGAGTGTCGCACGGAACCGGTTGAGGTCGAATGTCATGCCAGGATCAGTCCATCGCGAGCCGGCGCCTGTACTTCAAGTGTACCATGAATGATACGGTTGCGGTAGTTGCCGTAGCGAGCAATCAGGTCGTGCCCGTCGGGAAGCATACCGGCGACCGGGATGGAGACGCGGCGCGGTTGATCATCATTGTTGACCACGACAATCACCGTCTGGTTTTCCAGTTTGCGCGCAAAGGCGAACACAGCGTCATCGGCGTAGAGCGTATGGAATGTGCCGGTGCGCAGCGCTGGCAGTGTGTGACGCAGTTCGATCAGGCGCTTGTGGTACGCCAGCGCCGCCATATCCCAGGTTTCCGGGCGATCCCACGGCATCGTGCGACGGGCATCCGGATCGACGCCTCCCTCCAGTCCGATTTCGTCTCCGTAGAACACCGACGGCGCTCCGGGAAAGGTCATGAGCAGGATCGTCGCCAGGCGCACACTGCTGCGGTCGCCGCGCGCGATGGTCAGCAGGCGCGCCGTGTCGTGGCTGTCGAACAGGTTCAGCTGCGTCAGTTGGATCTCCCAGTCGTAGAGAGTCACCACGTCGTCGATCACCCGCGCATACTCGGCACCGGTCAGCGGCGGTGATGTGACATAATCCCTTCCGACCACCTGCGCCGGATCGACGCGCGGTCCGGCGGCGTAGGCAATCGTCGGTCCGGCGAAGAGATAGTTCATCACGCCATCGAACTGGTCGCCCTGCAACCACTGGCGCGCATCGCGCCATACCTCGCCGACGATGTAGGCTTCAGGGTTGATGGCTTTCACCCGCTGGCGGAATTCCTGCCAGAACCCTTCGGTCGTGATCTCGAACGGCACATCCAGTCGCCAGCCGTCGATGCCCTGGCGGATCCAGTGCTCGGCGACCTGCATGAGAAACTCGCGCACCTGCGGGTTGTCGGTGTTGAACTTTGGCAGCGCCCGGTTGTTGAACCACGCGCGATAGTTTGCCGGGCGCGCGCCATCATACGGATGCAGGGGCCATCCCTCGATGAAGAACCAGTCCAGGTACGCGGAGTGGGGTCCGTTTTCGAGAATGTCGTTGAACTGGAAAAAGCCGCGGCTGGCGTGATTGAAGACGCCATCGAGCACGACGCGCATGCCGCGCCGGTGGCACGCTTCCAGCAACTCACGGAATGCCCGGTTGCCGCCGAGCATCGGATCGACCTGATAGTAGTCGTGGGTGTGGTACCGATGGTTCGAGGCGGACTGGAAGATCGGCGTGAAGTAGATCGCCGTGATCCCCAGATCCTGCAGGTAATCCAGCCGTTCGACGACGCCCAACAGATCGCCGCCTTTGTACCCTTCTGGTGTTGGAGGGCTGTCCCAGGGCTGGAGGTTGTTCGGTTTGGCGACCCGGGCGCTCCAGGCGAAACGGTCGGGAAAAATCTGATAGAAAACAGCGTGTTTGACCCAGTCGGGCGTATGAATGGTCATAAGTGTGTCGTTCACTCACCGGATCGCAGGCGGATGACAAAAGCGGCGTGGTCGGCAGCGGCGATCCCCTGCTGCAGCGCCGCAAGTGCGGTTGCCATATCGCCGCGCAGAAGCGCGGGCAGGTCGAACCAGAGACCGGGAAAGATGCGGCTGCGCGTGATATGGTCGGGGTCGGCGGGTATCTGACGGTACTCGCCTTCGTCGAGTGTGAACCAGACAATGCGCTCCTCGAAGACCAGCCACACCAGATATTCCTGCACGCCGGCGCGACGGTAGACGCGCAGTTTGGCGTGCATGTCCTGCGCAGCGCTACTTCCAGCAATTTCAGCGACGAACTCCAGCGGTCCGCAAACGTAGCCATCGGCGTCGATGGTTGATGTGCCGTTTTCGAGGCGCAACAGCCCGTCAGGTTGGAGTTCATTCTCCCAGTCGAGCCGCACGGTTGCGTTATTGCCGACACGGACGCCGGGAGTTGCCGCTGCATAGACGCCAAGGAGCGTGATAATCCGACTGTGCGGTTCGCTGTGAGTTGCGAAGCGAACGGGGGAAGCCACGGAGACAACTCCTTCGATCAGTTCGGCTTTGAAGCCATCCGGCATAGCGTTGTAGCGTCGCTCGAACTCCGCCCGCGTGAGCCGGTCGCCGCTTTCGAGATACGGTATCGCCAGTTGCAGTGTTGTCATGCGTTTCTTCACCTCCCATCGTTGCTCAGCCACTCCTGGCGGTAATCACGCCCGATAACCACGACAATATCGACATTATATCCCGGCGGCGGCGCATCAGGCGGCGCCGTCGCCAGGACGTAGCGCGCTTCGATACCCAGCGCCTCCGCCAGGCGGCGGCGTGTTTCCGGTCGTCCGCTGTAGTCGATGATCACCGTGTGTTCATAGATGCGGGTGACAGTCGCCGGATCGGCAATGATAAACCCGCGATCTGCAAGGAAAGCGCTCACACGTCCGGCGATCCCTTCGACACGGGCGCCGTTGAGCACCTGGACAACCGTGTCCGGCTCGGCGACGGCGGGGAGCAGGGTGGGCGTTGGTTGCGCCGGGTCGAGCGGCGGCGAATCAGGTGCAGCCGCCTGGGTCGGCAGACTCGTAATCGATGGTGCAACGCTCAGGTCTGGTCCAGCCTTCCAGCGCGCCACCAGCGCCGCCAGATCGGTCGGGTTCCAGTAAATATCCGAGCCGTCCTCGCGGTCGATTGCCACATCGTTCGGATTGATTGAGAGTTGCAAAATGCGATTGCCATCGAGATCGCGCGCCAGCGCCGCCAGTTCCGCTGCCGCGCGCAGATCGGAGACCGGCAGGGTAGTGCGCACATGTTCGCTGACGACCTCGATCCAGCGTGGGAGCAGCGCTGCGTTATCGAGCAATCCACGGGCGCGCACCTGATCGAGGAGCGCGCGCAACACCTGCTGCTGCCGCCTGCCCCGCTCGAAATCACTGCTGCCATGGCGCGTGCGGGCGTAGATCAGCGCCATGCGCCCATCGAGCACTTGCAGACCCGCTGGAATATAGATCCGCTCAACGCCATAGTTTTCGGTGGGATATTCTGCATCGAGGATCGGCGCCGGTACGTCAATCAGCACACCGCCGACCGTATCGACGAGTCGCTCAAAGCCGCGAAAATCGACCTGTGCGATGTAGTCGACCGTGACGCCGAGGAATTGCTCGACTGCTTCAGCTGCGAGTGCGCCGCCAGCCGCCGATGGATCGGTTGCTGCGCCATAGAGCGCGGCAGCGTTGGCGTACCCGTATCCATAGGCAGCGTTGATCTTTGCCCAACCGAGGTGTGGGATCGGCGCGACTGAGTCGCGTGGGATCGAGAGCATACTGGCAGTGCGCGCCTGCGGATCGACCCGCACCAGGATCAGCGTGTCGCTGCGCACCCCCTCTTCGGGGTTTGGGCGACGATCAACCCCGAGCAGCAGCACGGTAAAAGGACGGCTCAACAACTGTGTTGAGGGTTGGTCGGACGTTGCGGGAGCCGTTGCCGCAACGGTTGCGTCGTGGTTCGAGGGTTGGAGCGTGGTTGGAAGCGGCAATGGAGCAGTCGTTGCGCGCTGGCGTGGATCTTCCTGTTCGAGGCGCTCCAGGACGCGACCGGCCTGACGCAGCGCCATGACGCCAGCGGTCAAAAGCGCCAGCAGCGCCAGCGCTCCAATTGCCAGCGCAAACGTGGTCCAACTGGTGGTGCGCCGTGCACGCCGGCGTGCTGCAATGCGCTCGCGCGCTGTCGTACCGTTTCCGGATCGTTGCCGATAATCATTTGCCACATGCAATCCTCGTGCAGGATCGATTTCTGGCGCGTGATTATACCATAGCGCTCGTATCCTCATATTTGACAGATGCCATAAATGTCGTGTATTCTATAAGTACGACAGTCAGGCGTTATGACTGCACGAAATAGCGTCATTATTAAGGGTTTATCAAACGTGACGTTTCGACACAACAGCGACAGGACGCATACCGAAATCGACCGATGCGCACTATGCGCAGCGATCGTCGGAGATTCTGCTATTGTTTGCACTGTTGCCCGGCGATGCGTCACACGCTCCTTCAGGGTGGTGCTCTCTGCGAGCGCCGCTGATGTCATACGCGCTCGAGCGTAGGGTCATTCCCCCTTCGCCAGAGCGCAGTGAGTTGGCTTTGCAGCTTCTGGAAAGGGGGAAAGGCTTGGGGCAACGAGTTCTTGTTCTCAACGCAAGCTACGAGCCGCTACAGTTTATTTCTGTTCGTCGCGCGATCGTTCTCTTGCTGCAGGATAAAGCAGAGCTGGTCGAAGCTGCCCAGCAGCGTCTTCGCGCGCGCGGCATCTCCCTCGAAGTTCCGCTGGTTATCAGGCTGGTGCGATATATCCGCATCCCTCGTCGCATGCGTCTCCCCTGTTCACGGCGCAGTATCCTGCTGCGCGACCGGGAGACGTGTCAGTACTGCGGTGCGCAGCCTGGTCGCGCTCACCTGACGGTCGACCACGTGGTGCCGCGTTCCCGTGGCGGTGAGACAACCTGGGAAAATGTGGTGACTGCCTGTCGCGACTGCAATCACCGCAAAGGTGGGCGCACGCCGGAAGAAGCCGGCATGACCCTGCTGACCATTCCTCGCCAGCCGCAGTATGTCGCTTTTGCGCTCCTTGGTGAACTCGAACGCCACGATGTGTGGCGAAAATACGCATATACATAAGCTATGGCAGGAGTTGCATACTGCCTTGCCACAAACAAGGGGGGAACACTGCCAGGCAAGCGCCAGCGCAATCACGCCGTCGTGTTGCATACTGCCTTGCCACAAACAAGGGGGGAACACTCTGTTCCCCCCTTTGTGCTGCTGTATATGCGCCTGACTGCAACTACTGACCAATGCGGCGGTTGTCGAACGCCTGAATGGTGATCACGCTTGGGCGCGGCAGACCCTGACGGTCGGGCCAGGTGCTGATCGGCTTCTCGAATGTGCCACCCTCGCCCGGATGCTGGATTGCCAGGAACAGCGTGCGGTTATCGGGCGTGAACTCCGGACCGCACACCTCGCTTCCCGCCACCGACGAGAAAAATTGTTGGACGTGGCCGCGCTCCGAACCGGCGACCGGAATGGCGAACAGACCATCGTTCAGTTTGATCGCGCTGGGGGCGCCGTCGGTAGCGACCCAGGCGTTGCCAGCAAGGTCGAAGACAATGTTGTCCGGCGTGGCGATAGGGCTGACCTTGCTCTTGTCGTACCCGGCGAAGTAGGTCGACTCGTCGGTCGGCAAACCTGCCAGGATGAAGATGTTCCAGGTGAAGCGAGTTGCTGCGTGGTTGTTCCCTTCCTCGGTCAGTTCGATAATGTGACCAGCGCGGTTGTTCGCGCGCGGGTTGGCAGCATCGACCGGCGGACCGCTGCCGACGCCGCGCTGGCTGTTGTTCGTCAGGATGATGTAGACCTTCTTGTTGACCGGGTTGGTTTCGATGTCCTCCGGCCGGTCCATCTTGGTTGCGCCAAGCGCGTCGGCAGCGTTGCGCGTCTTGATCAGCACGTCTCCCTGCGACATGAAACCGTTGCCCTCGTTCAGCGGACCGAAGCCGTGCTTCAGCGGCAGCCACTCGCCGGTGCCGTCCGCGTTGAAGCGCGCAACGTACAGCATGCCATCGTCGAGGAGGTTGAAGTTCGCCTCACGGTTGCGCGGGTTGTAGCGCCCGTTCGAGACGAACTTGTAGACATACTCGCCGCGTGCATCGTCGCCGGAGTACGCCACAACCTGACCGCTGGGCGCGATCACAATCGTCGCCGCCTCGTGGCGGAAGCGCCCCAGCCAGGTGCGCTTCACCGGCACTGATTTAGGATTGTAGGGGTCGAACTCGACGATCCAGCCGAAGCGGAACCCTTCATTCGGTTCTTTGGCGACATCGAAGCGATCATAGAAGTTCTCCCACCTGCGCTCGGATGCGCCAGTCGGCATCCCGTAGCGTGCGTGGATCGCCTTGCGATAGTCGCCATCCCGCAACCCGCGCAGGTTGGCGAAATACTGGTGGAAGTTCTCCTCGGCGGTCAGCACTGTGCCCCACGGCGTCTTGCCGCCAGCGCAGTTATTCAGCGTGCCGAGAATGTTGCGCCCCGTCGGGTCAGCACTCGTCTTCATCCATTCATGGTCGGCTGCCGGACCGCTGATGGTCATCGGCGTGTAGCCAGTCAGTCGGCGGTTATAGGGCGAATTGCGCACTACATTCCAGCGACCATCGCGACCGCGCGCGACTTCGATAACCGTTACGCCATGCGCTGCCAGTTCGACATCGACCTGCGTCTTCGTAGGGTTGGGGTTCTCGACATCGTAGCCGGGGAACATCAGTTCGGGGTTGGTATATTCGTGGTTGACGACCAGCAAACCGCGCGTCGAATTGTTCGAGGTGTACGACGGCAACGGGAAATAGCCGATATAGTCGCAGTTGTAGCCGAACTGCTTCTCCTGCTTTTCCTTCGTCTGCGTCCAGACGTCGAACTCCGGCGCATCGGCGAAGATCGGCTCACCCCAGCGGATGAGCGTTGCTGCATAGTACCCGTCTGGTACGGCAATCTCATCTACTTCTGGTGCGGTTGGCGAAACTTTGCGGAACTTTGGCAGCATCGGCGCCGGGCGCGTTTGCGCTGTAGCAACATCAACGCCCATCGCTGTGGCGGCGACTACCAGCCCTGAAGTAACCGCGGCAGTCTTGAGGAAAGAACGGCGGCTCAGATGCTGTTCCAGAATGTCTTCGAAGTGCTCACCCTTGCCATCGACCGACCGGACGATCAGTTTGTCCTGTTCGTCGCGTCCACCCATAACAGCTTTCTCCCTTTCTAGAATCAGAATAGATGCCCCTGGCGGTTGCTTGGGTGTGTAGTGCAGATTACATACTTCCCGGAGCAGTTGTGATTCTAGCGTGCGGGTCGAGATGATTGGGTGCGCTGGCTGTAAAGTTCTTGTAAGATTTTTGTTAACTCGTGTTAATATATGTGCTCTTCTATTCGTCGTCGTGCTGCGCGCTCGCGATCTGCCAGGACGATCAGACTGTCGATCAGGCGGGTGAGGGTGGCATGAACCGCATTGATCTGGCGCAATTCCGGTTCGAGCAGCCACCAGGCAATGCGCCGCCGCAGCCGGTCGAGCAACCCGCGTGGCGGTTGCGGTTGGATTTCCCACATGGCGTGCAGCGCTGCGAGTTGCTCCGCCAGGTACGGGTCGCCCTGCGCAACATCGGTCAGCAATGGCAGGCCATCAGGCGCGGAGCGACGTTCGTTCAACGCGCGCGCGATCTGCGCCGCCAGTGGTTCATCGTCCGGTCCAGGCGGGACGAGGAAGATCGGTTCAGGGTGTGGCTTACCGTCGTTCATGGGTGTGGTCCTGTCACAATGCGATACACAGTAAACTCATCATCCTCATAGACCTGCGCGAGTTCCGGTTGCTGCGTAGCGCGTTCGCGCCATCCGGGCCGCTCACGGTCCATAGCATTGCGGCGCACCAGGATATACTCGCCCCCTAATCGCCGGAGGGTTGTCAGGGCGCGTTCGGATGGAAACTCGCGCAGCCATACCAGGTCGGCTGTCGCGCCAGCCGGCTCGAATGTGCCATAGCCCGTCAGACTTGGACGTTTCGAGAAAAGGGCGTAGTACTCGATCGCACCGGAGAAAGAATCAGGGACCTGAAGCGTTGCGCCGGATCCCGGTTGGGTCGCCAGCCAGCGATCAACCGGTCGTGGTGCGGTCGATGCGCTCCATGGAGCGGCGTGAGCGACTTCCAGCAGAACACCGCAGACCGCAACCACCCCCAGCGCCTGCCACGCTCGACGCCACTGCGCAAAACCGGTCAAACCGAGGGCTGCCAGCAGACCGACGCATATCTGGACGTAGAATGCCATGCGTGACCAGGCGCGGATGCTGCGCAGCACCGGTATATGCTCATATGCCAGGAGCGCCGGGAGCGGGATCGTCCGGTCGCCGAGACGCAACTCCGGTCCCAGGCTCAACACAAAACAGACCCCTGCGATGATCAATAGCGTCCACGTGATTGGGCTTCGTCGCCAGCGCCATGCCCCAACGCCCGCCAGCGCCAGCAGCGCAAACCCTGGCGCCACGAGTTGTGCGCCGGCGGTATCGGGCGCAATCTGCGCCGACCACGCGCCCCAGGTCGCGTGGTATCGGCTGGGAGTCAGGTAGTCGAGCGGACGCGCGGAAAGGGACAGAAGCGAAGTGTACTCGTGACGGGTGTCGCCGCCGCGCAGCGCCTGGATGGTCGGTTGGGCATAGGGTGCGATCAGCGCCAGTGCGACGAGCGGCGCCGTCAGCGCCGCCGGACCTGCCGTTCGTAGCGAGCGCGTTTCCTTCCAGGGCCAGCGCATCAGCAACCAGAGCGCCATGATCAGCCACAGCGTCGGTCCGTAGTACCACGACGACCACGCCGCCAGTGCGACGCCTGTTCCCATCAGCGCTGCATCAGAGGAGCTTCGCCGCCTGATGAAGCCTTCCAGTCCATAGAGTGCAAGAACCGTCCACTGCGTACCGATCATGTTCATCTGCCCCAGAGTATGCTGGTATCGCCACAGGCAGAAACCAACGCCAATACCTGCTGCAAATGCGCCCAGTCGCCCGGCGCCCAGACGCTCTGCCAGCAATGCGGTCAAAAGTGTTGTCAGGACGAACGATATGACGATCAGAACATTGTATGTGAGCGTCGATCCTGCAAGCAATGTCAGCGGTAGACCCAGAAGCGTGTGGGCGGGCGTCAACTCGGAATATGCCAGTTCGTATCCGGTGGGATAGAACAGGTATGGAACGAAGGTCGGTGATCGCCGCTCGGCAATCGCGTCGGCGAACCACTGGAGTTTCCAGACGTACTCCAGGTTATCGCCGGGCGGACCGGGGACGAAGCGTGCAGGATCGGGAGTGAGCGGTGCAAGGAGCAGCACAGCGAGAAGGGTCGCGACGCCGGTGGTGATCAAGGGAAAGGCTAAATGGTGAGCGTTGAACGTTGAACGTTCAACGCTTGCTTCGGAACCTTTCCATCGCGCAGTAATTAAGAGGAAGAGGGCGAAGACCGTTGCCAGCCCCAGGGTCAGCAGCAATGCTTCCCAACGATGGGCAAAGCGCAGATCGGAATGGCGCATGCTCAGGCTGATCAGTGTGAATAGTGCAACAACAATCCATCGCAGCGCGCCAATGCCGGATGATCGGAGCGCAATCAACAGCGCCCAGGCAGCGCCGGTCACTGCTGCCGCCTGCACAGACGGCAACCAGGCGGTTTCGTTGAGCGCTGCACATGTTACTGCAAACGCAACCACACCCAGATCACGTCGATCACCGGGTACGCGCGTGGTGGCAGTGCGGAGCGTGATGTCATTCCCGGCGATAGCGATCCGATGGTGCGGCGCCAGCAGTCGATAGACGCGCGGCGCTGGCAGAACCGGCAGAGTTGCCAGATGAGTGCGGTTCAGATCGACCGCAACCGCTTGCGGCATAGAGGGGGCGACACCCGTCGGCGCAGCCAGGCGCAACATCAGCAGGTGGTCGGTCACACCGTGCGCTGGCAGTCGAACCGTTGCTTCTGCGGTTGTCCACCGGAAGGGGCGCCCGTCCGCCTGACTGATCTCTGCTCCATGGAATCCCGTTGCGATGCCGCGATCACTGGCGCCGATGATCACCAGATGCTGCGTGTCCAGAGGGCGGTTGAGGAAAACGAACGACGTGATTGCGACCGCGATCACCATCACTGCATCGAGGATCAGATTGAAACGCGGCGGCGCATAACGTACTGCCGCCGCGTCATCCGTTCCCGCAGCGCCCGGTTCGGAGTGCGAGGGGTTTGTTGCGGAAGCCATACCTGACGAGACTCAGCGCCGCCCTGGGACGGTCACGCGCTGTTCACTCCTGATCGTATGCCTTGATATACAGATCGATAATCTCTTGCCTGGTTGGCTTGCGCGGGTTGTTCGCCGGGCTGCCGCTATCGATGGCTGCATCTGCCATCGAAGGCGCGAGTTCGATCAGGCGTTCACGCTCGACCCCCAGTTGCTTCAGCGATGGGATGCGGATATCGCTGACCAGACGGCGGATGGCGTGCACGACGCGATCCGCAGCCTCCATGACCGAGAGACCCTGAATCGGTTCGCCCATCGCTTCGGCAATCTGCGCATAGCGCACCGGGTCGCCGATCAGACTGAACTCGGTGACGGCTGCCAGCAGCGCCGCGTTAGAAACGCCATGCGCGATATGGAAGTGCGCGCCGATCGGGCGCGACATCCCGTGAACCAGCGCAACCGACGAGTTGCTGAATGCGACTCCCGCCTGGAAGGCGCCGAGCATCATCTGCTCACGCGCTTCGATGTTGTTGCCGTTTGCCCATGCCTGGCGAATATTCTGGGAAATCAGCCGGATTGCCGACAGACAGAAAATGTCGGTCATCGGTTGACGCTTGACCGACACATACGCTTCGATAGCGTGCACCAGCGCATCGACTCCGGTCGCCGCTGTCACGCTCTGCGGCGACGACACCGTCAGCATGGGATCGACAATGGCGATGGTCGGCATGAGATACGGGCTGCCGATCAACATCTTGACATCGGTCTTCTGGTCGGTGATGACGGTGTAGACCGTCGCTTCGCTGCCGGTGCCGGCTGTGGTGGGGATAGCCACGACCGGCACGCCGGGTGCGGCGATTTTCCCGATACCCTTGTACTGCTCGATGGAACCGGGATTGGTCACCAGCACTGCGATGGCTTTGGCTGTGTCGATGGGGCTGCCGCCGCCAACCGCGACGACGAAGTCGCAGTTGCCTTCCCGATACGTCTGCAAGCCTTCCTGAACGTATTCCACCACCGGTTCGGTGTTGACGCCGGCGTACACCGTGCTGGCGATTCCGCTCTCGGCAAGATACTGCTCGACTTTGCCGACCAGCCCCAGCCCAAGCATGATTTTGTCGGAAACGATCAGGGCTTTCTTCCAACCGCGCTTCTGACACTCGGCGCCGACCTGTTCAACCGCGCCTGAGCCGATGAGAACCTGCGCCGGCATGAGAAATGCTCGTGGCGGCATCATAGACAGCCTCCTTTACCAGCAGTTCTTCCTGTACACAACAACGCACGTTTCGGGAGTAACGCTAAGTGTAATCGACATTACGCACAGCGTCAAACCGGTGCTGCCACTGCCAGCAGCCGTGCATGGATCCGCTCTGCTGCGTGCGCCCACGTCCAGCGCGCCGCTGCTTCCTGCGCCGCACGTGCGCCAACCTGTCGCGCTTCGCCAGGGTGTTCATAGACATAGCGCATAAGCGCAATCAGGTGCTCCTCATCCGGGTCTGCCCAGCGCCATCCCAGATAGTAGGGGCATTTGGCATTGGCGGCGACCAGTCGGCGTACACGCAATGGGTAGCCGACCCCGCTGTGGAAGAATTCGGTCTGGCCGCTCCAGTCGGTGGCGATCACCGGCAACCCGCACGCCATCGCTTCGAGAATGGGCAATCCCCATCCCTCACCACGAGTCGGCAACACGAAACAGTCGGCGCTGCGGTAGAGCGATCCCAGGCTATCGTCGCTGATCTGACGGTTGTAGATCACAACGATGGGCGGCGCATCGGCAGGCAGCCGGAGCGCAGCGATCTGTCGGGCGACATCGACGTCTGCATCGAAATTGTTTACGCGCAACACCAGCAGCACATCATCGCGTCGCGTGAACGCTGCTGCATAGGCGCGCAACAACACCTCCGGCGCTTTGCGCTCACCCCATTCGAAGATCGACAGGAAGGTGAATCGCCCGGCAATGCGACGCGCCGGTCCATCGGGACGAAAACGCGCCGGATCGTACCCCAGCGGCATCACAACAATCGGGCGTGTGACGCCAGCATCGGCAAACACTGTCGCCCCCCAGCGGCCTGGCGTCCAGATTTCGTCCATCGCGTTGCATGCGGCGACCCATTCGCGCGGCAGACCATCGACTTCCAGCATGGTGTATCCGATTTTGTACCCTGGATGTTCAGTGAAGAACAGATCGGCCTGATCGTAGCTGACCTGGATCGCATCATCGCGTGGCGTGCGCGCCGCCGCTGCACGCAGCGCCGGGTGGCGGATCACCCCCGGCATATGCCAGGGTGTCGGGCGATACATCAGTTCAACGCCGCGCGAGAGAAGTTCGAGTGCCAGCGCTTCCGATGAGACAGCATACCCGATCGGGAGACCCCAGCGCGATTGCCAGACGACCGGGAGCGCTGGTGCATGGTCATGCCTGATCGCCGGTGCTGAGCTTGCGACATTCGTGGATTCCATTGCTGGCAACCTGCGCCTATCCATCCGACGGCGGCGACCAGCCCTGGGGGTTGATCGCCCATGCCTCGATCATGGTACGCTCGTCCGCTGTCAGGCGCCCGGTGTGCTGGGCGACTTCGAGCACGTCGGCGAGGGTTGCCAGCGCTACAAGATCAAGGTCTGTCGCTGCAAAACGCGCCGTCGTCTCACGCCATCCCCAGGTGAAAATACAGACACAGCGCATCACAACGCCGCCTTCGGCGCGGATCGCTGCGGCTGCCTGGAGCGCGCTCTCGCCGGTGCTGACGGTGTCTTCCAGCAGAACGATCCGCTGACCGCCAACCGCTGCGCCTTCGATCTGACGCCCGCGTCCATGCCCTTTTGCAGCGCTGCGGACATACGCCATCGGTATGCCGTTCATCTCTGCAACCCACGCAACCCACGGGATGCCGCCGGTCGCCGGACCGGACACAACGCTGGCGTCGGTGCAGTGTGCGGCGAAACTGCGGATCACAATGCGGCGCGCTGCCACATCGCCGAGCAGAATACGGTTATCGCAGTAGATCGGCGAGCGGAGACCGGAAGCGAACGTGAATGGCTGATAAGGGCGAATGAGCACCGCGCCCGCCTCGATCAGCACGCGCGCAATATCGTAAGCAGAACTGGCAACCATCGCAACATATCTCTATCGCTTATTATCGTATCAGTGCTGGAGTATCATACCACAAGCGTCATCCGGTGCGCTGTGTGCGCCGCCGGGTGAACATTCCGTAACAGGACAGCATGCTCTGGTTTCACAACTCTTAACTTTGCATATCTTCCGCCACCCGCATCTATCGTGCTATACTACGCAACGTGTGGCACAGGCGGACGATGTCGTCCTGATACAGTACGCTCAACGAGGAGGACAGGAAGTATGACTATGGAGCAGGAAAGCGCGCTCGCCAGCGCGCAGCGCCAGTTCGACATTGCAGCCGATCTCTTGCAACTCGAACCCGGTCTCCGCCGCATCCTGCGAGTTCCGCAACGCGAACTGACGGTGACGTTTCCGGTCAAGATGGATGATGGTCGGATCGAAACGTTCGTCGGGTACCGTGTCCATCACAACATTACACGCGGTCCGGCAAAGGGGGGCATTCGCTACCATCCGCAGGTCACGATCGATGATGTGCGCGCACTGAGCATGTGGATGACATGGAAGTGCGCGACGGTCAATATTCCCTACGGCGGTGCAAAAGGCGCGGTGGTTGTCGATCCGCGCACGCTGTCGATGGGTGAACTCGAGCGGCTGACCCGCCGCTATACATCTGAAATCAGCATTCTGATCAGTCCTGATCGTGATATTCCGGCGCCGGACATTGGCACGAATCCGCAGATCATGGCCTGGATCATGGATACCTACTCGATGCATAGCGGGCACACGGTTCCTGCGGTCGTCACCGGCAAGCCGATCGATATCGGCGGTTCCTATGGGCGGCGTGAGGCGACTGCGCGCGGGTTGTCGTATGTACTGCGCGAAGCCGCCGAGGCGCTGAGTTTCCCGATCGCTGGCGCGCGGATCGTCATTCAGGGGTTCGGCAATGTTGGCGCCACCTGTGCGCGTCTGCTGGAGGAAATGGGGGCGACCATCGTTGCCGTGTCGGACAGCAAGGGCGGCATTTATCGCCGGAACGGCTTGCCGCTGGCGTCGGTCATTGCCCACAAGCAGCGCACCGGCACAGTCGCCGGTTTCCCGGAAGCCGATCAGGTCACGAATGCGGAATTGCTTGAACTGCCGTGCGATATTCTGGTGCCGGCGGCGATTCACTCGCAGATCACGGCGCGTAACGCCGACCGGATCCGTGCGCGGATCATCGGCGAAGCCGCCAACGGACCAACGACTCCCGATGCCGATGCGATCCTGTATGATCGCGGAGTGTTCGTCATCCCGGATATCCTGGCTGGCGCTGGCGGTGTGACGGTCAGTTATTTTGAATGGGTGCAGGGATTGCAGGAGTTCTTCTGGACCGAACGCGAAGTCAACGCCCAACTCGAGCGCGTCATGGTGGGCGCGTTCAACCATGTGCTGCGTGTCGCGCACGAGCGTCGCGTTCATATGCGAACTGCCGCCTACCTGATCGCCGTTAATCGCGTTGCCGAGGCCACCCGCATCCGCGGCATTTATCCATGAGGCGGCATGGCTGAGCGGCGCAGGCGTCTCGGTGATTGGGGCGAAGCGGTGGCAGTCGCGTACCTGGCGCAGCATGGGTACCAGGTTGTGGCGCAAAAATGGCGCTGCGCGGCTGGCGAGATCGACATTGTGGCACAACGTGACGGTGTGCTGGCGTTCGTGGAAGTGCGCACGCGTCGGGGTGTCGATCCGGGAATGGCGGCCGGATCGATCACCGGCGCCAAGCGTGCGCGTTTGATGATGCTTGCCTGCCTGTTTCTTGCAGCCCATGACCTTCCGGCAGATACGCCATGGCGCATCGATGTCGTTGCGATTGCCGTCGCATCGCAGGGGCGGGTGGCGATTGACCATATTCTCGCGGCTGTTGAAGAGACATGAACCGCCGTCACCCGTTCGATGGCGACGCTACACCGGAAACGATTCGGGAGTATCGTATGGCATTCATTCATCCAACCGCCGACGTATCGCCGCAGGCGGAGATTGGCGAGGGAACGCGCGTCTGGCATGGCGCGCAGATTCGTGAACGCGCCAGGCTGGGCAAGGGGTGCATCGTCGGCAAGAATGTCTATATCGATTTCGAGGTGGTCATCGGCGATCACGTCAAAATTCAGAACAACTCCTCGCTCTACCACGGTCTCACTGTTGAAGATGGAGTTTTTATCGGTCCCCACGTTGTGATCACCAATGATCGCATCCCGCGCGCCATCAATCCAGACGGGTCGCTCAAAGGCGCCGCAGATTGGGTGGTGGGGCGAACGCTCATCCGGCGTGGCGCCTCGATCGGAGCAGGGGCGATCATCGTCACCGGGGTGACTGTCGGGGAGTGGGCATTGTGCGGCGCTGGCGCGGTCGTCACGCGCGATGTGCCCGCCCATGCTATCGTCGCTGGCAACCCGGCGCGTGTGATAGGATATATAAGCGCGGGCGGCGTTCGCTGCGCCACGCAGGAAGAAGCCATCGAACGCACGGCGCAGGAGCGGTGAACGCTGAGGTTCGCCAGCGGCAGCCGTGCGGGGAAAGGGAGACTCACGTGGAACATAAACGAGTCAGTGATGTGATGCACTACGGCGTCATTTCGTGTCGGGTCGAAACGCCGGTCGAGGAAGCCATCGAACTGATGCAGAAGCATCGCATCCACGCGCTGGTCGTGGTCGATGGTCCTGGTTACCTGGCTGGCATCGTGTCGCAGACCGACCTGTTGCGCGCGTGGAAGGAGGGGTCATCGTTTGAGAACGTGATGCGCGGTCCGGTCGGCGAAATTATGACCCGGAGCGTGATCACCTGTATGCCGGAAATGGAACTTGAGCGCGCTATTCAGCTGCTCAACCGCAACCATATCCACCGGCTTGTGGTGGTCGAAGAGCGGAATGACGGGCGCTTCTGGCCCGTCGGCATTCTGTCGATGACCGACATTGTGCGGGCGCTGGAGACCATGCAGGTTCCGTAGCGACAACCGGGCACGAAAAGAGAGACGCTGCACCGCAACGTCTCTCCCTCCCTCTATCGATCCCGCCTCTAACCGACCAGTAGCGCCAGCGGCTGTTCGAGCAGTCGTTTGACGTCGTTGAGAAACCGGGCAACTTCGGCGCCATCGGTGACCCGGTGATCCGCCGAGAGGGTCAGCATCATCAGGTGCTTTGCCACAACTTCGTCGCTGTCGTCCTTGAACGCCGGGGTGCGGCGAATGGCGCCGACTGCCAGACTCGCCGCCTGTGGCGGGGTGATGATCGAGGTGAATTCGGGAATGCCGTACATTCCCAGATTGCTGACCGTAAATGTGCCCCCCTGGAGCAGGTCGGGGGTGATCTTCCCCTCGCGCGCCAGCGCAACGATTCGTTTGGTTTCACGCGCGATTGATCCGAGCGACCGATCCTGGCAGTTGGCGACGACCGGCGCCATCAGTCCGCTCTCCAGCGCCACCGCGATGGCGATGTTCACAGTCGGGTGCAGGATGATCCCATCATCGCTGTAGGAAGCGTTCAGGTTCGGGAATGCCAGGAGCGCGACAGCGCATGCCTTGACCACCATATCGTTGACCGAGATCTGATCCTCTCTGGGGCGTCCGGCATTCGCCTGGGCGCGCAGAGCGAGCGCCGCGCCCATATCAACCTCGATCGAGACGAAAATATGGGGGAACTGCTGCCAGCTCTGGATCATCCGGCGCGAAATCGTTTTGCGCATATTGCTCAACGGTACAACGGCGCCCGCTGTGGGTTGCGCCACACTGACCGCTGCGGGAGCGGGCGGGGGTGCGCTGACCGCTGCGGGAGCGGGCGGGGGTGCGCTGACCGCTGCGGGAGCGGGCGGGGGTGCGCTGACCGCTGCGGGAGCGGGCGGGGGTGCGCTGACCGCTGCGGGAGCGGGCGGGGGCGCACTGACCGGCGTGGGGGCGGGTGCACCGCCGCGAGCGCTCAGGTACGCCTCAATATCTTCCTTTACGATTCGCCCTGCCGGACCACTGCCGCGCACCTGGCGAAGGTCGATGCCGTACTCACGCGCCAGCCGACGCGCCAGCGGGGATGCGCGGATGTCACCAATGTCCGCCGGAGGCTCTGCCAGAGGCGCCGGTGTTTCGGGAAGCGGCGCAGGCGGAGGCGACACCTCCGCAGGCGGGGGAACTGCTGGCGCAGCGGCGACCGGTACAGGCGCCTGCGAACCATTCCCGCCGTCGAGCCGGGCGATGACCGCATTGACCGGCGCAGACTGCCCTTCCTGAACGACAATCTCCGTCAGAGTGCCAGACTCGAACGCCTCGATTTCGATCGTCACCTTATCGGTCTCGATTTCGGCAATCGGTTCGCCGCGGCGCACCGCGTCACCCGGCTTTTTCAGCCAGCGAACGATCGTGCCCTCCTGCATATCGAAGCCCATCTTGGGCATAGTAATGTCAGGCATATACTTCTCCACTACGACAGCGTCTTGCGGATCGCATGCACGATCCGATCGACAGTCACCACGGTCTGCAACTCCAGATTCTTCGAGTAAGGCATGGGCACTTCGCGGAAGTTGACCCGCGCAATTGGCGCGTCGAGATAATCGAAGCCATATTCATACAGGCGCGCCGCAATTTCCGCGCTCGTGCCGAACGATTGCCAGTCTTCGGTTACGACGACAGCGCGGTTGGTTTTCTTGAAACTTTCGATCGCCACACTCATATCGAGCGGACGCAACGTGCGCAGATCAACGATTTCGACCTCGATGCCATCGCGGGCAAGAATGTCGGCTGCCTGCTGCGAGAGGTGCACCATGCGCGAATAGGTGACGACGGTCATATCGCGCCCTTCGCGCGCCAGACGCGCTTTGCCCAGCGGAACCGTATAACTCTCCTCTGGTACCTCACCCTTGACGGTGTACATCAAGGTATGCTCGATGAACACCACCGGATCGGGGTCCTCGATCGCCGCCTTCAGCATTCCCTTCATATCGTAGGGCGTCGCTGGCGCAACGACCTTGAGACCCGGCATATGGGCAAAGTAGACATCGAACGACTGCGAGTGGGTGGCGGAAAGTTGCGTCCAGCCGTTAGTCGTGCGCAGCACCATCGGCACCGTCATCTGGCCGCCGAACATGCTGTAGATCTTGGCGGCGTGGTTGAAGAGCATATCGAACGCCAGCAGTGAAAAATTCACCGACATAATTTCGGCGATCGGGCGCATGCCGACCATTGCTGCGCCAATGGCGATGCCGACAATGCCGGATTCGGCGATCGGAGCGTCGCGGATGCGTTCTGGTCCGTACTGTTCGAGGAATCCGG